>NZ_JAMPKC010000034.1:0-47395 GCF_039961975.1 Trichocoleus sp. DQ-A3 | reverse complement strand
TCTCGATGACCGCATTGAATCCGGTTGTTTAGCAAACGCGGCAAAAACAACTTTAAGGCTAGAACCTTTGCTGAGCGAATGTTTCGACCTCTCTTTTCTGTAGAATTCAAGACATTCAAATCGTTAAAACCTTTGATGAGTAAAGCTTTCACCCAGAAAAATCTCACGATTACAACTCTCATCAGCTAAAAATCGCTGCATCTGGGCTGACTCCTATTGAGTGCGGAAGAGCAAAGGAAGCGTCGCGTATCCGATACGGGTGAAGGTAGACTCATGGAAGTTAACTGACAAACAGAACTATGACGAACTCTGCAAAACATTACCCCGAAAAGCTTTTACTTTAAAAAACCCTGGTCAGTATCAGAGGAAAGCTTGAAGTCCAAAAACTGTGAATAACAATCTATCCGGTTCGCGTAGTGCTGATATTTGCCGCCCTTGTAAGCCTCCGAAACGCGATTACTATTGTTGCAGTGCTTCTCGGGGCTAAATAATCTCGTTCATTGTCCGGTCGGGCTTACTTAATCAGCGGTTTGGTTTCTCATAGCAACTCCACCTAAACAGTATTTGGTTGGGCGAATCCAGCAACAGTGAAACGCTCATGAATCCGTTAGCCGCTGAGAGTAACTCCACCGAAAAGAGTCCTTTTAGGTGGAGTCTAAACCCCTCATTTTGGCATATTTAATGCAGTAATTGAGTAATGCAGTAACCTGACCGTTATCTCTTTTGTCCACGAGAAAGGGGCAGTACAAGATCCATGTCAGCTCTGCATTTCGCACACTGACTAGCTATCAGAAACAGAAGAAATACAGGTAGTTGACGGCGATCCACAGCGTTCCCTCTTCCGCTGGTTCGCCTCTATAAACACTCCAATCCCTGCCACTGCCCTTATAAGTTCTGACAAGCTACTTGAACAAATTTCAGTCTTGGCTGACTCCGTTGATTTCCTAGTAGTTGATGGAACAGGCAGTTTAGCTGAATCGATAACGAACACGCTGAGATCAGCGCTCAGAAATTCTAACCAACTGTGCCTGCTTAATTACGCGCTCAGCATTGTATCAACGACTTTTTCGGCGTTCAAGCCTAAATCTAGTTTGAAGTAAAATCTGTAAAACATTTCAGTTTACTACAACCATGTCGCCCAATAATCTTGAAAAACCTACGCCTGAGCAAGAAGCACTGATTCCTGTTTATCGGGAAAAGTGGAGGCAAATTGCTGTTTCTACTCAACGTCTCGCTCGGCAAAAAGCTCGTAAGGCTATTAAAGCTGCTTATGTTCTCATTGGTGAAGCCGAACCGGAAATTATTTTTTATGATAGCCCGAAGGCTGCTTTAAATACAGTTATTCAGTCTCAACTCATTAAAAAATTTGATGGTTTACTCGTCGCTCAATTAAGAGATTCCCCCAGGCTTCACTGGTTTGATAAAATCTGTTATTACTTGTATAAGCTACAAATCAGTCCGGTAAGAAAACAACTTAGAAATAAAATTATAAATGAATTTTCTAACCCCTTATATGAGCGCTTTTTGGCAAAGATAAAAGTCCCCCTCGAAAGCCAAATTACCGGACAACTCTTTAATAAAGAGCTACTAGATACACCCCTAAGAGAATACGATTTAGACAGGTTGATGATAATTAGAGATAGGGATGGATTGTGGGAGCGAATCGAAGATGAAATAATCGCTCAACTAAGATGGCATTTAGAGGGCAAACTAGAGTGGGAAATCCTAAATCAGTTATCTGAGGAATTAGGACAAAAGACTGTGTTAGAGAAGAAATTGAAACAAAAGTTGGATTGGCATATAGGCAGAGCCTATATAGAACAACAAGAAAACTATCGAAAAAACGATATAAAAAAACAATATTTAAAACCAAGCGGGGGAGCATTACATCTCAGGTCATGGGCAGTCAGCGGGAGCTGGATGGACTATGCTATTTCAGTCTTAAATGTAATTTATAACTCTGAACAATGGGAAGTTTATCAATCGCTAGTCAGCCATTGTGGTTGGATTTTTCCCTATGAAGGAATTTGCTTGGTATGTGAGCGCCCCACTAAACTTTCATTTGATAGCGATTATCGCCTCCATGCGGAAGGGGAACCTGCTATTGAGTTTGCTGACGGGTATCGCCTGTACTATCAGCACGGCGTAAACCAATGAACTCAATTTTTAGCCAAACTACACTTTGTTGCGAGTTGATAATGATGTCGAGATGAAACCAAATTGTTGTGTTTTGTTCTTTTAAAATAAAAACTCATGCACTTAGATGAATCTTTATTTGAGCCGAGTTGTATGGCGACTTGATCGGCTGGGACAGTCTCTCAAACATTTACTGACGCTGCTTGAAGATTTCAATACCTTTGGCATCAGAATAGACTTGTCAATCTAATCGAAGTAATCGATACCACCACGAGTGACGGCAAATTAGTGTGCGTGCATCTTCGGCGCGAACGACTGGTCGTCGCGCTTGCGCTTCGCTCTTATTTGAAAGACAGATCATCCGAGAAAGAACGGACGCTGGATTAGCCGCTGCTAGAGGTAGAGGCAGAGAGGTAGCCAGAAAGAGCAGCATAACTCTAAGAAAAATTCCACTGATTAAGCTTGTAGATCCTTCGTCCGATACTATTGCTGACATCTGCAAACAGTTAAGAATTAGCTGCTCAACTATAGATCGCCGTCGTGCCAAGTTGAGTAAGCGAGACCCCCAGTTCTGGCATACTGGATGCAGTAGTTGAGTAATGCAGTAACATGACCGTCATCTCTTTCGTCAATGAGAAAGGGGGCAGCACGAAATCCACGTCTGCTCTGCATTTCGCCTACTGGCTAGCTACCAAAAAAAAGAAAAAAATACAGGTGGTTGACGGTGATCCACAGCGTTCCCTCTCTAGATGGTTCGCCTCTATGGAAAGTCCAATCCCTGTGACTGCCCTAATAAGTCCTGACGATCTACTTGAACAAATTCCAGTCTTGGCTGAATCCGTTGATTTCCTGGTAGTTGATGGAGCAGGCAGTTTAGCTGAATCGACAAGAGCGATTCTATTTCGCACGGACTTAGCTGTAATCCCCTGCCAACCCAGCAAGTTAGACCTGGATGCCGCAGCCGACACTGTGAGATTGATTAAACAAGCTCAGTCAGTTCGTGGTGGACTACCCAAGGCAGCAGTATTTCTCAGTCGCGCTCAGAAAAATACTCGATTAAAAACTGAGGCGATCTCTCTGCTTGAAAAGATCCCTGACTTAATATCCCTGAAAACAATCATCCACCAACGGCAATCAACCGCCGATGCTTTTGGTCAATCAGCGACTGTATGGGACTTACCTGGTCCCGGAGCGATCGCAGCAACCGGAGAATTTGAGCAACTATTCAAAGAAATTCTGAGGCTGGTGCCATGACCAAAAAACGCAAGCCTCTAAACGATGACGATAACCTCGCTAAGCAATTTGTTTACGGAGAACCAATCACTCCCCTACTTAAACAAAATAATCCTCAAGAAGTTGAACCTCCACCCAAGGAAGCTACAATCAGACTCACGGTAGACCTAGCCGAATCCATGCACAGAAAGCTATCAATTCTGGCAGCGCGAACTGGGAAGAAGAAAGCCGAAATCGTCAGGGTGCTTTTAGATGAAGCGCTGCAAGATGTAGAAGATTGATTACTGCATTACTGCATTACTGCGATACTGTTTAAACTTGTTCTGATTAGGAAACAGAAATTTTTAGCTAAAGCGTGATCGCCCTCAATTCTGGCAGAAACTGAGTAACCCAACTACAAGACTATAAGACTATGTCGAAGATCCCAGAGTGCGATCACGCTTTAGCTCAATTTCGCGATCTTTTTATAGTGTGTGCCGTGCATTCCACGGGAGCGGATAGCGATTGCTGTCTCGACTTTCGGCCCTCCTGACAGGTGAAGCTAGAATTCGGTGTACCGAATTCTAGAGAGCGCTCGCTGTCTTGATCTCCAACTCCTTGCTGAATCAGAGGAATTGTGGACACCAGAGGGAATGAGGTTTGTTAAGGGGGGAAATATAGCCTCTCTATCATTAGAGGCAAAGTAGTGCCTAAATTTCCACATAATGTGCCTTGTGGCATTTTTCCCTTCAACTGATTAACACTACACCCGTAGGACAAAGCGCTCAGTTAATGTTTTTGCTTTTTTTCACCTTGGTTATGAGATTGTCCGCAGTAGGGACAGAAGCGACGCTGGAGAGACATAATCGGTTCATTGGACCTCTTGCAGAATTAAGATGATGCGGCTAATTTGAGTTCGTAATTACACCACATTTATTAATTCCCTCATGACACATAGATTAAAAAATGGGTAATGAGACATGTTGAAACTGGCTTTGAGGTGGGTTGTGTCAACTCCAGAAAATTGTCTTGTAAACGGTCGTTTAAAATATTTACCTCTGAGAATTTATAAAGCAACTGTTGGCTAGATGTTAAGCCTATTCTCTGCATCAAACTTAAGTGAAGCTGCAACAAAAAGCTAGTGTCACCAAGGCTTGATAATCCTCACTAGCCTTTGGGTGTCTTTGTCTTACTGCTTGATAAAGCCATAGGCATAGGCTATGCTCGGCAAACAATCAAACTAATTGGCTTGTGTTAGATGGCAAATGAGGAACACCTTAACCTGTTCAGGCAGGGGGTAAATATTTGGAATAAGTGGAGAACGAAGAATCCTGAAATCAAGCCCGATCTTAGATGGCTTTACTTCATTAATGCTAACTTCAGTAGGGCTAACTTAAGTGGGGCTAACCTTAGTGAAGCCAATCTTGATGCGGTTAACTTTAGAAAATCCAACTTTAATGGCGCTATCCTCAAAGAAGCTAACCTCAGTGGGGTTGTTTTCAAGGAAAGTGATCTTAATAAGGCTATCTCTAATGGTATAAAAATGGAGATATTTGGTTTTATTGATGGAAATGAGCCTGTCATGGTTGACTTAAAAGAAATTGACCTTGATGGAATTAATCTCAGTGAAGTTGATCTTAGTGCGTCTTATTTCATGAATGCTAATTTCAAAGAAACCAACCTTAGCAAAGCAAATCTTACTAAGACTAATCTGAGCCAAGCTAACCTTGTTGAGGCTACCCTTACAGAAATTAACTTTAGCAGAGTTAACCTCAGTGGTTTTGATTTAAGTGGATTTAACCTAACTAGAGCTAACTTCAGCGAAGCTAATCTCAGAGGGGCTAATTTTAGCGATGCTAACCTCAATGCGGCTGACTTTAGTAAATCTGATCTTAGCAATGCTAACTTTTTCCAAACTATTTTAATTGAGGCTAACTTTATTGAGGCTAATCTCAGCAAAGTAGAATTAAGTAAAGCTAATCTTAGTAGGGCTAACCTCACTAAGGTTAATCTTAGTAGAGCTAACCTAAGTAGGGCTAACCTCGATAGCGCTAACCTCAGCGAAACATTATTAATCGCAACTCAAGCTTTGAATGCAAATTTTAGTAATACGATACTTACAGGAGCTTGTATAGAAGATTGGAATATTAATTCTGATACAAATTTTGAGAGAGTTTCGTGCAAATATGTTTATCTGCGACAAGAACAACAAGAACGTCGCCCCAGTAGTGCTTATTTTGCACCAGGAGAATTTAAAAAGCTGTTCCAAAAAGTTTTAGAAACTGTTGATCTAATTTTCCGCGATGGTGTGAACTGGGCTGCATTTCTTGCCTCATTCCAAAAGCTACAAGTTGAGTGTGGCAGCGATGAGCTATTTATCCAAGCCTTTGAAAATAAGGGTGATGCCTTTGTCATCCGAGTAGGCGTTCCACTTGAAGCGGATAAGGCAGAGATTGAGAAGTTATTAAAGCGGCAGTATGAACTCGAAACTCAGCTCGAAGCCCAAAAGCAGTTAACACAGGCTAATTATCGGCACTGTGCTGACCTAAAGGAAATTGCTATGCTGTTGGCTGGCAGAACCATTAACGTTGAAGCTACAGCTGTAGCGGAGAGCCAATCTATGTCAGAAGCTTACCAATCCAAGTACGACCAGCGTGGAGCCAACATTGGAAGTAATGTTGACACAGCGCGGGATAACGCTCGTGTGCAATCCATCCTCAATAACTATGCACCTGAGCAAAGACAAAGTCTTTTAGATGCAGCAGCGGAGATTCAGCAGCTCCTACAACAACTGGAGCAGTCTTATCCCACTAATACCCCATTGGAGAGACAGGCGGTAGTAACAGAAGCAATTAGGCACATAGAGAGTAATCCAACCTTGAAAGCACGGGTAATCGGAGCGCTGAAAAAGGCTGGCACTGAAGGTATAAAAGAGCTAGTTGACCACCCGCTTATCAATATCTTTTTAGCGGCTGTGGAAGGCTGGCAGGAACCCTGAATCTTTGCTACATCTCACCATTCAGTCTAATCCTCTATATGGTGACAGCGATTTATGACATTGATAGGGCAATCATTTTAGGGATGATCTATATACTCTCTCTAAAAGAAATTGGGATGTCATCATATGTGATTAATGTAGCACTAGTCGATTTATGTAAAGAGTAAAAGCAGGTTTAATAAAATGTCTGATTCAGTTCTTATTCTGCCAAGTTCTTATGTTAATAAAAACAATTTAAATACAAAACTAATAGATGATACCCCTTATTATAAAAGAACACTAGAGTTAGTTGGTTTATTGTTAGATGTAGGGGCAGTTGTCATAAATCCAAGCACTGGGATTTTTGAATTTACCCCTTTTATTAACTCTAGTATTCATCCCAATATTTTTATTGGTAGATTATTAGGTTATATTGCAGAGGGGATAGTTGTGCGTGCTTGTAATGAAAGTCTTAGTGCTAATAGACGTTGGGCTAATATTGCTAGAGTTTTAAAACAAGAACCTAATTATTTGATAAATGTGTTTAATAAAATATTTTATGAATCTTTTCTGGATAACCCTGATAAATATAAAGCAATAGGAACTGGTTTTGCAAAAACTGCAAAAGATCGTGGGCATTTATACAATCCCCAAAGCGATCGTGATATATGTTGGATTCACGGATTTGATGATGCCAAAGAACTATTAAGTATCAAAGGGATTAAATTAAACAAACAAAGACACGCAGGATTACAACTTAAAGTAAGTATTAAACAAAATGCTTGGTATGTAGTGAATTACTTTTGTGCAAAGCCTTACTTTAAGCTTTATCCTGTTGTTTATTTTGATTTAGGCAATGATTTTGATTATGTGAGACAACAATTATTAGATATAATAACAAGCAAAAATAGTAAAAAGAAAGTATCAGAAAACTCTATTCTAAATCCAAATATTGTTTTTAATGGCTTTAGTAAGGACGAAATTATTCAAACTATGTTGATTAGGGGCAAAGATGTTCATCCTTCTTTGCATGAAGAATTAGAATTTTATAGGCATACTCTAGAACAATTAGTTTCTGGCAAAATAAGTTTATTTGACTTCAATGATGATAATGTAATTATTTCCTTAATGACAGAATATTTAGCCGTGAAAAATGTTATGTCAAAAAATCCTAATCAGGAAAGTATTCTTAATTTAAGTATCTAAAAATGTCCTGTCCTACGAAGTTAATAAACCTATGATCGCCGATTGAAATTAGTCACCATCTGGTCACGGGGTACGAACGTTGTCGAAGAATAGAACGGCTGTGACCCTTGCTGGATAAGGGCGTACCCGTTCATGACAAAAAACTTTGCCTAAATTAATTGTCTCTACTAGAGCCTTCGATTGGAGTTGAGAGAGGATTCTCCTTCAAGTCGTCATACATACATTTCTCAACTAGCGATCGCACTGTGTCAGATCCGTCTGTACATCGTCATATCCTGATGTCCCAGAAGACATGGCGGACATTGCAAAGTCTATAGAGTAAAACCGATATAGTGGTTTTCAAGTTCTGGAGTCTAGGGATGTCGAGCGAGCGTCTGCGCGAAGTTGAAGAATTTTTGAAAATCCTGCGAGACCAACAAAAGTCTTTAGAGCGAGAAATACTGTTAACGACAGGTTTACACAAAACTCAAGCGGAACAAAGATTGCAGTTGGAAATAAAACCTCGGCTCCGTGAGTATGAGAAAGAATATTGGCAGATTTTGGCATACGAGTCAGCTACAGTTGCTATCTCAGAGCCAGCGCCAGAAGTAGTCGTTGCCGAGATTGTAGAACAGGCGGGGCAACTGCAAACTAGCCAGGAATATTCTGATGAGGTTCTGGAATGGTTACAGAAAATTCATGCTGAAGTGAGCAAGCCGGGAACACCTGCGGCAGCTAAATTAAAGGGAGCGCTGTCGCTATTGCCGCCATTTGTCAGTCTGTCCTACGAAGCAGAGTTGGATACAGAGAACTTTCTGCGGACGCATTTCCCGACGTTTACAAAGTGGTCTAAGGCGCTGGCAAAAAAGTCGTAGCCCGCGCGAACACAGCGCGTCAAGGGGCAACGTCAAAATTAAGCACCCAAAATGCTAAACGGGAAGCATCCCAGGAGAAACTGCTGCAAGCCGTCACCACGGAAGTACAGGAACGGCTGGCGCAGTCGTTGCACAATGCGGTGTGGCTAATTCTGGGAATGGAGCAGCAAGACTATCGCGTGCAGCGTCCTTTCTCAGCAACCGTGGTGCAACAATCTCAATTACCGATACCCTTAAATGCCGGAACTCGAATCGTGGAGGTATTCGATAGCTGTGCTAATAGTCCCTCAAACCTGACTCGTCAGCTGCTAATCCTGGGTGAACCGGGTGCAGGTAAGACAACGATGATGCTGGAGCTGGCAGAGGATTTGTTGCAACGCTCAACGGCAGATAAAGCCGAGCCAATTCCAGTGTTACTTAGTTTGTCGTCCTGGAAAAATCCGAAACAGCCGATTTTTGAGTGGTTGTTGGGCGAGTTGAAAACGAAATATGGAATTCGTCAGGAATTAGCGCAGCAGTGGCTAGAGAAGAATCAACTGTTGCCACTGTTGGATGGGTTGGATGAGGTGGCACCTCAGCATCAAAAAGACTGTGCTGTGGCGCTCAATGCCTGGTTGACGGGGGAATTGGCACAGCGCCCTTGTGGTGTAGTGATTTGCTGTCGGCGGGAAGAGTTTGAGCAAGTGGTGCGTCAGCCGTTGAACCTGTACGGGGCGATTTATTTACAGGCATTAACTGCCCAGCAAATTGAGGACTATTTTACTCAGTTTGAGTTGCAGGATGTATGGCAGACGGTGCAGCAGGATGAGGCGTTGCAGGAGTTGCTGACAACGCCATTGTTTTTGTCGATGTTTGGTTTGGTACAGAAGCAGGGTAAGTTTTCTCTCTCTGATTGGCGATCGCGTACCACCTCTGAGTACAAAATTGAGTATTTGCTTAATACCTATTGGGATGCCACAATTACCCGCGAACTGATTATTGACCCCAATCAGAAGCAGCGAGGCATCCGCAGCAAAACCTACGGCACAAAGTCACCACCAACGCCCGAAGCAGTCCGACGATCACTTGTCTTTGCTGCAAAAATGCTCAATCGCGAATCTAGCACGGAATTGTTGATCGAAAAGATGCAGCCAACTGCACTTATCACTCGGCAGCAGAAAAGGACATATCAACTGATTTTCGGGTTGATTTTCGGGGTAATTTACGGGCTAATTTTCGGACTGATTTTGGGGTTGATTGTTGGGCTAATTTTTTTGCTAATTTACTGGCTGATTTTGGGGCTAATTTTTGGGTTAATTTTTGGGCCAATTTACGGGCTAATTTTTGGACTGGATACAATCGAACCTGTAGAAGAATTTTCAAATTCGATTCGCGAAAAACTTATTTTTGGACTGATTTACGGGTTGTTTGTCGGGCTGATTGGAGGGCTGATTTACGGACTGATTTTCGGGCTGATTGGAGGGCTGGTTGTCGGGCTGGTTGTCGGACTGGTTGTCGGGCTAATGGGAGCGCTAATTGTTGGGCTGATTTTTGGGCTAAAAGCAGATATCCAAACTCGCATTGAACCCAATCAGGGTATAAAAAACTCAGTAAAAAATATGATCATCGTCAGCGCAATTGCCTTGGTGGCAGCATTGCCCTTCAAATTCCTCCTCGAATATCTTCTTGCCAGCGTCGTTGATTTCAAACTCCTTCCAGGAATCGTCGCAAGTTCTCTAGTTATTTTAATTGGATTCAGTTCTCAGGTATCTGGCGGGGATGCCTTAAGCAAACACCTCGCCTTTCGTCTCGTCCTTGATTGGAATGGCTACGCTCCCTTACGCTATGATCGTCTGCTTAACTACTGTACCGAACGCCTTTTATTGCAGCGCGTTGGAGGTCGCTATCGCTTCATGCACAAGTTGCTGCAAGACCACTTCGCCAAAATGGATTTGAGGTGAAAGGAGGTTATAGAAAAACTGAAAGTAGAAATCGCATTCCTTCTTCTCTCAAATGCGATCACCCATTTCTTATCTCCCAACTTTGACTGCATCAGTTGCCACGCTTCACATTTACTGCTGCAACTGCTATTCGGACGATCGCCTTTCGTCGCATGAGTGCGATCGCATCGCTTCTAACGCCTCAATCTTGTTTATCATCCTAATTATTTGGATGGTGACAAACAGTAAGAATGCGAGGCTTTAACGATATATATTTATCTGCCGCTGTTCCTGAGAAATCTGTTGGGTTTTTAGATTTTGCTTCCAATTAAACCAAAATCTAAAAAAATGCCCTGACTACAAGAGCCAGGACACCGGGTAGCATCGAAAAATTAATTGCAGTCGTATTACTGCATTGAAATACATTCTAGGGTTCGTCGCTAGTTGCGCTCAGTCTTATCAAAAATTCAAGTACAGCAACTTGGGGTGATCGCATTCAGGGCAGTGATTTAAGAATTCTTATGAGATCCTTGATTGGAGTTGACAGAGGATTTTCTCCAAATCCGGAATAGCATCTTTTCCCGACTCGAACAAAATGCTCGATAGAGTCTTCTGTCCAGGGCTTGCTGGTTTGAATAACTGCAAAAGAAAGCAATCTTTATGAACGGCTAGACGGCTTTCCTATGTTTTTTTATTTGAAAAGGCTAAAAATTGAAAACTTCCGACCGGATTATATTGCCTATACACCGTCGGAAGCCATTGTGTACAATAATAAATGCATTTGCTCCTGCTGTCAATGCCATCCTCTGCTTTCAGATTAGTTTCTGTAGCCCATAAGCCACAATCACAGCAAGATCATCAGTTAACTTACATAAACCTGGCTTTAGCCCTAATTCCTTAACTTTTGTTGCACTTAGATAACCGTGAGCAGAAGCATTTCTAATAGCTTTAGCTAATTTTGCTGATTGCTCCCAAGATTTTATAGCTTGAGATTTCACAATCCAGTTTTCGATTATTTTGCGATCTCCACTGGTAACTCCTAAAAAATTCGCAAGTTCTCCTTCTTCCTTATTAAGCCATTTTTCAAGACCTGGCTTTCTCTCTGGTGAATCCAATAAGTCATATTTTGGTAAACTACAACTTTGAATAAAATCCTCAATCATTTTAGGATTTATTTTTCTTGTTTGGCAGTTTGCTAAGCCTTTAAACGCTATTTCAAACCCACTATAAGCGATTACAAGACGCCACTGAAATCCGCGTATCTTATCACTTTTGGTTCGGGATAGATTCTGACCAATAGCAGGATTTTTCCAGCCATGTGCTGATTCTAAAAGAGCTACTCCTCTACTGATAGCTTTGATTACTTTGTCTAGATGCTGTGGCTCTTTAGAATGTTCGGAGCTAAAGTGCAAAAGCCTCTTCTGAATATCAGTACACTCATCCAAGTCGTTCTTCCAAGAGTTTTCAGGATCAAGAATCTCCCAAACTTGCTTTCTTGCTTCCTTTAGTATATTTTGAGCATTTATGGGAGAGTTAAGCATCTTTTTTAATGTTTGAGAAAACTGAGGTATTGGTAATAACCCGTATATTTTTTCTATCTCTATTACATAGTTTTTTTGTTTTGCTATATATTTTTCAGCTTTACAGATATATACCGTCATTGTTCAACTCTTTAGGGTCATTCACTTGGGCTGAATCAAGAAAATCTGTTGCTACATCGTCATACCTACATTTCTCGACCGGTGATCGCACTGGTGTCCGAGAGAAAGCATCAAAGGTGTTAGAGCTAATACAGCAAGGACTCTCCTACCGAAAAGTAGCCGAGGCACTGGGGCTTTCAAAAAACACCGTGATGAGAATTGTGCGAGATTCACAAGCAGCACTGCCAAATTGAAAATAAACCTTAATAGCGCGATCACAATGTATTCTTCAATTTAATGCGATCGCCCGTTCTTGTAGATTGGCTTGAAGGGATAGGGATCTAGGCTACAACAGGCACGATGAAGGCTGATACCAGTTTCTGATGAAGATACACTAAATTGAAGAGAGCAACAGGGTATGTGTAGCCGAGTGTGAGTTCGATTCATCCGTTGCAAGGTATTGAAGTTACGCTCTCTACGACAGTTGCGAGTTTCATCTGAGTGAATATGACCAAAAAACGTCCACAGAAGAAGACAGCCCCTACCGATGAATTAACTATTCTTCCGGTTGAGCCGTCTCCTCAAAAAGTAGAGCCAGAGGATGTACAACGGGTTGCGGATAAGATTGAAAACCCTGTTGATGATGCCGCATCAACCCTTGTGCCAGTAGAACCTCAAACGGTTGACTCCTGGGAGCCTTCCCTTGACACCTCATCAGTTCCTGTAACTTTCAACTCTCCCCTAACTTCGGAGCCAGCTCCGGAACCAAGCGACTCCTCTGCCTCTTCTCCTGATGCGCCGCCAGCTTTCTTTCAGGCGGTGGGCATTCTCACTGGAGATATCACTATTGAAGAGGAAAAGACTTTTGTGAGTGTTGGAGGAAAAACCTATCCCCTCTATTATTCCAGCTCTCACAAGCGGGCATTGGCGGCGCTCAAAAAAGAGATTGAGACAACTGGAATACGAGAGCAGAAGTTAATTGTCTATCCCAAAATCACTCACTATCCTGGCGGGAAACAGCCCTACTCGGTCGGGTTCCAACTGGTGGGTTTTGTGGGCCACCAAGCTTCTGGGACGGGTGTCTCCAGTGACCTGCAAGATTTGGAGTTCAAAATCTGCGGTTTATGGCAGTTCATTCCCGTTTGCCGAATCCCATGCATTTCCGTATTTAAGAACTTCAATCCGCAACGCCTTGAGTTCATTAAATCGGCACAAGCTGAACTAAAAGTAAATTTCATGAAGGCTTCTCACATTCCTGTCCTCTGGCGAGATGCCCCTGTACCTCCATTCCGCTTTAACCCCAAGCTGGAGAAAGAAGCTCAGGGTAAAGCGTCCTTTGTCCAGCTCAAGGCTCGGTTCAACAGCGAACGAAATACTTTTGAATTTGTTTCCCTTTTAGCAATCCCTAGTTCTGTTGCTCCTAACTACCTCAAAGCGGGTAAGAAGGATAAGCTTGAGGTTGCCAAGACAAGGCTAGCGGCTTCAAAAGCTCGTCAGCACGATGAGGCGCGTTCCCACAACGATGCTGCCCTCCCTCCCCGTAGAACTACCTCCGCCCCAAAACCCAAGCCAAAACCTAAAGTGGTCGCCCAGGAGTAATTAGTGTTTTGCTAACCATCTCTTCTGACCTGCCTTCAGTGCCGGTTGCCGGGTGGGAGACTCAGCCCAATGGAGTTTTATAATTACAGCAACTCTCCAGTCGCGTAGATATCTGTAGGGAGCCGCTGCCATTCATTTTCTGTCAGATCGCATGCGAGCACTCAGCAACCATGCCAGCACAATGGTTAAAGTGCAGTAGTACCCAATATGCTTGCCGGTACAAGACGCCGAACTCAATCGTGCGAAAGCTTACAGATAGCAGTCTAACCTTGTTTTGTAAAACTGGGGTGAAAGCTTGATTTTCGTGGGCTGTAATCGGATAAATTCATTAATCTTCCCAAAGTGCCAGAAAAGGGCATCTGTACAGCTCTTCAAGAATTTAAAATCCTAAATACTTTCTCAATCTGGCGCACCAGATTGAGATTTCCTGAAATTAGTTCTTTGGAAAATTCCAGAGTTGTCAAACCACTTGGCACACGCGATCGCGTCTTCTGTTGCGACCTCTCGCTCTCTTCGCGGCTAATCCAGCATGGGTTTTTTCCCAAATAATTTGCTTGCTGCTCAAATGAAAGCGAAGCGCAAGCGCGACGACCAGTCATTCGCGCCGAAGATAGTAAAGACTCAACTTACCGCCGCTGGTTATGGCACTTTGTTCTTATACTTTTGTGCTTTTGATGTGGAGAAATATTTGGGTGCAGTTCGCAAGCAATCGCATTCTTGATTTTGGTGACGATGCTCTCGCATCAACCGATAACTAGACGCGCTCAATCACCGTAGGTTAAAACAGCGATCTCGTCCTTGCACTTTCCCCCAGAATAACTGTGCGTCTCCAAATCAGGCTCCTCAGCGCGATCGCTGTTTTGATAACTGCCGCAACGCCTTTCGCGCCTAATTTTCCAGCACTATTTCTCTCTACACAGGCGTTAGCGCAAACCCCAGATGCTCGGAAAGCGGAAGCAGACCAACTGTTCCAGCAAGGGATTCAGCAGGCTCAGGCCAGTCAATTTGAGGCAGCATTACAGTCTTGGCAGCAGGCACTCAGTCTCTATCGAGAAATTAAAGACCGTCAATATGAGGGCGCATCTCTAGGCAACTTGGGGCTGGCTTACGATTCTTTAGGAGATTACGCCAAGGCGATTGATTACCACCAGCAGAGTTTAGCGATCGCGCGGGAAATTAAAGACCGTCAAAGTGAGGGCGTATCTCTGAACAATCTAGGAATTCCTTACTATTCCCTGGGAGATTATGCCAAGGCGATTGATTACTACCAGCAGAGTTTAGCGATCGCGCGGGAAATTCAAGACCGTTTGGGGGAGGGGAATGCCCTTAGCAGTCTGGGAAGTGCCTACTATTCCATAGGAGATTACGCCAAGGCGATTGATTACCAGCAGCAGCGTTTAGCGATCGCGCAGGAAATTAAAGACCGTCAAGGTGAGGGACAATCTCTGGGCAATCTAGGAACTGCTTACACTTCCCTGGGAGATTATGCCAAGGCGATTGAGTACCACCAGCAGGGTTTGGCAATCGCGCAGGAAATCAAAGACCGTTTGGGGGAGGGGATCTCTCTGGGCAATCTGGGACTTGCTTATCATAACCTTGGAGATTACGCCAAGGCAATTGATTACCAGCAGCAGCGTTTGGCGATCGCGCGGGAAATTAAAGACCGTTTGGGGGAGGGGCACTCCCTGAGTAATCTCGGACTTACTTACTATTTTCTAGGAAATTACACCAAGGTGATTGAGTACCAGCAGCAGAGTTTGGCGATCGCTAAAGAAATTAAAGACCGTTTCGGGGAGGGGGTATCTCTAAACACTCTGGGACTGGCTTTTCAGAAATTGGGCAACCTCGCTCAAGCTGAAGAAACCCTTCGCGCTGGAATTGAGGTCTGGGAATCTCTCCGGGAACAATTGGGTGACTTAGATGCCGAAAAAGTGTCGATTTTTGAGCAGCAAGCTCGCACCTATCGCCGGTTGCAACAAGTCCTGATTGCCCAAAATCAACCCACAAAGGCTCTAGAAGTTGCTGAAAGGGGTCGTGCCAGAGCTTTTGTAGAGCGATTGGCGACACGCTTCTCCTCTACTGGGCCGAATGTCTCTACAAATCCACCTAACATCCAACAAATTCAACAAATCGCTCAACAGCAAAACGCCACCCTGGTTGAATATTCGATTATTTATGACGAGTTCAAGATTCAGGGTAAACAAGAAGCTCGCGAATCAGAACTCTATATTTGGGTAATCCCACCCTCAGGCGTTGTATCGTTCCGTCGCGTTGACCTCAAACCCTTGTGGCAGCAGCAAAATACGACGCTCCCACAATTAGTTCTCAACAGTCGTGAATCTATCGGTGTCAGAGGTCGAGGTGGGATCGAAGTTTCGCTGATAGATGAAGTGAGCCAAACCAAACGCTTACAACAACTCCACCAACTCCTCATTCAACCCATTGCCGACCTTCTGCCGACTGACCCCAAAGCTCGTGTCATCTTCATCCCTCAACAATCCCTGTTCCTGGTTCCCTTTGCTGCCCTCCAAGATACCAACAACAAATACTTAATTGAACAACACACTCTCCGGACGGCTCCTTCAATCCAGGTATTGGCGTTAACCCGTCAGCAACGTCAACGGGTTCCAGTGTCAGCCAAGGATGTCCTCGTGGTTGGCAATCCCACGATGCCTAGTCTTGCCCCAAAGATTGGGGAAAAGCCTCAACCGCTTTCGCCGCTACCGGGTGCCCAGAAGGAAGCAATGGAGATTGCCCGTCTCCTGAACACAACTGCTCTGACTGGCAATCAAGCCACTGAATCCGCAGTTGTCCAGAAGCTACCCACAGCAAAAATGATTCATCTGGCGACTCATGGGTTGCTGGATGATTTTCAAGGGTTGGGGATACCAGGTGCGATTGCTCTTACCCCTTCTGGAAAAGATGACGGATTCCTTACTGCTAGCGAAATCCTGAATCTCAAGCTCAATGCCGAATTAGTTGTTTTAAGTGCCTGCGATACTGGGCGAGGTAAACTGACTGGCGATGGCGTGATTGGACTGTCTCGCTCTTTAATTACGGCGGGTGTCCCCAGTGTCATCGTTACTTTGTGGGCGATCCCGGATAATCCTTCTGCCTTACTAATGACCGAATTTTATCGAAATTTGCAACAAAACCCGGATAAAGCGCAAGCTTTGCGAGGCGCGATGCTAACGACAATGAAACAATATCCCAACCAACCCAGCGCTTGGGCTGCATACACGTTGATTGGGGAGGCTGAGTAACTACCTGCTATTTCCGGGTCGGTGTCCCCGCTGCGAGATGCCCTTTGAGATGAAGAAGCCGCCCTCAGTGCATTGGGATTGCGCCCACTGTGGTTGGATCGATCGAGAGTGCGTGAGCGATCGCGTGCTTCGCTCAACAACAATGCCAGCACAATGGTTAAAGTGCAGTGTACTCAATATGCCTTGCCGGTATAAGAGTCTGCCACAATCGTGCGATCGCTCACAGATAGAAGTCTAAACCTCTCGTGTCAAACTGGGGCGAAAGCTTGATTTGCTTGCTGCTCAAATGAAAGCGAAGCGCAAGCGCGACGACCAGTCGTTCGCTCTCGTTGATGCTGAAGACCAACTTGCCGCCACCCGTTGTGGTATCGATGCTTTTAGTCAGGCTAACAAATCCGATGCCAGAGGTATTGAAGTCTTCGCTCAACGTCAGCAAATACTTAAGGCTTCTACCCTGCCGGTCAAGTCGCCACACAACGGGGCTATCCCTGTTACAGAGATGTTCAAGACACTTGTCTACTTCCTTGATACATCGCTCTCTCGACTTCCGCTCCTCCTGGCTAGTGAAGCGACAATTCGGTGTACCGAATTGTCGCTTCACTCGTTATCTGAACTTTCAACCCTCTGTTGAACCTCCTGAAATGTCGGTACAAAAGGGGCGAGGTTTGTTGATGACGATCCCGCTCCCGTACTGGACAACTTATGACGGCAGACCAGTGCCCATGCTGGAGCAACGATTCACGCCAGAGGCAAAGCTAGAGGTACTGGATTATCACCCCATGTTTAGGGGCAGATGTCCCTGCTGTAAGATGCCCTTTGAGATGAAGAAGCCACCCTTAGTGGATTGGGATTGCTAAGAGTGCGGGTGGGTAGACGATCGTGTGTGAGCGATCGCGCTGATGTTTTCATCATGGGTCAAACTCCAGCGGCTGGATTAACGGGGTTATCTACTTCCGTTAAAAGTATTTAGCGTTCATGCCAAAAGCCGTCATTGTCTCTTCCATCAAAGTTATGTGGGACAGGTGGCAGTATCTTAAAGTTTTGAATTCAACTTTGGAAGAAGCGCTCGCACATCTGTTAAAGCCAACCAAATTTAACCGCTCTGGCTTGATGAAAGTTTTGGATGAAACCCAAAACCTGCGAGAGAAAAGTTGCAGGTCGCTACATATTCATGAGCTGTATAACTACTCCCTAGACATTAAGTTGAGTAGATAGCAGTAAATATGGAGTTAAAAACAGGCAGAAGAGTGATTAAGGTATTCTATCCTAATAATAGATAAAGCATCCGGCAAACCAAGTCATTGACACTTACATTAGCTGAAGGTTAAACTCTACAACAGCACCAATTAAATATCCAATCCCAAAAAGGGCGACTCTGTGTTGAGCCGCCCTTTTTGCTTTTTAAGCTAAACGAGTTTCTTTTAAATCGTTAGTATTTAGCCAAATAGCTGTGATAAATGTTCTTGAAAATATTTATCACGTTAGATGTATGCTTAAAAGCTTAGAACTTGCTTACTTAAAGCGTTCTGAAGTTTTTTATTCCTAAAAAATTAGCTTCGTTCGTGGTAAAGGGTATTTGTTGGCGTTTAATGTAAAATGTGATAAATACTTGCATTTAGGAAGATAAAATGACCTTGCCCGTTAACAATCCGAAAACTGCCGCAGATGTTTATCAACTTTATTGCGGTCATCTCAAATCATCACATCCAGATGCAAAAACTGATGTGACAGCGCTGATTCGTACTTCTTTAATTCGCTTTACTTTACCCAAATGGGGGTTCCCTTTACCAGAGCGAAAAAAGCTCACTCAAGAGGATGTTAACGCAGGCTTGGAATTTCTGAAAAAGATTCCCATTCATGAATTGGAACACGCTCTTGAATATCAACAAGAAGTTTTTGCCAGTTTGGGGAATCCTGCTAGCTCTCGCACTTATCGCTTGCATCTTAAAAGACTGCTAACTTGGTGTCGTCAGCAGTCTTGGTGGAAAGGCTCTACCCGAACGAATGCTAGCAAATATTGTCCCCCAATTCGGAACAAAAGAGGCCGAGTCAACGATAATGTTCGGGTCACTGATAAAAAGCTAACAATAAATTCCCCACATTTTTTTTATGGGTTAAAGCCATCGGAAATTTCCTCGAAATTACAAGCCTCTCTTGATGATTTTTTGAAGTTTGAGACTGACTTGATGGGTAGCCGCAAACGCCAAAATGGACCTTTGCGTTTGCCTAGTGCTCAAAGTCATGTTAATAGAGCGAAAAGGCTGTTAGGTTGGCTTCATTATTACAAAGGCATACCCCTGGAAGAGTTAAATCTTAGACAGCTCGTTTGTGCTAGTGGCTTAACGCCTAACGGTAAGCGAAATGAAAAGGCTATCGATAAAACGATGGAATTAATTTACCAACACCTGCAATGGTTACGCGAGATCCGTGAGGCAGCACCAAGCACTGAGGTGAAAGTTGTGGAAGCTGCTATAGCAATTGCTAAGTTTCTCTATCACAAGGAATCTAAATATCAATCTCGCGAGACGGTTTCAAACAAACGGGTTGGATACAGAGATATTCCGATTATTGAGGAATTGCGGCGATTACAATCCGACATTATGGTGCGGGTTAACAACACGCCTCGCAAATCAGATGAATCAAAAAAATGGATTGATTGGGGTACTTTCCGAGCTTGTGTGGAGCGTTTACTAGAAGAATGTGCACCCCGAAATAACTCTGGCAAAAAACGTTCGGAGCGGACTGTGGCTCAAAGTCATCAAATCGCTCTAATTTTTTTGTTACTAAGTTTTTTCCCTGATCGAGGGCGCACGATTCGGGAATTAGAGTTAGGACGAACTTTAATTAATCGGGATGGTAAGTGGTTCATTGAACACAATGCTGCTGACTTTAAAACTGGAAACAGCTACTGCAAGAATGGTCAGAAACGAATTGTTGAGCTTCCAGCAAATGTTTATCCGTTGCTTGAGGAGTGGTTGTCTCAATGGCGGCAGGTTTTCAAACCAACTCATCCCTATGTTTTCACCCAACCCAATGGGAAACCGATGTCTGAGACTTCCCTGTACAGCTATGTGCGGAAACGAGTTTATCGGTTGACGGGTCAGGCTTTTACACCCCATATGGTCAGGGATGCAATTGTCACTCATTTGAAACTCTCTGGTACGTCAGATCAGGTGCTGACGGCTTTAGCTGATTTGATGGCTCACTCGCCAGAGATGCAACGCAAGGTTTACGATCGTCGTACTCCCCAACAAAAGGTGGCTCCTGCACTAATGGCGTTGCAATCTTTACCTACAGGTTCTTTGCCTCCACCGCCACCTCTATCTGTCAAAAATCTTTCAGACGCAGAGGGTTCATAATTGACCTGATACTATTTTGCTCAATGCTTGCTACACCTCCAGTGAAGGCAGGCAGAAAATAATTTACTAGGAGGACTCCTAGTAAATTATTTCAAGCAGGTGGGCTGGGTAGCTGAAACAATCACGATTTGTTAGAGGTTTGGAGCCATCCAGTTGCGCCTCACTCAAGCAGTTTAGGAAGCCTCTACGAATGCATTGTCTGGAAACATCTCGGTATAAGGTCTCATCCTCATAGTGTTAAAAGTGCTGCAACAACTCACTACGAGAAGAAAGAGATGACTGATGCTCAGACTAAGTTTTTAGCAACTATCAAAAGCCACAGCCCTCAAATGCAGGATAGTCCTGCATACAACAAGACAAAAGCTTTGGACAAAACAAAGTTGGCGTCGGAAATGATTATTAATGAGTTCCTCGAAGAGTTTGGTCTTGATCCTAATGAATACGGCCTTTACTCGAATCACTAACTTCTCCACTGCGATCCCGGAGTCGCCCATCATTGCTATTCATGCATTTACCAGATTAGTGTCTCTAGTTTGGTTGGGGGGTTTATTGAATCGCTTTGCTACGAGTATTAACAAATCTGAAACTTCTGCATCGTCCATTGATGCGATTGCAGCCTCTAAATTTGCGCTACCCATTAATCCAAAAAAGTAATCTTTGACTTCGTTAGGGAGAGCAGCAAGGAGCTTTTCTAAGCTATCACTATAAATCCGCTGTTTCCCGTTTCTAAAGCCGCTAATCATTTGCTGACTTACGCCAGATTGCTCAGACAACCACTTAGCGCTGATGCCATATCGATCAAGAGTTTTGTCGAGAGCATTAGAAAAATTCATCATAGTAATTCAGTAATTACTGCATTACCCTATATGATAATTCAGGAGCTACTTAATTTTTTTACTTCTTTTGTTAACCACAATTATGCCACGAAAATCCAATTCAGGGGGGCAAGGATGAGTGAACAATACTATCGTCTGACCCTGGAGGATGCGATCGCTAAATACAGCAGCGGCGACATTACCGCTAAGGGATTGCTTCACTTTTATATTCTCATCAAGTGCAAACCTGGCTGGAAGCTCAGGCTTGAGCAGAGCAGAGTTTGCAGCGAATTAGGCATTCAAAAATCAGCTTTCTACGGGGCGATAAGCCGTCTCAGAGAAGAGGGTTCTATTGATTGGGAAGCACCTAAAGGGATCGTTGTTTCATTGTCAACAAGCGCAGTTTTCCGCGAATGCGGAAAAGAGTCCACGATTGCGGAAACTGAGTCCACGATTGCGGAAACTGAGTCCACGATTGCGGAAACTGAGTCCACGATTGCGGAAACTGAGTCCACGATTGCGGAAAAGAATTTCTCGAAAAGTCCTTCTGGTGAGGCATTTGGCGATCCTCCAAATTCTTATCAACTTTTTATTAACTCTCTCTCAGAGGTAGAGAGAGAAAGTTTTTTAGAGTTTGGAAGAAAGAGGGCAGGTCAGTTGCCGAAACCTCCGGAATTGCCCGACAGATGGATCGCTGCCAATTGGGAAGAATTAAATCAGCTATGGCTTAAGCAGCTGTCACCGTCGCAGATGCCAGCGGTGAACAAACAAAAGTGGGCAAGTGACCCTCGCCGCGACGAATGGATCGCCCAAATTCGCCAAGGTAAACCGCGCTGGATTGCTCAAGGTGAGCCAGCACTTACCAGAGATGAGCGGAAAGCTTTTGCAGAGTGGGCTGATGCTAGCGGATTAATTTGGGGGGCTGAGTCATGAATCTCCCAAAACTTCCTCGTGACATTATTCGCCCGGAAGATGAGCCGGGGCGGGATAAAGAACTGTGGCAACCAAACTGGCGTTGTTTCTGTTGCCATGACACGGGCACAATTCAAACCTACCTGGTGCAAATGGTGATTGAAGATTACCGCTGGGACACTGACCGAATTCCGGTTTGCCAGAATCCCAGCTGCGTTGCTGCTTCAAACATTAGCCAGGGACTTGAGCCTTATCTGGATTATCGGCTAGACGCTGCAATATGCCAGCAACTTGACTTAATCGACCGCGATGGCTGGCGCGAGACGCTGCGAGATGTAAATCAGCGACGGCTGAATGTTCAAGCCGTGGCTCAAAAGATGAGTTTGAGAAAGAGTGATCGCACTTCAACGGAAGAGATGGAAGCTCGCCAGCGCCACTCCGCAGCTAGAGACGGCTGGGGCAGTGAAGTACAAAACGATGATGAACGTCAATGGCTTGCAGGGAGAAACGCAGAATGACACACGAAACACCGGATTTTAATTGCACTAATATTCGCTTTTTTGACGATCGCTCGGAGGCTATCCGTTACGAGATTTTAGCCGATGGTACTTGCTCATACTGTGGGCGCGAAGCGAAGTTTATCAAACTCCCCGATGGTGATGAAAGCCAGAGCAATTCTTGTAAGTCCTGCGATTCATTTAATGAGGAATTGCCCTCTGAGAGGTTCTATGACTAACCACATAGCGGGGCTTAAGGTAGGCGATCGCGTTGAGGGCTGGTGTCCGAAGTCCCGTTGTTGGGTAAAGGTTTCGGTGGATCGCGTATCTGCAAAATCATTTCAGGGCACTGATAAACATCTCGAAAAATGGACAGGGCTAACACAGTGGAGAGAACCCAGCAATTCACCCAACTTGACTTCTGTTCCGGCGTCGGGGCAGGCTTCGCTCTCGCCGGATTGCAACTCGGTTTCGACCTCGTTGGACTCTGCGAGAACAATCTCTACTGCCGCGACATCCTCAGCAAGCGATACCCTAGACGCACAATCCTTGGAGATATCAAGCATCTGGACTGGACAAATATCAAATACAGCTGCATCACTGATGCTGACATCATCACAGCCTCGCCACCATGCCAGCCTTTCTCAGTCCAGGGAAAGCGTAAAGGAGCCGATGACGAGCGAGATTGTTTCCCCGCCGTCATCAGAGCGATCGCAGCAGTGCAGCCCAGATTTTTCTGCATTGAGAACGTGCCCGGATTACTTAGCTGCCCTTTTAAACCCGGATGGGCAAGTGGCTCATACTTTGAAATCCTCGCTGGAGCTATTGAACAAATCGGCTACAGGTGGGAAAAACTTCTTATCAGCAGCGGACACTTTGGATCGCCCTTCCTTAGAGAGCGGGTACTTTTGGTTGGAATCTCCAGGGGGCTTAAGTTCGACTGGGGAAGGGCGACCACCTGGACAGACCAGGTTAGAGAGTTTTTTGAGAGAGAACGGGCTTCTCAACAAGGGCGAGGTATTAGACCCGGCTACCCTAAGCGATTGGTACAACATCCCGAAGAATTGGCTAGACCCCTTGGAGTTCCGAGCGGCAGCGGAACTATTAGAAGCCAGAGAGCAGCAGCTGGAAATCTTCTCGATCCTAGAGTCGCCGCCGTCGCCCTCCGTCGAGTCTTGTACTTGTCATCACTCTGTTGATGGTTGTGAGGCTTGCGGCTGGTTTACCACCGTGCGGTGGAACGAAAGGGACGGCTGGGGCGATGAACCGCTAGATCCCGATGATGTCTGGAGAATAGGCGATCGTGTCCGTTGGCGGAAGGGCTTACAGCAATTTGGCACAGTTCAGGGATTGCAGCAGCAGGAGCTACTAGGAGGTAAGTTACCCCTGATAGTTGTTCGCTGGGATGGTTTTGATAGCGATGTCCTCATTCCAGCAGAGCAACTTTGGCGGGTTTGGAATACGGACCGAGCGCAACCTAAAACTAATTCCCCAGAACCGACTAGAAAGCGATCGCCTAAAGGAACTCGTCAGCCAGGGCGATGTGACAAAGGGCAAGCTAATCCATCAGGCAGAATCGAGCTTCAAACTAAGCATAAAAAACTCAGTTCTGGGGAATTAAAAACTTATGAATACAACCTCTACCGTTATCAACTGGGAGGCAGAGGAAAGGTTTACTCTAAGGTCATCCCGATTGGGAAACTTGAAGAAGTTCGGGAAGCGATCGCAGCGGGTCATCCCGCCGCGATAATTGTTAGTTGGTTTTGGGGTAAATAATGGGCTACAAGCTCAGCATCAATATCAATAATTGCTCCAGAGCTGGCAGGGCAATTCCTTGTAATAACTCACAATTTCTGGCTGTAAAGCAGATGAAAAGACGATTCCTGCTGAAGGAAGTCTCCTTTCATTCAATGAATCGCCTCTGTATTAAAGGTTTATTGAGTTGGAAGCATGATGTAGCAAGGTTTGTAAGTCACTCCCACGAAGATACCCTGTAACCAATTGCAAAGGGTTTTGTATGGACACTACTGTTTCCATCAGTTTGAGGGCATTTTAGAGTGGCTATTTTGTCCAGTTGTCCACTGGACAAAATAAAATATGTCCAGTGGACAACTGGACAAGTTGAGATAATAATGGAAAATTTGATTAGTGTTAGCAGCTTACAAGAACGCTACAACCTAAGCAGCAGGCAGGCTGTAGACGATAGGATTAAGGGCTTAAACATCCAGAAGCCAGCACGAGGGAAGATTTCTCAAGAGCAACTGGACAAACTGGACAAACTGGACAAGTATTTAAAAACTGGGGGCAAGATTGAGAATTTTGCCCAGCCAGTAGAGGCTGAAATCCAGCAACTCCAAAGGATTTCAGCCGATGAGCGGGAATTGTCCACCGGGCAACTGGACAAGCCTGCATTGTCCAGTGGACAACTGGACAAGTCGTCAGACAATTTTATTGAACTGGTGCGAGAGATTGCCGCAGCACTGAAGCCAGTGGCACCACCAATGGAGCCGCTGCTATATCTCAAAGAATTGGAAAGGGCTGCGGCTGCTGGCTGGCTTCTCTCTACTGACCAAGTGACGAAACTCGTAGGGGTTAAGCCAATTACTAAATATGGTAAACACACTTTTATTCGTGGCTCCTTTGCCTTTTCTAAAATTCCCCTCAATGATGAGGGGGGCAAGCCTAGATTTAAAAAGATTGGCAGTCACACTGCTTGGCGCGTTTCCAAGGTTGTTGAATAGGCATTTAAAAAGCTCCTTAATCGGGGCTTTCATTTTTAGTCTGGTTCTGGGGAATTACGCTTTAGTCTTTTGTCCCATCTCTCAAACCTCTTAGTCGCGTCTTAGGTGAAAGCAATTTGCTATTTCGTCGGTAGAAGCTATCTTAATGTCCGTCAGCTCAGTAACTTTTATGTCGTTAGCAAATGAGGCTTTATTAGACCATGACCATGAGTAGCCATCGCGATGATACTGAAATCAGCGTACACGTGGACAATTAGTAAGGTAATAGCCAAGTGCAAGACAAGCAGAAACAGGAGCTAAAGGAAAAATAGCAAGCCTAAAATCAAAAGGCCCGCTAGTGTTAAGCAATGTATTAACGTGTTCTGCTAGTCGCGTCTGTATACTTTGCCATGACTCTTATCAGGTTCTACTCTAACAACGAGGGGATCGCCTGAAGGAAAATCTGGAATGAGGGCGGCTATTAGGCTATTGCAGGTTCTAAGCCAAATGGGTGTGAACCTTGTAGAAGTATCGTTGCCCATCCTGTAGTGATTCTGCCGCGCTCAGGTAAGCTGTTTCGTACCCAGGCTTGGTCGCTACGAAGTTGCTTTATATACTTAACTGAGTTTGTATTTTTTTGCCCATCAAGACGGGTATGACAGTTTTGACAAAGCAAAATGAGATTGTCGTATTCATCCCGCTCTTTTTAGCCAGGGTTTTGTTTGCACGTGGACCTGAATCACTTGAGGCTTCTATATGCGCTATTTCACCAATGATGCCGATAGTGTCGTAGTCGGTAGCATCTGCATACAGTTCAATTCGATAGGATGGAACTGCATAACGCCCCGCAGCACGCCCCCAAAGAATTTTTAGCGTCCGGTTACTGTAGCTTCGTCCTGACTTTTGGGTCATTACCCCTTCAAACGACATAACTAAAGGATGAAGCGATCGCACCTTCACCCTCGCCGAGTGTAAGGAATCTCCAACCGCTCCACAGCTTTACGCTTCGTTTCTTCCCCGCGTCGGTCATACTTCGCCGTCGTCACGGGTGAAGCGTGTCCTGCGAGTTTCTGCACCGTGACAATATCAGTCCCAGCATCAAGGAGGTCTGAGCAGAACGTCCTTCTAAAATCGTGGGGAGAAAACGCCGCTACAAGACCTTCATTCGCGCGTTTTTGCACAATCAATAACACCGCTTGAGGAGTCATCCGTCGCCGTTCCACCCGTCCGCCTTTCCTGATGGGACATAATAGCGGTCCCGGTGACAAGCCTCTGACGACAAGCCAATCTTCCACAAGAGTGCTCGCTACACTCGACAGATACACAGTTCTATCTTTCCCCCCCTTCCCATCGCGCACTTCCAGCTGACCGCGGCTGGCGTTAAAGTCTTTCAAGTCCAGATTTACCGCTTCAGCCCGACGCAATCCAGCGCCCCTCAAAATAGCGATGAGCGCCGCATCTCTAGCACCCGTGGGTGTTGCGTCATCAACGCACACCTGAAAGAGCGCGGCAATTTCATCCTGACTCAGTGCCCGTCCTCTGAGTCCTTTTTTGACTGCTACGCTCGGGAAATCCACCGCATGAGCATAATCGGTCGCATCCATCAAATCCAATCTCAGCGCTTCTTTGAGCACTCTTCTCAACGCACACAGCATCTTATTCGCTGTCGCCGGGGCGTATCGTTTCATCAGCGCCGTGCGGATAGCCGCAGTGTTTTGATACCGCAGTGCTGCCCAATTCAGTGTCATTGCATCGCACTGATTGTTCGTCAGGAGTTGGGCGATCGCATCCAATGCCTGTCTCATTGTCGGTCTGGAACCATCCGCCAGTCCATCCAAATACACCGCTGCTGGGTGTTGAGTCAGTGGCAGCGGTATTGTCAGCACCAGGGTTTTCGCGGCTAGGCGACTCATTTACTTATCAGAAGTGTCGTTCTAGAAAGCTATTTAATCATGGAGTTAGTTCGCTTGGGAACTAATCGATGGGGAGCGATCACATCGGTCTTGCTTGAGTTGGCTAGATGTCTGCTACTCGGCGAAAATAGATGGTTGGTGCAACCAGGGGTACCCCTGACTTGAAACTATTGATATGTATAGATTTTAGCCTTTGTCTTTTAACGATGAATGATACCCGTTTTCACGGCTTATTAATAATTTTTCTAAATATACTAATTTGACTGGATTTGACAAACTCTCTTAAATTTGGATTTTTGATAAATTTCTGAAAATGCGACTATCTATTCATTTATGCTCAACTCAAATCTGAGATTGCCTGATAAGAGTTGAGAATGAATGGCTAAACCCCATTGGGATACAGAAGAACTCGTCGAAAATGGACACTTCTTCCCCAAGAATTACCTACTTTTTTGGTCGCGCTCATTATGGCTTTGACTGATAATTTTTTCGATGGTAGCAGATGGCGAGAAAATATCTTTGCCGAAAATGGAAGTTGGTTGGTGAGAAATAGCATGGGTCAATCCCTCATGCTGGGGTAAATATTTTCAGCATACTTTGCCTAGAAGGAGACAAATTAGGCAAAGTCATGATTTGTATTACTTATCAATTCTGCCCCAAAAAGGGTTGACTTTTGTGACAACACACGGGCATTGCCCCTGGTTGCACGAACCTTCTATTTTCGCCGTCTCGCACGGACTCAACTTCTCTTGGCAGCAGGTATTCCCGCACTCTCACTTCAGCATACTTATGGGAGTTTGGAGAACAGCGAAATGGATTAAGAAATTTACCAACTTTTGATTGTTGAGTAGAAGAAGGAGCCATACTTAGACCCCCTGAAAAATCAATCAACTTTAGGGCTGTTTTCCCTACTTTCGCCCTAAAGTAGGCATTTGAGTTAATGTTGCATCAATTAGTAACTATGTACTAAATCGACCCGGTTTGTAGCTTCATTGCATTGGGACTAACTAGAACAGACAGTGGTAACGATACTCTGCCATAGCTGGCAAATTGCTGGTTGCGTTCAGAGAACCAGTCGGAGGAGTAAAAAAAGCCTGAAACCTCTATCTGATAAGCATTTCAATCGCTACTTTGCGACTGGTGTCACCTTCGCTATATTTGCACCTCTCAGGTACAAGATGACCAATCAATAACTTCAAGAATAATGCTGGGATGAACCACTCTAACCCAGGTGTAAAACCAACTTTGTAAAGTCCTATTGCAACAGCAATCAGATACAACCCCACAGCTAAGGGTCGCTTGAGGTAAACGGGTACAGCTAACACAACTGCCGTCGCCAAGAGTAGACAAGCACTCACTGACGTGAAGTAGTTCCAGTCAAATCCTACACCCACGCGAAAAAACCATGCCGCGAGTGCAATGTGGAGCAGGTGCGGCAGTATAAATGTAATGTGCTCAACTGAATTCACTTCGGGTCGGTGGTACCAACGCTTTGTCGTATCGGTTGCATTACAAACAGCACCGCCAATAATATCGAAGCCGATGATTGCTCCAACAGCAATTGGTAAGAAGCCAAACCCAAGCAACCAAAGCCGAAATGCTGCCAAAGCTGCACCTACAAAGGCACTGGTAAGAATCAAGATATTTTCGGCGGGAGTAGCACCCGGTCCAATGAGCCGATCCCAAAGTCCAAGCAAACCACTACGAGGAGTAGGGAATTCGTAGCTATCGACCATGTTGATACAAAGTTAACTATCTAATTGATGTCAAGTTTAGCTAATGGTGAGGCTTAACTTCCGGTTCAGCAGTGGGTCGAAAGTCGAGACAGCGATCGCCTTCGCCTTCGGTACTGTATTGCTATACAAAGGCGTACCTTGACAGCATTGTCGCAACCTCTAACTCAAGAATCTCTTAGGAAAGAGAGGTTTACTTTGCCAACTTTGTCAGTCTTTAATTCGGTAAACCAGAGATTTCCATCAGCTCCTCGTATGATGCGATGCATCACTGTTCCGGGAGTCGGAACCTCATAGAAATCAATTGGAATATTGCTGATATCAGAAGAATTGGTGGTTAGAATCTGCTTGTCAATTTTAATCAGGTGATCGCTGCCAGGTGGTGACGGGTGATTCGCATCCACATATTGCTGAACCCAGAGGTTATGGTCGGTGTCAAATGCCAGTGCTGCTAGAAGAACATTATTTTGCAGCTTGGGTACTGGAAATTCAGTAATGCAATTAGTTTTGCAGTTCTGTTTAATGCGTCCAACGTTGTTGCCAGCCTCTTCGGTAAACCACATATTACCATCCGGTCCAGGCACAATCGCGATCGGACGACTGTTGAGGGTGGGAATATTGAACTCTTCAACGGTTCCATTGGATGTAATGCGTCCAATGGCATTGCCCACTAGCTCGGTAAACCACATATTGCCTTCGGCATCTGCATGGATATAGATCGGTACACTGCCTACAGTTGCTCTTGGATTGTTTACCGTTGAGATGGGGAAAGTTTCAATAGTGCCATCTGGTGTAATGCGACCGATGGTACCAGTCGCTTTGCCAGTGTACCAAACGGTTTGACCATCGCTGCCAATTGCTAAGCCATGCGGATGGGTGTTAATTTCCTCGGTACAGGTGGTGCAGTCTAACTGGACATCGTATTTAGTGGCTGAATCGTAGTTGGGATGCGTCGGATCGAGGCGGATAATTTCTCCGGCAAATTCAAGGGTAACCCAAAGCTGACCCGCTCGATCGAAGGCAATCCCGTGGGGGCCACTGTATTGAGGCATGGGGTAGAAGGTCATTGTGCCATCTGGTTTGATGGCGATAAGCTGATCGTAGTTTTGCCCCGTGATCCAGAGGGTATCGCCATGAAATGCCATTTCATGGGTTGAACCCCGTAGGTCAGAGGGGGTCGAATATCGGTTAGGGTAGGAAATGGCAAAATCGACAATTTCATCTGCAAATGCCAATTCAGTGAATGAAAAAGCACTTCCTAGTATTAGTAAAAGTCCAATTAAGATAGCACAGAATATTTGACCTAATATTTTCATTAACTAACCTCTTGAATTCAGGACTTTTAAGAATTTATACACAATTTCTCACACAAAATCCAGATGCAATCGTTGCTCAGTAAAGAATTAAGTACGCAATTGGAAATTGTTTGTTTTAGGTGTACTGATATGAGGTTCAATTGGAAAATTTTCACCTTCACATAGCAAATAGTGCTTTATAGCAAGCAGATGCAACCCGGAAAACCACAGGTCACTCCACAACTTTAGCAAGTTACAAGCGCAGCACCAGTTTGAGCTGGTAGATGGCAGGTTCGGATGAATCCGACATTGAGCCATCTTACCGCGTCGCCTGCTCTATCTCCCCCCCCAAAAAAATCGCTCTCTACTTGCGATTGGTTATCTTGGTGTCGTCTGAATGTAGATTTCGAGCGATTACCTGCTTCCTCAGAGGCATTTATCTACATTGCGATGATTCGACTGATGCTACGCAGACTTGCCTGATGTTTCTCTGACTTCCTCCGTATTTCCAAATATCCTCTTAGCTCCCCGGCTTCTTAAAGAAGTCGGGGATTTCGACTTCACAAATCAATTAGGGCTTCGCTAATACACAATGCTCTTTCTGAATGAGCTGACGTAATTTAGCAACTAACTTTTGGCTGTCAATAATTGAGTAGTGATCGACACCCGAAATGATTTCTGTACGAACAGAATTTTGGACGTAAGGTTGCCAATCAAAACTCGCTTCAACCCCTTCTGGATATCCCTGAATGGCTGCTTGTTTTTCGGCTTTTAATAGAAATACGGGACAGGTACATTTCCGCGTCGGGGTGTATGCTCTCATTGCTTGCCAATTGAATTTAAAGACCTCAAACAATCGTTCGGTTCGCTCGGATTGCAAGTCTAAATTGCTGGCGAGTACGTCTTTGTTGAACCAGTCAGAAAGGAAGGTTTCTAAATCTTCTTGATCGCTATTAGAATATTGAGCTGTTTCGCTCAAAGGAGCAGGCGAATCGAATAAGGCGACGAAGTCTACTTGTTCGCGATTTTCCAGAAGTTGGAGAGCCATTTCAAATGCAACTAATCCTCCAAATGACCAACCGCTGAGGGAATAGGGACCTTCGGGCTGGCGTTTTTTGAGGGCTTGAATGTACCGCGCCGCCATATCGCTAATGTTTGCGATCGCTTTTCCGGTTTCTACCCCTTGTGCTTGAATGCCATAGAGCGGATAGTCTTTACCCAGGTGACGGAACAGTCCGGCGTACTTTGAGGTGGTACCGCCAATGGGATGTACGCAAAATAAAGGATTGTGGCGAGTTGCATTCTGGTTGGAATCGCCTTTGCGAAATTCCACTAGCAAGGGGTCAAGCTGAGAAACCGTTGCATAAGACTGTTTAGCATCTTGCTCTACAATATAGTTTGCCACCGCTTCAATCGTGGGCAACTCCAACCACACAGACGGTTCAATCCGCCAACCCAGCCAACTGGTAAGTTCTCCAATTAAACCCACTGTCAGCAGTGAATCTAGAGGATAGCTTTCTAAGGGAGCTTGCGGATCGATTTCCGTTACTGGCACGTCTAAGTCGGCTGCCATATGGTTCACGATCCAATCTTTAACTTTTTCCAACGTCAGTTCTCCGGCATATTGTTCTTGGGAGACGCCAACTACTGCCGTTGCGGCGGCATAGGGTTCGCGCACGCGCACGCCTTCACGCGCTGGTAGGAAGAAGCGACGCACTAATTCTCTGGCATAGGCAACGTTCGCTTCAATTAATTCAAAGTTGAGCAGGCTACCCACGTAGTAAGTATGGTGTTTCCCCTGCATCGCCTCAAACTGTTGGTAATAGCCGTCTTTCAACTCTAGGCGGCTAACGTGGGGCATATATTTCCAGGCGCGTTGCGCGTGTACCTGAACGAGCTTACCGCCCATACGCTCCACATCTGCTTTGATATAGCCAATGATGTCATCACCCGTTATCGAGGCATTGCCATAGGAATAGACCGCATAAACATCAGTTTCGTCGTAGCGGTGATGGAACGAAACAATATGCCCGATTGTAGACAGGTCGAGATTGTTTTCTTTCAAGAAATAGAAGGCATTGCGTGGGATGCCCTCAATGGTGCAAACGGTTGTGTAATAGTCGAGGTAGCGAATTTTGCCAAAGAGTTCTCGTTCTTGGGGCGAAGCATCGAGAAATTCTAGAGAGTGGTCAAAGGGAAGTGCTAGAACAATCTCATCAAAGTCAAATTCCTCGTTTTCCGTGATGATGCGAACCCCTTTCTCTATGCGCTCGACCTTGGTAACGTGGACGTTGCAGCGAACATCCTGCAATTGTGCGGCTAGCTTGTTCCAGACATTCAGCCAACCCCCCTTAACCGTCATCTGCTGGCGATTTTTCACATTCGGGTTGAGGGACATGAACCCGGCGGCATCAGAGTATTTGATGAAATTCATCACGGGGATGGAGTCATCAGCGAGGTAGCCGTAACCAGCGGCCGTATGACCGATGCCCAAGGATTTCTCCATCTCTGGAAGCTGATTTTTGCTCAACCACTCAGAAACCGATTCACTCAGCGCATCGCCAACATGCACCAGTCCGGGGCGGGCAATGCCTGGAAACTCCGACCACTTCATAACGTGGTATTTGAGAAAGTTCTGCTTCTCATACAGGGAAGCATCATCTGGTACAACGGTTTGCTGCTGAAAATCGTAAGTGAAATAGGGGGTTGTTCGTTCGCGTTCGACTCCTAACTCATCCAACAGTTGCTTGGTGGCGTGATACTCTTCGGTGTAAACATGACCGCCCCAGTCGTACCAGTACCCATCAATTTCTATCGATGCACATTTGCCAGCAATCTGCAACTGACGCTCCAAAACCGTTACCTTATGTCCCAGTCGTTCCAGTTCATAAGCAGTAGTTAACCCAGAAACCCCCGCACCGATAACGCAAACATGACGGGGTGATTCGAGGCGGACTGGTTCGTCTGGCGAATTTGACCCGGTTCCCTGGACGGGTACGAATTGCTCAAACGCATCAACTAGCACTGCGCCGAGGAGGGCGACTTCAGCTTTAAACCGCAACTCGTGGGGCGAGATTTCCTGCTCAAAGAAGGTGTTGACGGTCGCTTGTGCTTGTTCTAAATTCTCGACAGGAACTTGCTGATAGGCGGTACCAATGGCACTGATTAACGTCCATTGTGGTTGCTCGCTGTGTTTGACCCAACAACCAGTAAATTCTCTCAGGATAACCATGCCGTCTTCTAGTCGAATATCGACGGAACGATGGATGGCTACAGCTCGATTGTCATCCACTGCCAGAATTTTTGTTGGACTAGAGCAATAGTTCGCTGCACTGCTTAAATAAGCACCGCCCAGCCAGTAGCGTTGCAGTTGCTTGCGGTTGGTAAAAATCAGTGCCTTAATATTTCCCTGTCGATCCTCCGCCCGCAGGCACACTCGACGGTGCAACTGAGTTAACGCCTCGATTTCATCCCGATTGGTGACAGAAGCGAACTGGGCGTATTGAGCAATACTCGCTTGGAGTTCCTGAGTGGGAGTGGGTTGCTGTGCGATGACTTGATCCAACACCTCTCCCCAAGCGAAAAACTGTTTTAAGACGTGGCGCAGGGCGGCTGGATATTTAGATAAAACGGTTTCCGTGACGTGCAACGCCAGTGTTTCTTGTGCATCCAAAAAATTGCGGCGTTTGGCAAAGTCGTGAATGGTTTGAGCTGCCTTTTCTAAGGCTTCTTTGAGGGAAACGTCTTCAATGGTCGGGATACTCTCCAACGCCATGAGTGCGGCTGTGGGCTGCCCGGTTTTTCTCATACTTTGGACAATTTCATAAACCAAAGTGCGAGCGTGATTGACGGATGCCCCCTCGTAGGGAGATTTTGCCCAAATAATTCCCAGACTTTCCGGCGCATTCCAGACGTTAAATTCTAAGGGTTCGATGACCTCGTTGGGAATGATTTGTCGCAACGAGAAGCGAGCGATCGTATGGTAAGGATAGAGTTCTTCGTCCCAGCCGATGGTCGTTTCCCTAGCAGCTTCGTTTAACTCCTCCGACTCTTCCACCTCTCGCAACTGGATTTGTAGTAGGTAGTCAACCCCTCCGTTTTCGACTCGCTGCTGAAAATCATCCCGCAAATACGTTCTGGGACGGGTATCGTTTTCTTTGCGAGGAACGTGATCCATTGGGGCTGGCATATCGGCTGGATTAATAAAGCCGGAGTCGGGAGACATATCGGCATTCCGCAGGCGGTAGCGCATGAAGCGGCGTTTGCCATCGTTACCGATAAACCACACCGTCATTTTGTTGAAATAATGCAGTTTGGTACAGGATTCGGCGTTGCGGGCGATGTATTGGAAATTGGGAATGATCGAGGGATACTCCTCCGTCATTTTCAACCGCTCTGGCATACTGCTGTTAAACCAGCGGAAGAAGCACTGAGCATGGGGCCAGGGAAAGTTATGCCCCGTGTTCATAATCACGTCCAAGAGGGTTTTATTCAGATCCAGGTCTTCCCATTTGGCATCGGCAGAACCATCGACAATCCGGAAGGTGGCAGAACGAACATCCATAATGGCATCGTCTTCAAAGCCTTTCCCTGCTGCATGACGCACGATGACGGGAAACTTTTGACCGGGTACGAAAAATGGATGGGCCGGTATATTCGGCTGAGGCAGAAATTCAACTTGCCCGAAGCCTGTAACCCCGACAGTATGGGTCGAACGACGTTTTAAATCTTTACCCCGCTGTCCGGTGAGCAACGCTAAGTTACTGATTAGTTTGTGAAATTCGGGTGTCATCCCTCGCAATCGAGGGTCTTCTTGTTGATCCGAACTCGTGGTTTCTTGATAGGCGATGGTATCGATTTGGAAGGCTTGTTCTTGCAAGGTTCCCTTGAGGTACGCTTGCTTGCAGGCTTGGCGGCGGAGTTTACCACTGGTGGTTTTCAAGATTGTACCGGGAGATGCGATCGCAACTGTGCGACACGATACCTGATGCTCTCGCAACAAGTGAGAACGAATCAGGCGAACGATTTCATGGAGTTGTTCGGATGAGGGTTTATTGGCACGAATCTCTGCAATGACCGCAACTTGCTCTTCACCTCTGACGACGGGATCGGAAACAGAAAACGCCACCGCTCCTCCCGGTAAAATTAACGGGTGGCAACGGCAAACTGTCTCTTCTAAATCTTGCGGGTACAGGTTTCGTCCCCGGACAATAATCGCGTCTTTTAAGCGCCCTGCAATATAGAGTTCGCCATCCAACAAAAAGCCTAAATCGCCCGTGCGAAGATAGCGTCCTGCACTCTCATGAAGGCCAGCCTCGAAAACTTCCTTCGAGAGTTCCGGCAACCCCCAGTATCCCAGCGCCTTACTGGGAGAATCGACCCAGATTTCGCCTACTTCTCCCGCTTGGCGTTGCTGATAAGTTTCGGGATCGACAATCCGCACATTGACTCCGGCAAGTGGCTTGCCACATCCCACCAAAGTCAGGGTACGACCGTCTTCTGGAATTTCTGCTAGCTTAACAACCCGTTCCCACTCCAACGAGTCTCGTTCCACCGTAACGCGGCGACGCCCTAAGACCGAAATACCCACGGTATGTTCTGCCAGTCCATAGGCGGGACAAAAAACTTGAGGATTGAGATTGCAGCCAGCGAAGGCATCGAGAAATACATCGACAGTGGTAGGTCGAATAGGTTCGGCGGCACTCATCACCACTTGTAGCGAACTTAAATCCCACTGCTGTCGCTGTTCGGGTGTCGTCTTGCGGACAGATTGCAGATAGGCAAAGTCTGGCGCGGCTGTATGGGTTGCCTGGACGCGGGAGAGTACCTCAAACCAAACCGCAGGACGTTGGACGAATGCCAGGGGAGACATGAGATAGAGATGACCGTTGCCATACAGTGAACTCAAAATCCCACTGACCAAACAAAAGTCATGGAAATGAGGCACCCACGCCACTAGTCGCGAGTCGGCATTGAATCCTAACTCCTCGCCGGTTACGCTCAACTGATGCATGATGTTACCGTGGCTAATCATCACACCTTTTGGTGCGGAAGTTGAGCCAGAGGTGTATTGCAAGTAAGCGACATCCTCTAACGTCGGCGCGTGACGTTGGGGCAACGATTCAGGATCATTTTGCAGGTCGTCTGTTCGATAGCAGGGTAACTCTGACCAAAACCCTTTTTGCTCAAGAAACAAACTCGCCTCAGTCTGGCGCTTCACCGCCAGGTACTCTCCATTCGTGAGAATAGCTGAACTGCCACTATTTTGCGCGATCGCTTCAAATGCGGATAGGTCATGTTGCAACTTGAACGGATTGGGAGGCGCAACGGGAACGGGAATCACACCCGCCAACAAACAGCCAATCAAGGCTTTGACGAAATCCAGCGATTGAGGGTAAACGAGTAAAACGCGATCGCTAATTTTCAGGTTGCAGTCCCGGATGAGGAATGCTGCGATTTGCTTTGTCGTGCGATCGAGTTCTTGGTACGTTAGAGATTCTTGGTCTTGCCCATCTGCATTGACAAACGTATAGAGAATGCGATCGGGTTCTGTTGTTAATTGTTGACGAAATCTATCGAGAACGGTTTCTTTCATTGTCATAAATCTCACCATTTCAGTTGCCGACTAATTGTTACTTCTGCGCCAAACACTCGCGAATAAACCTGCCCTTGCTAGTCATGCGATGTAATGTTGGCGATTAATTTCGTTTCATTGCTAAATTGCACATCCATCGAAACCTAGAAAGGTTTGTCTACGGGAATCTCTCGAAAATGCTCTCCTTCTTGACACCGTAGAGGCAAACTTCGAGCTTGGTTAAAATGCCGCACCCAAATCAACATGCATTGAAATGGAATATCTGCGTCGATTAGATTAAATGCCTGGGGTGGAATCTGTCCAAACTGTCTTTCCTCTACTTTGGGCGAGACACATTTCATAGTTAGCTTTTCTGCATTGAGGTTTAAAATTTTTTGAACTTCTTGAAAGCTAGCGCCATGAAACAACGTCCCATCTTAGTAGGTAGAGAGACTCGCCAATGCCTTATCTTCAGTGCTATTAAAGGCTTCATAAATTGGAGCCGTTGGATTTTTTGCACCAGCTTATCTGACTGCTGTAATGATAGCGGGGCGTTCTGAGCATCCTTAAAGCGCTTCAGTACCATCATCCCGATTGCTTCACTGAAAAGCATTCCATCAGAATCAGCATTAAATAGTTTGATTTTTTGCTGTTTATAAAAAGTGTGAGTTTTACTAAAACACATATACATAAAAATTGAGGTATCAGTATCTACACCCCTAGCCCGGATCATGAAGCTACGGTATGCAGCCAACTCGCTAATAGCCATTTGTACGCTAGTTAGTGAACTCGCCAAGGCAGCATTTACAATACAGTTAATCTGGTTCAAATTTAAGCGGGTAGCAATCCATCGGGTCATGATGTTACCTAACGTACCGGGAAAATAATTTTCTTTCCATCCAATGTAAATCAGTTTATTTTTTTTAAGAATCCGTTGGGTATCTTAATCAAGCAGGCTACTGCTTTTCAATACCTCTTTTGAAACTGAAAACCGCAAACAATTAGTCAGGAATGTAATCAATTTTTAGCCCCTCAAACACCTAAAATAATGGCTGACGTAAACCCATTGAATTTTTCAATTTTACCATGTATCGCATCTTCAAGTACCCGCTTAGCAACCACTAGCGATAGCCCTTGAGAAACATCTGTTATTTTTAAAATATTAAGAGGAATCCTGAACTTCATCGGATTAAAACTAACATCTGAAATAAAGCCCACTCGCTTCCAACACATCTTATCTAGCGCTTAACGATCGGGATTGTAGTAATTATCTACATGCCAATCCCAGAGAATAACTTCAGTTATACAATCAACTTTTTTAATGAGGTTTATCCAGTAATATCGTAAATTAATAGCTCGTAGCAAGATAAAATTTATACCAATAAATGTAGCAAAAATACGATTAGATTGGCAGTTAATTTTGCTATTTTCAGAAAAATTATTAACATTCAAATAAATCATCTTTATTAGATAGTTTTAAAACTTGAATTAAGATTATTATCATTAGCTTTAAGAGCGCTCGCTAAAATACTGCTGATACAGATCGCAGCTAACCATTGCTAGCTTGTCTTGCATCGTCACCAGCCCAATACTCTGTAACTTAAACGCCTGTAACTGCTCCAACTCAACGGGGGCTTTTGCTCTTAACATCTTCTCAAATGCTGCTGCTAGTTCAGGGTGGTGCTGTAGGTACCACGATTTTTGATGCAGGTATTCACTATAAACTCCGGTATCTGAAGCAGCCGTTTGTAGCAGTTCCTCTAACGTTAAACTCCCTTGAGCCAGATGATATAAAGCAACACGTAATAGATAGGGATGACCAGCCACTAGCCACATCAACTGAGATAGCTCGTGGATTGATAGATTGAGTCGATGGCGGTCAGCTAAATCCTGTACTTGTTCCCAAGTAAATGAGTCTAACTGAATCTGTATCCCTACCTTAAAGGGAGACTTATTCATATTTAAAGAGGTATAAGCTTCCGTAGAATTTATCACTACTAAGCGGAGTTTTTTCCAAATATCGTTATCTTTTGCTTCCTCATGCCAAGAACGCAAAAGGGATAAAAAATCTTGGGTAACTTGGGGATATTGGAAAATTTCATTTACTTCATCCACTGCTAAAACAAGTGGCCTATCAATTTGTGTTAGTAGATAATCTTGAAAGTAGTTTGTACAGCTAGCCTTACTACCTAAATCCTCAGACCAATAGTCATCCAATCTCGGTTTTAGTTTCAGTCTTTGACTCACTTCGTAGGCAAACCACCGCAACAACCTATTTAGGTTTGCGAGAATCAACTGATCTACTCTCTGCAAGTTCAAGCTGACTGTTTGATAGCCTAACCTTGTAGTATGAGCGAGAATCCTTCCCATCAAAGAGGTTTTGCCCATCTGTCTGGGTGCTTGGATATGGATAAAGGCTCCTGGCTTCATAATTTCTGTGTAACATCTTGTTTCATGAGGGACTCGCTCGATATAAAAGGAAGAATGTATAGAAACTCGTCCCTCTGGAAATTCCAAATCCATCAATTCTGAATTTAGTGTCTCAATTAGGTTGCCAGTTTTCCTCAAAACTTGGTTCAACCATTGCCTTTCCACGATAGAACGAAAATTATTTTTACTAACTTTTACTCCCAATATGCCAGACAAAAGCCGCCATAGCTGAGGAGCAACTGTTTGTTGAATATAACTTGGGGAATATTCTAATTCTTTGGCAAATTGCTCATAAGTTTTTCTAGGATATTGCCAAAACTGATGCAACACAGCTTTTTGAATATTATTGAGAGATTTTCCGGTTTTTGCAAAGAGCAATTTTTCAACAAATTCTAAGCCATCACGGCTTTCTTCCATAGCTAGTAAACTAAAAATATACATTGCAAAGTTGTTAGCTATAACGACCGAATTTTATAACGCTAAAGAGTAAGCTATAACTAAATTAAAACTAATCTTTTTCATTTGCATACGGAGTATAAAGCGAATAAAACTAAATTTTTTGATTCCTTAATTTATATTTAATAATTACTATTTTTAAGAGTAAACATGGAAAAAGTAAGGAAAAAGTAAGGAAAAAACTATAGTCCAGCATGAGCAGAAAAGCTCATGCTGGGTTGAAGGCTGGAATGGGGATAGTGATCGCACCCAACAGGATTGGTGATACGGAGTTCCAACCAGTTGGGCGCTCGATCATGGCTGCTGTTGCTTGGGGAACCTCAGAATGCTGAGACTCCAGGTTAATTTAACTGAATAGGAAACCTGCTGCATTATCAGCCGCGACGTTCAGCCCTATGTTGTCTTGGGTAAACCCGGTTGTTCCATTCATCGTCAGTAGCAAGGTGCCAGTACCAAATCCGGCATTGCCCGCAATGTTGTCGCTCAGGCGGAAGGCAGTAGTGCTGCCACTGGTAACGACATCGATTGTGACATTGTTGACGAACTTGAGTACATCTCCGCCTGCGCCACGAGTGAACTGGTTGATAATATCTGTACCCTGCCCCACGGTATAAATCAGTGTATCTACATCGCTATCTACACCGAAGTTGAACGTATCGTTGCCAATTCCGCCAACGAACGTATCGGCACCTGCATTACCTGTCAGGACATCATTGCCAGCTCCACCAGAGAGGAGGTTATTAGCACTGTTGCCAGTGATTGTATTATTCAAGTCGTTGCCGATGCCATCAATCGCTGCATTTCCGGTGAGTACCAGATTCTCGAAGTTGGCGGCTAACGTCCAGCTGAGAGCAGATTGAATCGTATCAGTTCCTTCATTCAAGGCTTCCGTCAGGATATCGTCGAGGGAATCAACGATATAAGTATCATTGCCTGTGCCACCAATCAGCGTATCAACTCCCAATCCACCATTCAGGGTGTCACTACCCGCTCCACCAGTGAGGATGTTGTTAGCACTGTTGCCAGTGATGGTGTTGTTGAGCGTGTTGCCCGTCCCATCAATCGCTGCATTTCCGATGAGGATTAAGTTCTCAACGTTGTTGCTTAGCGTATAGGTAACGGATGACTGGACTGTATCCGTACCAGCATTCTGGGCTTCAGTAACAATGTCCCCAACGGCATCGACAATGTAGGTGTCATTGCCGCCACCACCGGTGAGGGTATCGTTGCCTGCTCCGCCATCCAGAATGTTATTGCCGCTATTGCCAACGATAGTGTTAGTTAGTTCGTTACCAGTGCCGTTGATACTTTCAGTCCCCGTCAGGGTTAGGTTTTCTACGTTTGCATTCAAGGTGTAGGTAACACTGGAGTTGACCTTGTCCAGACCTTCGTCTAACAGCTCAACAATGACATCGCCTGTATTATCGACGATGTAGGTATCGTCACCTGCTTCACCGATGAGGGTATCTGCTCCACTTCCACCATTGAGGGTGTTATTAGCACTGTTGCCCGTCAAGGTGTTGTTCAAGGTATTACCTGTACCATTAACTGCGGCAGATCCTGTGAGGATTAAGTTTTCCAAGTTTGCTCCTAAAGTCCACGTCAGGCTAGAAGTCACAGTGTCAATTCCCTGGTTCGCTTGCTCTGTGACGATATCGCTGAGGGAATCAACAATATAAGTGTCGTCGCCCAACCCACCGATGAGCGTATCGTTACCAGCATCACCATTGAGGATGTTGTTGCCACTATTGCCTGTCAGGGTGTTGTTAAGGCTATTGCCTGTTGCGTTGATGTTAGTAGTGCCGGTGAGAGTAAGATTTTCTAATTCTGCACCCAATGTCCAACTAATGCTGGCGTTGACGGTATCTGTCCCCTGTGCCGCCAGTTCTGTGAGAATATCGCCTAAGGAATCAACGACATAAGTGTCGTTACCAGCGCCCCCAATCAAGCTGTCGTTGCCTGCACCCCCATTGAGAACGTTGCTGCCCGTGTTGCCAGTTAAGGTGTTATTTAGCTCGTTGCCAGTGCCGTTGATACTTCCAGTTCCTGTGAGGGTCAGGTTTTCTACGTTTGCGCTCAAGGTGTAGCTCACACTCGCGTTCACCGCGTCAAGACCTTCGTCTAACAGCTCAACAATGACATCGCCTGCATTATCAACAATGTAGGTATCATCGCCTGCTCCACCAATGAGCGTGTCTGCTCCAGTTCCACCATTGAGCGTGTTATTGGCACTGTTACCCGTCAACGTATTGTTCAAGGTGTTGCCTGTACCATTGATCGCAGCAGTACCCGTCAGGCTCAGGTTTTCTACATTGGTCGCTACCGTGTGGGTAACGGATGCCAAAACCGTGTCCACTCCAGCACCTACTGCTTCGGTAATGGTGTTCGTTGTCGTGCTGACGATGTAGGTGTCGTTGCCTGCTCCCCCTACTAGGGTATTGGTTCCAGCCCCGCCATCGAGGGTATTGGTTCCAGCCCCACCGCTGAGGGTATCATTACCATCCCCACCGCTGAGGTTATCGTTGCCAGCGCCAGCAGTGATGGTATCGTTGCCCGTGCTGCCAGTGGCATTCAGTGTGCCCAAGAAGCCGCCAAAATTGAAGGTTTCAAAGTTTTGGATGACCAGCCCTGGAATCCCGGTGAGTTGATCGGTGGTTGCGGAACTGTTCAACGTTAAAGCAGTTGCGGCTGTGCCACCAGAGATGACCAGCGTATCGACTCCGGTTCCGCCGTCAAACAGGTCATTTTGCTGGGCGTTGGCAATTGTTGTGGTGACGGTATCGTTGCCAGCATTACCAAAGACGCGGTCTGGGTTGGCAGTGGCAGTGAGATTATCGTTGTTGGCTGTTCCGTTAATGACGTTGTAGGCAGTTATTGTGATCGCCTTACTGTCGCTCAGTGCGCCACCACTGCCCGCGTTACCTTGATCGTTCACGGTAATCGTGATGCTGTCATCCCCTAAGTAACCAGGGTTGCTGCGATACGCTAGATTATTGAGCGCAGTGTTAATGGCACTCAAAGAACCACTGAAGGTCATATATGTATCTTGATCGCCATCTCCGACTGTAAAGCTCAAACCACTAGTAGAACTGAGCGTTGCCGAACCATTGACGAGGGAAAGTGTCACTTGTAAGGAACTAGTCCCTGCATCGACATCCGTGACGCTAATGCCTGGAATGATTTGACTAATGTTCGAGGTTACCGTTTGGGTAGTTGGCACCGTTAGCACTGGGGCATCGTTGACTGCCGTCAAGCTAAAAGACTGAGTGGCTGCCACTGAACCGCCATTACCATCGACAACGTTGTAAGAAAGGTTGACCGTGCCATTAAAGTTAGCAGCAGGTGTAAAGCTGTAGGTACCGTCGTTATTGTTAACTAGTGAGCCATTGCTTGCCGTGAGATTAGCAACAGAAAGTGTGTCACCATCCACATCGCTGAAGCCTGCCAACAGGTCAGCAGCATTGATGGTGTAAGCAGTGTCTTCGGTACCAGCCCCTAGAGATGCAGTGGCAAGGCCTGTGGGCGCATCGTTGGCAGGAGCGATCGCAAACGACTGAGTGGCTGCCACTGAACCGCCATTACCATCGACAACGTTGTAAGAAAGGTTGACCGTGCCATTAAAGTTAGCAGCAGGTGTAAAGCTGTAGGTACCGTCGTTATTGTTAACTAGTGAGCCATTGCTTGCCGTGAGATTAGCAACAGAAAGTGTGTCACCATCCACATCGCTGAAGCCTGCCAACAGGTCAGCAGCATTGATAGTGTAAGCAGTATCTTCGGTTCCAGCAACTAGAGATGCGGTAGCACTGCCCGTGGGAGCGTCGTTGACGTTTGCGACTGTCCCCGTTGCCTCACTGGTAGAGGATTCCACCGTGCCTTGTCCGTCGGTGTAAGATGCCGTGACGGTGAAGACTTTACCCACATCGGTTTGTGTCAAGGTGTAGGTAGCGCCTGTAACGCCAGTGCTTACTCCATTGGCAAACCAAGTGTAGGTCACGACACCTAAGCCATCGGCATCTGCCAAGGTGTTGGCAGCCGTCAATACTTCGCCTTGAGCAGCAGTACCGCTGATAGTGACGGTGCCCGTCGGTAAATCGTTGACGGGGGTAACACTGGTACTAATCGTATTGGTAGTGGCAGAAATTGCTGTTGCACCGCCTCGGCTACCTGTGTTCACGTTGATGGGATTGTTGCCGCTGGTAAATGCACCATTGTAGGTATTATCTAGGGCGCGGATTGTGAGGGCAGGTGGAGTACCGTTGTAGTTGACAACCGGAACAAAGCGGACTGCGGTAGTTGCAGAGAGTGCCAGGGCGGTTGCGCCATCGGTTACCGTGCCGACGTTAAACCAGTTGGTGCCATCAGTGGAATATTGCCAGATGCCTTGAGTTGTTGCATTGGCTGTATTGCCTACGACTGCCACCCCACTGAGACTAGAGTTGGGGTTGGGGTCGCTGAAGAGTCCGCTGAAGAGGGTGGTGATGGTTTGACCAGCAGGGGTCGTTGTGTCTTCCGAAATGGCGGTTAGGGTAGCATTGCCGGTAAAGCTGGGAGCTATGTTAGGGGCATCTGTGATGGTAAGCGTAGCACTACCTGTATTGTTCAGGAGTACTGAAACAGACCCCTGGAAAGCTTCGGCACCATGATTTATAGTCGCCACATCAAGATTGCCGTCACCATTGATATCTGCCAAGGCGACAGCAAAGGAGTCTATTCCACCAGTTGAGACATTGCTAGAGCCTGTAAAGTTGCCTGCGCCATCCCCAAACCGCAAGGAAACCTTGCCAGAGGTGGTAACCGCTAAATCAAGGTTGCCATCCCCATTGATATCCCCCAAAGCGAGACCTCGTGGATTAGTCCCAACTGACACATTAGTAGAACCCGTGAAGTTACCTGTGCCATCTCCTAACCTTACCGAGACTGTGCCAGCACTATAGTTTGCCGTTGCAAAATCAAGCTTGCCATCGCTGTTGAAATCTCCTAAAGCAATAGCTTGAGGATTAGTGTCAACAGACACTTCACTTATGCCGGTGAAATTGCCTGTGCCATCCCCTAGTCGTACCGAAACTGTATTAGCATTAGTGTTTGCGGTTGCAAAATCAAGCTTGCTGTCTCCATTAAAGTCTCCTAAAGCAATAGCTTGAGGATTAGTCCCAACAGGCACGCTGGTAGTGCCAGTAAAGTTGCCTGTGCCATCCCCTAATCGCACCGAAACCGTATTAGCATTAGTGTTTGCCGTTGCAAAATCAAGCTTGCCATCGCCGTTGAAATCTCCTAAAACGAGACTTGCTGGATTACCTGCAACGGTGATATTGGTGGTGCCGGTAAAGTTGCCTGTGCCATCCCCTAATCGCACCGAAACTGTATTAGTATTAGCATTTGCGGTTGCAAAATCAAGCTTGCCGTCTCCATTAAAGTCTCCTAAAGCAGGACGTGAAGCATAACCTCCAACAGGGACATCCGGAGTGCTGGTGAAGTTGCCTGTGCCATCTCCTAACCGGATTGAAACCGCAGAGGTGATCGTGGAAGTGAGTAGATCAAGCTTGCCATCCTTGTTGACATCACCAAGAGTAAATCCTGCGGGAAACGGCCCGACTGACACCAACGGAGCAGCCCGGAAGGGGGTGGTGGAATTGTAGGCTAGGGTGTAGCCACTACCCGAAGTCAAGTTGAGTCGCACGGTTTCGTTCGGGTCAACAATCCCATCATTAACGGCAGCCACCTGAAGGGTAGCGGTGGTAGCTCCCGCAGCAACAGTAAAGCTGCCGCTAGTCACTCCTGTGATATTGTTGCCTGCGGTTAGGCTAAAGTCGGCAGGAGTCGTCGCGGTGCTGCCGGAGAGGTTGTAGTTGATCGTCAAGCCACCTGCGGGTGCTGGGGCATCGAGGGTAATAACGAAAGTGCCAGGAGTTCCAGCTTCTGTAGGGGGAGTGCCTGTTGCGAGGGAGACATCAGCGACAGCCGCAAGGCTAAAGGATTGGGTCGCTGGAGTAACCCCGCCATCACCATCTACCACGTCATAGTTCAGCGTAACCGTACCGTTGTAGTTGGCAGTAGGTTTAAAGATGTAGGTGCCATTGCCATTGCTGATGATAGAACCGTTGGTAGCGGTCAGGTTGTACACTGAGAGGATATTGCTCTCGACATCAGTAAAGCCTTGCAACAAGCTAGCGGCGGTGATGGTGTAAGCGGTATCTTCGGTTCCTGCTGCCAACGTTGCGGTAGTGCCCGTTAGAGTTGGAGCATCGTTGACAGGAGCGATCACAAATGACTGAGTGGCTGCGACTGAACCACCATTGCCATCTACAATATCGTAGTTCAGTGTAACGGTGCCGTTGAAGTTGGCAGCAGGTGTGAAGACGTAGTTCCCACTGCTATCTGCCGTCAGAACCGTGCCATTGGCTGTGATATTGCTGACTGACAAGGAATCGCCATCAACATCACTAAAGCCTGCTAGCAAGTCGGCTTTGCTGATGGTGTAAGCGGTGTCTTCCGTTCCAGCAACTAGAGATGCGGTGGCAGAGCCAGTAGGAGCATCGTTAACCGCCGTGATGCTGGTGTTGATGGTGTTGGTGGTACCAGAAATCGCCGAGCCTCCCCCATTTGTACCAGTATTCAGATTGACGCGAGTACCCCCACTGGTAAACCCACTCGTGTAGGTGTTATCGATCGCTCGAACAGTTAAAGCCGGGGGAGCGCCGTTGTAATTGGCAACGGGAACAAACCGGACTACTGTGCTGGCAGAGAGTGCCAGAGCTGTTGCACTATCCGCAACCGTGCCTACAGCAAACCAGGTCGTACCATCTGTAGAGTATTGCCACGTCCCTTGTGTAGTTGCATTTGCAGTATTCCCAACCACCGCAACACCGCCAAGACTTGCGCCTGCATCCGGGTCACTAAACAGTCCATTGAAGACAGTGGAAATCGTTTGACCACTAGGGTTGGTCGTGTCTTCGGCAACAGCAGCTAGTGTTGCATTACCTGTAAAGTTAGGTGCCTGATTGAGGAGGGATAGGGCAATATCATTACCATCCCCTGCCGCATAAGAGATGGTGGCATTTATTCCAGAACCCAGATTAACTGTGGTTCCTTGAGCTAAGCCATTAAATTTTCCATTGATAGCATCAACACCATCATTGTTGACAATGATAAATGTGTTGCCACCACCTGGCGTAAATCCACTAAACAGTGATGTATTTAGCACAGCACTAGTGCCAATCGTCACTGTACCCGTTACATTTAGCTGGTCGTAGAATCCAATTCCATTGCCTGCCGATGTGCCGCCTAACTCAACGTTGAACCGTGAGCCATTGGTAAAGTTAACGGAGCCTGTGTTGAGAATACCAATGCCACTACCAGGAGCCAGCGCTCCATCACTGTTAACCGTGACATTGCCAATTACTGTGCCCGATCCACCGAGGGTTCCACCGCTGTTGATAGTAGTGCCAGCAGTCGCAGTTTTACCATTGACATCGAAAATCCCTTCGTTAATAACAACCGACGAGAAAGTTTCGCTGGAACCCAGTAATGCTTTATCAGTAGAAGTTGTCTTGTCGATTACCAGGTTGCCCTGCGTCCCAGTGCCTAAGCCGGTATAAGTGTTTGTCGCACTGCCTACTAAAGCAATGGCACCCGTTCCTGTGATTCCATTCGTATCGGCAGAAATGACATCTCCAGCAACTTTAATACTGAAGCCACTGCCTACAATCGTCTGCACCTCAGTGATGATCAAGTCATTGTTCACGACCAAGTCTTTGCTGAGCGAAAAGTTTGCCTGAGAGTGAAACTTCAGCTCAACATCATCAATAGAACCGCTGAAGTTATTGATATAGCCCTCTGCAAAAGAGTTCGGCTCTCCAAAGACAACCTTACCGCCAGCATTTTTGAG
>NZ_JAMPKC010000033.1:0-48587 GCF_039961975.1 Trichocoleus sp. DQ-A3 | reverse complement strand
ATCACCCTACTCTCCAGATTTCAACCTGATTGAGCTTTGGTGGTCACACCTTAAGTCTTTTTTACGACAGTTCTCTCCAACCACAACAAAAATGGTTGATACTTTGCTTGCTACTGCACTTGATTTAGTCAATCCAAAACACCTACGCAACTGGTTCACAAACTGCTGCTACTGTACTTCATGAACTTGCAATCTGCTGTATTTCTAGCTACCGAAGGCAGCGGTGACTACGATCTTCCAGGAGGACAAGGGAACTTCAACGAGTGGGAACAGAACTTCGACGAACCCTGGTTTGCCAAGGCTGATGTCAAGTTTGTGGACGGGCAAGCGTCTATCCCCTGCAAATTTTTAACGATAATGTCGTTGATGGAAATGACACCCTAGTATGGACCATTAAGGACTCAGCTCCTTTTGGGTTTACGCAGGAGACCTATACATTCAAGGAAAACGATGCTAACAATCAGAACAACGGCGTTGTTCCAATTCAGCTAAGCCTCAACTCGAATATTAAAACTGCCGTTATTACCATCGAAGAGGCTAACAGTATTGTTACTCCCATCTTCGGTAATGCCGCCAACAACTCTCTATATGGCGATCAGGGGGATGACGTTGTTTATGCGAAAGCCGGGAAAGACTACGTCAATGGCTGGAACGGCAACGATAGCCTTTACGGTAAAGCCGGGAAGGACACGCTACTGGGTGGTTTTGGCAACGACTATCTGAATGGGGGCTACGGTAAAGACAAGCTGTACGGCGAAGCCGGAAATGATATTTTAGATGGTTTAAATGGGAATGACAGCCTTTATGGGGATGCTGGCGATGACCTTCTGATGGGCTGGTCTGGGAACGATTGGCTATCTGGCGGCGACGGGAATGATGTCCTCAAGGGTCAGGTTGGCAAGGACACTCTCGTCGGCGGTTTTGGCAATGACCGGCTGACGGGTGGTGAGGGGGCGGATAAATTTGTCTTTAATTCTCCGGGGGAGGGAATTGATAACATCCTGGACTTCAATTCCCTAGAGGGGGATAAGATTCAGATTTCTGCTAGTGGTTTCGGCATTGGGAAAGGTCAATCCGATAAGTTCAGCTACGACAGCAGCACAGGTGCTTTGTTCTTTGAGCAGACACAGTTGGCGTCTGTGCAAATCGATTCGGGTTTTGTCCTTGCCTCAGACATGATTATTGTTTAAATATCGTGCGTGCAAAATGGCACGCTATTCTGGGAAGCGATCGCCTTTTTCATCCTGACAGACGTCTGGATACGTTTTTACTCAGGCAAATGGTTGAATCCGACCCAGTTGTGGGGTTTGTGTATGAAACTGCGTTCTCTGTCATTTTGGCTTTTTGGCAGTCTTTCCGGGTTCTGTCTGGTGACAACCAGCCCCATGCAGGCGCAAATTGTCGAGGATTCAACCCTACCCCAGCCCTCCATCGTTACTCAAAGTGGCAACAGCAGAATAATTACCGGAGGTACGCAAGCTAACTCCAACTTGTTCCACAGCTTTGAGGAATTTTCGATTCCGACTAACGGCAGTGCTTACTTTAACAATGCTGCCAATATTCAAAACATTATCAGCCGCGTCACGGGTTTCTCGGAGTCTAAGATTGACGGCTTGATTCGAGCCAACGGGACAGCCAACCTATTTCTAATTAACCCCAATGGGATTACTTTCGGCTCAAATGCGGCGCTGAAGATTGGCGGATCTTTTTTGGCGAGTACGGCGACTAGCCTCAGCTTGGCGGATGGAACTTCGTTCAGCGCCACGAATCCCCAAACGACACCGCTGCTGACAGTAAGCGTCCCGATTGGTTTGCAATTTGGAAAACCAGCAGCCAGCATTCAAGTGCAGGGGGCTAAGCTGCAAGTGCCGTCTGGGAAAACCTTGGGGCTAGTGGGTGGTAACTTGACGCTCGTGGGAGGAAGATTACAGGCGGCGGGGGGACGGATTGAATTAGGCGGCGTCGCTGGAGCAATCACACCCACTTCCCCCGTACAAATTAACCTCACCCCAATGGCCCAAGGCTATGCGCTGGGGTATCCGAATATCCAGAACTTCCAAGACATCCAGTCCCAGCAAACGACGGTAACGACCAGCGGCAATGGGGGAGGCGATATCCACGTCCAAGGTAGGCGGATCGCGCTTACAGGGGGTTCTCAGATGCTGGCGAATACCTTGGGTTCAGCACCCGGAGGGACTTTAGCGGTCGCTGGCTCGGAGTTGGTGGAAATTAGTGGCAGTTCGCCTAGTGGCGATCGCAGTGGTTTATTTGCCAGGGTTAATTCAAAAACAGCCACCGGATCTGGGGGAAATTTGATTGTTGAAACCGGAAAATTCATTGTCCGGGACGGGGGGCAAGTCTCCACTTCTACTTTTGGTCAAGGGCAGGGCGGGAATTTAACGGTGCGGGCGACGGATTCGGTAGAAGTCAGTGGCAGATCGAGCGATCGCGAAATCGGGAGTGGATTGCGGGCTACAGTCCAAGGGGGAGCGACAGGGGATGGGGGAAATCTAACTGTTGAAACTGGACAATTGATTGTCCGAGATGGAGCCGAAGTAACAACTTCTACTTTTGGGCAAGGGAAAGCCGGAGATTTGACCGTAAAAGCGACCCAAGTGCAAGCGATGGGTTATGGTTTCGACGAAAACAATACGCTCAGGCAAAGCAGTTTGCGTGCCCAAGTAGAACAAAACGCCACCGGAACTGGAGGAAATTTAACCATAGAGAGCGATCGCTTGAGCGTTCAAAATGGGGCACAAGTTGCAGTGACGACGCTTAGCAAGTTTAGCCAAGCCAAGGCAGGCACTTTGATAGTTCGAGCTTCAGACGTTGAACTGGCGGGGGTTGCGGTTTCCGCAGACGGTCAATTGCTGACAAATCAGCTCGGTTTGCCTTTTCCGAGCGGCTTATTTTCTGGAAGCGGTATCGGTTCCCAGGCAGATGGAGGAGCCTTAAGCGTTGAGACTGAACGATTGCGCGTCCGCGATGGAGCCGTCATCCAGACTTCTACTTTAGGTGCAGGGGATGCGGGAAATTTAACCGTTCAAGCTTCCGAGTTTGTGGAATTAGCGGGTACTGCTAAAGGCAGTCAGTTTCCCAGTAGCTTGCTTGCTGTTTCTGGGGGAATTCCCGGCTTTCCAGGTGTTTTTGACGCCACAGGTCGCGGGGGAAGTCTGAGGGTTAATACTGGAAAGTTGACGCTCCGGGATGGAGCAGCCGTAGCCGCGAGCAGTTTTAATCCAGCGAACGATGCCAAAGGTGCTGGCAACCTTGAGCTGACTGCTCAAAGCCTGAGTTTAGATAACCAGGCAACGATTACGGCAGCAACTGCATCCGGTAATGGGGGAAATATGGTGCTAGTGCAGGATTTGTTGCTGCTGCGCCACAACAGTAAAATCTCAAGTACCGCAGGCATTGCAGGGGCGGGTGGCAATGGTGGCAACATCACGATTAACAGCTCATTCATCGTCGCCGTCCCTGGGGAAAATAGCGACATTACTGCCAATGCTTTTACTGGCAATGGGGGGAATATCCAAATTACGACTCAAGGCATCTTTGGAATTCAGTTTCGGGAAGACGAAACTCTCTTGAGCGACATCACCGCCAGTTCTGAGTTTGGCGTGAACGGTGTGGTGGAAATCAATACGCCGGATGTTGACCCCAGTCGCGGTGTAGTCGCTTTACCGACGGACTTGGTGGATGCCTCTGGACTGATTGCATCAAGTTGTGGAGCCACGGTTGGGCAACAAAAAAGTGAATTGGTCGTTACCGGACGCGGTGGAATTCCACCCAATCCCGGCGAAACCCTCAGCAGCAACCTCGTTTGGAGCGATTTGCGCCTGATAGCTCAGCAAGCCGGGAATCTTCCGAATCCTGCGGTTGTTCCCAGCCATCCGGCTACCGGGCAGACTACCGAGCAGTTGATAGAAGCGCAAGGATGGGTGAAGAATACCTTTGGCGAGGTTGTTCTCACCGCGCGATCGCCCACAGGGGTGCCTCACTCCACTTCCTGCGCTGGCTCCTAGAGAGGGGTACAAGTAAAGTTTTGTAACATATTGCATAATTCCTGATTTTTCGGCTGATACATCCTTAGAGATTTGCAGATTTTGTCCGTGCAATCGCGCTCAAAATATCAGTCGCAAACCAGAAATTCAAAGGGACTCAGGTATGACTACAGCTTTACAAATCGGTAATCGCACCCTCACAGCTGAGGAAATCATTCCCCTACTGGCTAGCTACCAAATGTTTCCTCAATTGCTGCGTGAGAGCATTATTGATAGCGCGATCGCTCCTTTTAACTGTACGCCTGAAGAAATTGCTCATGCCTGCGGGAATTTCTACCAGCAAAATCAACTGACTTCTGAAGCCGAACAGCAAGCTTGGCTAGAGCGCTACGGGATGAGCCAAGAGCATTTAGAAGCCTTGACAACCCGGAAGTTAAGAATTGAAAAATTTAAACAAGCGACTTGGGGGAACAAACTAGAATCTTATTTTCTCAAGCGCAAAGGTCAATTGGATCAAGCCATTTATTCGTTGATTCGGACGAAAGATCCAGGCATTGCCCAAGAACTTTATTTCCGCCTTTCCGAACAAGAGCAGTCTTTTAGCGAACTGGCGGCTGAGTATTCCCAAGGGCCTGAAGCACAAACGGGTGGAACCATCGGCCCGGTAGAGATCGGAACTCTCCACCCGCATCTGGCGAGACTGCTATCGGTCAGTCAAAAGAATCAACTTTGGTCGCCCAGACCTTTAGGTGAATGGATGGTCATTGTGCGCCTAGAAAAGTTAGTTCCCGCCCAATTAAATGAATTCATGCGTCAACGATTGCTGCGAGAACTTTTTGAATCGTGGGTGCAAGAGCAAATCGGGAACCTACCCGAAGCAGACAAAATTTGGCTGGGAGCTGCAACAAATCGTAAAGTTGAACCAAGCGGTCAACTGGCAGCGGCGTAAACGAGCGATCGCTAAGTAGAGCATCGCTCTATTTAGGTGTTAAAAACAACTTCAAGAATACGCATTTTTCTTGCATTGAACTATTCTGATAAACTACAGAAGAGTGGTGCTAAACCTGTCAAAATGATTCAAACGGATCTGAGGCATCACTTATTAAAATATTCTGTTTTTTTCAGCAAAAGCATCGGTTTTAACTGTAATAGATTGTAAATATTTGAACAAGGAGGGTGGCTTTCTTTCCCATCAAGTAGCAGCTTGGATGGAGAGCGTAGCCGCAAAACGGGATGACCCATACGACAATTAGTATCAAAGAAATTCTCGCTGGTATATCTCCGTTTAATCAACTGCCATCGGTTGTCTTAGAAAGAGTCGCAACAAAATTTCAATTTTTGCGCTACCGCATGGGACAGGCAATGTTTGTGCGAGAAACAATGCCAGCGCAAATTGCCATCATCTATCAAGGGCAAGCCCGCCTTTTAGGTTATGACCCCCGGAGCCAAGCACCTGTCACCTTGAAATTATTAGAACCCGGAGAAATTCTCGGATGGGTTAGCTTGATTCGGGGAACAGCTTGCGAGACAGCGATCGCTTCGACAGAAACCATTTGTTTAATCCTCCCAGACACCGATTTTTTAGCTTTATTAAACCAGGAACGCTCATTTGCGGCTGCTTTTGAAAACCGTTGTTCTTTGATTGAAGTCTTCGATCTGATTGGGGAAGAATTGGCGCGTCAAGCTGATGGGACAACCAATCTCAAGGAACTCGCTTTAAAAGCGGTTTCAGAAGCAACGATTCTCAACTTACCCCCCGGAAAAACTCCCCTCAGCAAGATAGATCCTAACTGGGTATGGCTGGTGAGTGGCGGAACCGCCGCTGATTTCCCTGTCGGAAGCCGCTTGATACCGAGTACACCCGGAAATTTACACGTAGAAGGCGGGAGAGGGGTTCGTTTATTAGGCTTGCAGAAGTCCATCCTGTTTCCCTCGGAATCGAAAGGCGCGATCGCGTTAGCATCGGCGTCCCTTGCCGCTACAACTGACTGGGAAGCGATTCCCTACGCGCCAGAACAGCCTCCATCTGGTGAAACGGCGACGACTTATAAACACGAGAAACACCCCTACATCTACGGGAGAGGTCGTCTGGATGCAACAATAGCTTGCTTCCAAATGCTGTCTCAGCACTTGGGGATACCTTTCCGGCGAGATGTTATCAAGAGAGTCTTAGTCAATCACCTCAAGCACACCGAGAACTTATCTCTGCAATTTTGCGGTGCGGTGGCTGAGTTAACGGGGTTAAATACGCAATTAATTAAAGTGCCTGCGGCTGCGGTGTGTCGCTTGCAAGCTCCCGCCATGATTAGCTGGCAAGATAGTTTTGCGATTCTTTACAAAATTAGCGATCGCGAGTTAGTGCTGGCGGTGCCAGAAGTTGGCATCTTACGCAAAAAACCCGCCCAATTTATGGAAGCGTGGGGGCCAGAAGGGGAAGTTCTGCTGCTCCGACCCACAAAAGAAGCTTCTAAAGAGCGGTTTAGCCTGCGTTGGTTTTTACCTTCTATCTATCGCTACCGTAAGGTTTTAATAGAAGTTTTAATTGCTTCCATTTTTGTACAAATCTTTGGTTTAGTAAATCCTCTGATGACTCAGGTGATTATTGACAAAGTTCTTGTACAAAACAGTATTGATACTTTATCTGTTTTAGGCATTTTCTTAGTCGTAGTCGCTGCCGTCGAATCTGTTTTGACCAGTTTACGCACGCATTTATTTGTTGATACCACTAACCGGATGGACTTGGCTTTAGGCTCAGAGGTCATCAGTCACCTTTTACGCCTGCCTTTGTCCTATTTTGAACGGCGACCTGTCGGGGAACTTGCTACTCGCGTTCATGAACTCGAAAATATTCGCTCCTTCTTAACTGGAACTGCGTTAACTGTAGTGTTAGATGCTATTTTTTCAGTCATCTACATTGCGGTGATGTTAATTTACAGTGGAGTGCTAACGCTAGTCGCATTGGCAACAGTGCCATTGTTTGCTTTGCTAACACTTGGAGTGTCACCGATCATTCGGCAGCAGTCGCGGGTGAAAGCCGAGCGTAACTCCGAAACTCAATCTTATTTAGTAGAAGTTCTGTCAGGAATCCAAACAGTTAAGGCGCAAAATTTAGAATTGCGATCGCGCTGGCAATGGCAAGAGCGTTATGGTCGTTATATCAGTGCTGGATTTAAAACAGTTTCCACCTCTACGACTGCCAGTTCAATTAGCAGTTTCCTAAATAAACTCTCCAGTTTGTTAGTGTTATGGGCTGGAGCTTATTTAGTCCTAAAAGGAGAATTAACATTAGGACAATTAATTGCTTTCCGCATCCTTTCCGGTTATGTAACAAGTCCGTTATTGCGATTAGTACAACTGTGGCAAAACTTTCAAGAAACCGCTTTATCTCTTGAGCGACTGGGCGATGTTCTCGACGCCAATCTTGAAGCAGATGAAACCGATCGCCACAACATTCTCATGCCAGCCATTCAAGGAAGCGTGAAGTTTGAAAATGTTTCTTTCAGCTTCAATCCTAGCGGCGCTCTTCAGCTAAGTAATATTAATCTGGACTTTCCAGCAGGGCTATTTATCGGCATCGTAGGACAAAGCGGATCGGGTAAAAGTACCTTGACAAAACTTTTACCCAGACTCTATGAGCCAAGATCGGGGCGGATTATCATTGATGACTACGATATTAGTAAGGTAGAACTTTATTCCCTGCGGCGTCAGATTGGAATGGTGCTTCAAGATACTCTCTTGTTTGATGGGACGGTGCAGGAAAATATCGCGCTAACCAATCCAGATGCTAGCGATGAGGAAATCATTGAAGCCGCCAAGGTTGCTTTTGCCCACGACTTTATCATGGCTTTGCCGAACGGTTACAACACTCGCGTCGGAGAACGAGGTTCGGCTTTATCCGGGGGACAAAGACAGCGAATTGCGATCGCGCGTACCGTTTTACAAAATCCTCAGTTACTGATTTTAGACGAAGCCACCAGCGCTTTAGACTACAACGCCGAGCGACAAGTGTGTTTAAATCTAGCCTCGACATTCCGCGATCGCACTGTGTTTTTTATTACCCATCGTTTAACTACAATTAGAAATGCCAATCTGATTTTGATGATGGATCAAGGTTCAGTCGTTGAACAGGGCACTCATGATGAATTAATGGCTCTCAGAGGTCGCTACTACTGTCTGTATCAACAACAAGAAGCTCAACTATAGAAATCTGAATGGGAATTGCTAATGGGTAGCTAATCACTCCCCCTCTCCCACTCCCACTCTCTATTATTCAGTCTGCAAACACAGCACCGCTTCGCTAACACTCCTCAGTCCTCAGCCCTCAAAACTATTGTCAGCTATGCTTCAACAAAATGGAAAACAATCTAACCAGCATCTCTCTTTAGTGCCCAAAACAGTTCCAACTCCTAATCCTAATCAGGAAGTAACGCCACCCGCTTCTACCTCAAACAACTTCGATCAAGCCGTTATTCTTCAACAATCCCCAACTTGGTCTCGCGCCATCATTTGGGGAATCATGGGAATGACAACTTTTGTGATAGTTTGGGCTTCTGTTTTCCAAATTGAAGAAGCCATCCCTGCGACTGGAAAACTGGAACCTCAAGGTGCTGTTAAGGAAGTTCAAGCTCCAATAGCAGGGGTAGTGAAAGAAATTTATGTCAAGGATGGACAACGAGTAAAAAAAGGAGATAAGCTGCTGAGTTTAGACTCCGAAACAGCTCAGGCTCAGTTAACTTCCCTGAATAAAATTCAGACAGCATTAAAGCAAGAAAATCAGTTTTATCGATCGCAAATAAAAGGCGCAGGTTTCCCCGCTGCAATAGATGGAGAGACTGCTCAACTAAAACTACCATTAGAGTTAGTCTCTCTGACTAAAGTGCGCTCCTCTTTAGCCTCAGAAAATCAACTGTATCGCGCTCAACTAAGAGGTTCTTCCAAAGGAACAAGTCTTAGCTTAGATCAACAGCAACGTTTTCAATCGAGTATAGCAGAACTAAATTCTCGCGTTGCGACTGCTAGGTTGGAAGCTGAGCAATTGGAAAAACAGCTAAGTCAAACTCAGGTAGAGATAGCGAGTTCCAAAGACTTATTAGAGGTGAATCAGGGAATTCTCGACGATATAGAACCGATCATGAAGCAAGGAGCAGTTTCCCGCGTGCAATACCTGAAGCAGAAGCAGGATGTACGTACTCGCCAAGCTGAGGTGGATCAACTGACTCAGGAACAGAAGCGGTTACAGCTAGCGATCGCGCAAGCGAATGAAAAGCTGCAAAATACCATCGCTTTGACTAAACAAGATTTGCAAACCAAAATTGCTGAGAATGAAAAACGTTTGGCAGAAATTGACGATCAGCTAAACAAGGCAATTGTAGAAAACAACAAGCGCCTTGCAGAAATTGACAGCCAAATGAGTCAAGCGGAACAAAATTTAAAATATCAAGAAATTAAAGCTCCGGTAGATGGAACTATCTTTGAGCTAAAACCTCATGGGCCAGGTTTTGTTACTAATTCTACCGAACCCGTTTTAAAAATCGTTCCAAGTGACAGCCTAGTTGCTAAAGTTTTTATCACCAATAAAGATATCGGCTTTGTTAAAGAAGGAATGGAAGCAGATATTAGAATTGACTCTTTTCCATTCCGAGAATTTGGCGATACGAAAGGTCGTTTAACCTGGATTGGATCGGATGCTCTACCACCCGAACAAATCCGCCCTTATTATACATTTCCTGCCAAAGTTAGCTTAAATAATCAGTCCCTTTTAATTAAGGGTCGAGAAGTCCCGCTGCAATCAGGGATGTCGGTAAGTGTCAACCTGAAGGTACGTAAACGTACAATCATGAGCATTTTCACTGATTTATTTATGGATAAAGTTGAAGGCTTAAAGACGGTTCGCTAGTGTTTCTAAGCAGAAAGATGGAATAGGGAGAGGGAAGTCTGCGGTAAAGTTACAGGCGCGATCGCGCTCGTTGCCAGACCAGGGAGCGGAGTATCCTGGGAAATAAGTTCTGGAGAGGTATCCTCATGCTGAAGCTTTATCACACTCCCCTTTCCGCTAACTCAAGGCGCGTATGGGTGGCGCTACTGGAGAAAGAAATTCCCTTTGAGCTGGTATCGCTGAATATGGATGGCGATCAATTTCACCCAGAATTTCTAGCGATGAATCCCTTCCACCACATTCCAGTTTTAGTGGATGATGGCTTTAACGTTATAGAATCCTTAGCCATCCTTGACTATCTAGAGGCAAAATATCCCACGCCTGCCTTACTACCTACGGATGCCAAGGCGCTAGCAACCGTGCGGATGGTGGAAATGGTGACTGTCAACGAACTGTTGCCTGCCATAAACCCATTCGCCAATCAAATGATGGGCTTGGATGCAGACGCACAGCAGTTGGAGCAGTCAAAGCAGAAAATTCTGACAGTGCTGAACTTTTTTGAGAGTCTACTGGGCGACGATCGATACTTTGCAGGTAGCGCTAGTCTCACCCTCGCTGAGATTGTCGCCGGAACGATGGTGCCGTTGTTGCCTATGCTAGGCGTATCGCTGGATAACCATCCCAAACTGAGTGCCTGGTGTGAGAACTTGACGCAGCGTCCTGCATGGCAAAAAACCCAGCCCACTCAGGAGGCAATTGAAGCCTTTAAGCCTCGATTCAAAGAGTTGATGGCAGCACGGCAGAACCAGTCTTAATAGCAGTTGGTAGCTGTAATCCTGAAACAATTCAGATGAGAGAACAACCGTGGAGTCTCCCGCCCTCGGAATGGTTTCAACAAAGTTAACTTAAGATAATAAATACCTGACAAATTAACAGGGAGAGTGCTTCCTCAGTCGTCAATCACCCCAGAAGCAGGCGGGAGGAGCGATCGCTTTACCCTGTTGACATCCCACCACTCGCCATCTGTCAAATGAACATCCTGAACAATCTGCTTTTCCAACCCGCTCAACCTCCCCGCGAGAAAAAACAACGTCGTGGCGTTGAAATTAAGTCACAGCGTGAAATTGAAATCATGCGACAGGCGGCGAAGATTGTGGCAACCGTGCTCAAAGAAATTCAAGAGATGGTGCAGCCTGGTATGACAACTGCGGATTTAGATGCTTATGCCGAAAAGCGCATCCGCGAAATGGGGGCAACACCGAGTTTTAAGGGATATCACGGCTTCCCCGCTTCTATTTGCTCCAGCATCAACAACGAAGTCGTACATGGCATTCCCAACGCCAAAAAAGTGATTCGGACTGGCGATGTCTTGAAAGTTGATACAGGTGCTTATTTCCAGGGTTATCACGGTGATTCCTGCATCACTATTGCTGTGGGTGAGGTGACACCAGAAGCGGCTAAGTTAATCCGCGTGGCAGAAGAAGCGCTCTTTAAAGGAATTGAACAAGTTAAAGCTGGAGCCTACTTGCTCGACCTTGCAGGTGCCATTCAAGACCATGTGTTAGGCAATGGTTTTAGTATTGTGGAAGACTTCACCGGACACGGTGTTGGACGGAATTTGCACGAAGAACCGTCTGTTTTTAATTTCCGCACCCGCGAGATGCCAAATGTCAAGCTTCGGGCTGGAATGACTTTGGCAATTGAGCCGATTTTAAATGCTGGTTCAAAGTTCACCCGCATCTTATCCGACAAGTGGACGGCAGTGACGGTGGATAATGCCCTGTCAGCTCAGTTTGAGCATACCGTACTGGTGACGGAAGATGGATATGAGATTTTGACCGACCGCTCGAAAGTTTAACGCATCGTTACATTGATTGACCCGCAGCATAAAATGCTGGGACTATACAAACAAAGCTCGCCTATGCGGGCTTTGTTTATTTTTATAGAATAAGTTGATAAAGCGATCGCATCTTGATACAAATTCTATTCTCATCTCTAAAATTTGAAATTTAAAATAGCTATGAGCAGGTGGCAATATGTACCAAACAGCGCAAGAATTAGAAGCACAAATGCCAGATGCTACAAAACTTTTGAGCGATGAACCAGAAATGGAAAGTTCTTTGCACTACAAGCAACTAGCTTTATTGGTGAGTTGCTTAGAATGGTTTTGGCGCAAGCGGAATGATTTTTTTATTGGCGCTAATCTGACAGTTTATTTTAGTCGGCAACAACTGCGAAATCGAGACTTTAGAGGACCAGACTTTTTCCTAGTGAAAAACACGGAAAAAAAAGAGCGTCTCTCTTGGGTAGTGTGGGAAGAAGAAGGCAAATATCCCGATTTAATTATCGAATTACTGTCCAATACGACTGCTAGTATTGACCGAAATCTCAAAAAAGAGTTGTATCAAAACCGCTTTCGCACGCCAGAGTACTTTTGGTTCGATCCCGAAAGTTTAGAGTTTGCGGGTTTCCGGTTGGTAGGAGAACAATATCAAGCGATCGCGCCCAACCCTCAAGGCTGTCTGTGGAGTGAGGTTCTAGATTTGTATTTGGGTATAGCAGCCGGAAAATTGCGCTACTTTATCCCAGAAGGTTCTCTAGTTCTTACCCCAGAAGAGGCAGCAGAACGACTAGCAGAACAACTGCGATCGCTCGGTGTCGATCCGGATACTTAAGCGAAAAAGCGATCGCGTGAAACAATGTTTATTGGCAAGCTAGGATTTTATTGCCTAGACGCGCTCAGGCGTTCAAGATTAAATAGCGATCGCCCAAAGTTCCCATGAATCAAACAGATTTAGCTTTTACCCCAGCGATAGAACAGGCGCGGCTCATCCGCAGCAAACAAGTATCACCGCTAGAGTTGGTGGAACTTTACCTGGAACGTATTCAGAGACTGGATTCCCAACTGGGGAGTTATTTTACCGTCATGGCAGATATGGCGCTTGCCGATGCCCAGGCGAAGACGGAAGCATTGGCAGGCAACACAGAAGAATTTCCGCCCTTTTTTGGGGTACCCATTTCAATTAAAGACCTCAACCCCGTTGCTGGTGTTCGCTGTACCTACGGAACAGCGGCGCTGATGGACAAAATTGCCGCTTATGATGATGCCGTGGTGACGCGGATTAAGCTGGCGGGGTTTACGATTCTCGGTAAGACGGCGACTTCTGAACTAGGTTCTTTCCCTTATACAGAACCTCCGGCGTTTCCACCCGCCCGGAATCCGTGGAATCTCGACTATACACCAGGGGGATCGAGTGGGGGCGCAGCGGCGGCTACGGCGGCGGGGTTGTGTGCGATCGCTCAAGGTTCTGATGGCGGCGGTTCGGTGCGCGGTCCCGCCGCTTGTTGTGGTTTAGTCGGCATTAAACCCTCCAGGGGTCGGGTGTCTTATGCACCTGTGGGCGATCATCTAAATGGCATTGCAACCAATGGCTGCTTGGCGCGTAACGTTGCCGATGCTGCCGCCCTTCTGGATGTCATGTCTGGTTATGTCGCGGGCGATCCCTACTGGTTGCCCGACCCAGGAACGACTTTTCTTGCCGCAACTGCCCAAAAATTGGGGTCTTTGCGGATTGCTTTTTCTACAACAATTCCCCCGATAGGCGAAGCCGATTCGGCATCTGGGCAAGCCGTCCAAAAAACTGTGCAATTGCTAGAAGAAATGGGTCATACCGTTGAACCCGGTTGTCCAGACTTTACCGATTTGATCAAACCTTTTTCCAAAGTTTGGCAAGCTGGTGTGGCGGCGACGGGGATTCCCGGCGACTACTTGGAACCGATGAATCGCTGGATGCTAGAGAAATCCGGTTCTGCGGGTGAATATCTGCAAGCGGTTGCTCAGATGCAAATTATGGCGCGGCGCATTGTTGCCTTTTTTGACAACTATGACGTTTTGGTAGTGCCCATTTATATGCATCAGCCAATTCGGGTTGGGGAGTGGGCGCACCTGAATCCGGAGGAAAGATTGCAGAAAATCATTCAGTGGATCGCTCCGTGTCCCCCATTCAATGCCACCGGACAGCCTGCAATCGCACTTCCGACTGGTTTTGACGCCAACGGGTTGCCAATCGGCGTGCAGTTGGTGGGACGCCCCGCTGACGAAACCACGTTGATTGCCCTCGCCGCACAACTAGAAGCTGCAAAACTTTGGAGCGATCGCCGTCCTGACTTTGCCGCGCAATAAAAGCGATATCTGTTTCTCGTTCCCCGGCTCAGCTGGGGAACGAGGCTAATTAGCCCCAAGACAGTTTATGCTCTGGGATTATCCTGCTGGTTAAATTCGTTAGAGTTCCTGAATACGCGGACGAATCAACAACTCACCGATATTGACGTGTTCAGGTTGGCTCACCACGTAAAGAATCGCGTTGGCAATATCTTCCGCTTGCAGAATATCCGCACCCGGAGCATAAAAACCGCCTTGTCCGGTCACAGCTTCTTTCGTTGCCTCGTGCTTAATTGAATCGGCAAGTTCAGTCGCCACTGCCCCTGGTTCAATGTCTGTCACCCGCACGCCATATTCAATTGCCTCTCGGCGCAAACAATCTGAGATAGCGCGTACCGCAAATTTGGTTCCGCAATAGACAGCCGCCCCTTTAAAGGCAAAACGTCCAGCCACCGATCCCAGATTCACAATATGACCGTGCTTGCGCTTAGCCATGCCAGGAAGGACAGCATGAATTGTGTAGAGGAGTCCCTTCAGGTTCACATCAATCATCCGCTCCCACTCATCCACGCGCCCTTCCAGCATCGGTGCCAGAGGCATTAAACCAGCGTTATTGATTAGGATGTCCACGCCACCCATTGTTTCGAGTTCCTCTCCAAGCTGTGCCACAGCTTCCCGATTAGTGACGTCCAAGGGTTTGATAATCGCCTGACCGCCTGCACGTTCAATTTCCTGGGAAAGCTGTTCGAGTTGCTCGGTGCGGCGTGCCGACAAAACGACTTTCGCTCCGTTCTGAGCCAATATTTTGGCGGTTGCTGCACCGATGCCGCTACTGGCACCCGTAATCCAAGCTCGTCCTGAAAGAATTGCCATATTGTATCTCCTGTAATGATTAGAGTCGTACTTTACCCATCCCGATGGGGATGAATTTGTCGGTTAGGGAATTCACGCCAATGGTTAGAAAAATGGGCAGTTTAGGCGATCGCTATTTTTGACTAAGATTGCCCTCCAATGCCTGATCAATGGCTCGTTCCAAGCTTTCTTGACTTAACAAACCCGGCAAAATGCGATCGCCAATCATAAATGTCGGGACTGAGGTAATACCGACTTCTTTGCGAGTCTGTTCTAATGCCTGCTGATGAGCTGTTTTATACCTTCGAGTTTCCAAGGATTCTCTAAACTCTTTTCCATCCAGCCCAATTTCTCCCGCTAACTGCGTCAAAATCTCGATATTGCCAATGTCCAGATCTTCTTGAAAAAACGCCCGGAGAAGACGGTCATTGTATTCGTTAGCTTTACCATGTTCTCTCGCGTACTGATAACCCTCGAACGCTAGATGCGTATGTGGTTGCGGCGAGATAGTTGGTAGCTTGATCTCAACACCCATTTTTCTCGCTAGCGGATAAACTGATTGCTGCCAAACCGTTTGAAGATAATCGTCTTCCGGTTTCAGCGTCGCCTGTGGTAATGGTCGAAGCTCAAAGGGTATCCACTCAACTTCAACGTCCTTTCCCTGAATGGCTGCTTCTAGGGGAAATTCGGCTAGAAAACAGTATGGACAAACGTAGTCGGAGAAAACTTTTATTTTCAGAGTCAATGGCATATTCCTCTCAACAAACGATGACGCAGGGGGATTAACTGCTAATCGTGGGGGTTCAAGCGCTAAAAGAGCGATCGCGCCTTGACTTTCGAGGTACTGGACAAGCATCAATAATTGCTAGGTGCTAGCTGGAAGCGAACAGAACCAGGGTTAGCCATGTCTGCGCCTTCAACTCAAGCCCAAGCAATCCATTCGTTTTTCCAATCTTCAATAATGTCTGCATCCCATTCAATATCCCCCTCAAATCCTACTGGCGCTATTTCCGCCCACCTTCCATCTGAGGTATCAGTTGCAGAATATTGATACTCCCCCTATCCTCTCAATTTATAGAAGGATTTAGGGGGAGCAAAACGGGACATAATAGGTTCTAGAAGACGTGTGTGTATACGCTATGAGCAACGGGGCGGGGATGAAGTTATTCAATTAACTTTTGCACGCTTTTCCCCCAGGAGTCGCATCAGGATAAAAAGTAACGATTGCATCTCGACTCTTGACAAAAACCGCCTTATAAGATTTTTTAGTTTCATCATCCTGCACTGTTAAAATGCAAGCTCCCTGAGCATTCCCCTGCGCTTTCAATGCTTTTGTCGCATCTAATAACATTTCTTTGGCATCGCTGACGAGAGCATATCCTTTGATATTATCTCTCCAAGTTTGACCATCCTTTTTGATGAATACTCCTAAGGTATAAACTAACCCTGGAACGACTTCTTCTTTGTTCAAATTATTCGCAAGTCGTCCGCCAATTCCTTGCTCTTGCAGTTCCCGGTATCTGCCAAAAAAGTGCAGTCCGCCAATTTTCGTTGCCCCTTCTAGTTCACCACAAAATATATGTTCAAAGCCGCCTCTCTCAGACCAAGCAGCCGTTAAATCGTCGAGAAATTCTGCTTCTGTACTGCGGACGGCACGCAGTTCCCCACCCACTGCTTGTTGAATTTCACGCAGTACATCTCGATTTTCTAACATCAATCTTTTGAAAGCACTTGGCGTCACTTTGCTGCCAATCGCTCCGCAGGTTCTCAACACTGCTTGGTCAAAAGCATTGAGTTGGGGTAATGGCGGTGTGATGTCTGCTTTTTGCCCGCGTGGAAAGCCATGAAGCTCTGGATTATTAACATTATCAAAAAAGGGTAGTACCGATGTCGATGGCTGCGTTACGGTGCCAGAGTTCGGTTCAGGACTTGCATCTGTTGTGGGGGAAAAATTACCGCAATCAGCACTAACCCAGCGACGTTCTGGCTTAGCACCAGGGACTGCAAGCTGAATAAACTTTCGCTTTGGAGAATTGAAGCCAATTGCTTGATAACGCTGACCGTTTGAGACTTGGATATTACCCGGATTTATCCCGTTAATTGCTCGTGGTGCTACACAAGTGCGTGTAGCGGTGAAAGTTCCAGAGGGCGGGACTTGAGCGTAAGCAGCATCGATTGATAGTAGCGGAATGATTCCGAGCAAGAAAATGGCAATTCTAAGCATTGGGCTTGCGCCTAAACTAATAAAAAAATTACGTTGCATAATTGTTAAGGTAAGAACCCGTAAGATTACGTTAATAGATGAGGGCGTTGACAGAGTATATTCAAGCGTTTTTTATAAAAATCCGGACATTTATTGCCAGCTCCCGAAAGGATAAGATAATCATACTTTTCTAATTTTTTTAAACCTGGCAAGAGTTTATTTTACTTTACAGATAAAGTGTTAAATATTAATTTTGGCAAGGTAATAAATGGTCGCGCTTATGCTATTCTTGAAGTCTAAAATTCAGCTCTCGCTATGGCAGACTACGGCAGTTTAAAGAAGGCGATCGCATTGCTAGGGCAATCCCGCAGAGAGAAAAAGGCGAAGCAAAGATTTTTTACTTTTAGTTTATTTCTGTTAAGTTTTTATTGTGTAAGTGTTAGTTTTTACGGCTCCCAGATACTGGCGCAGCCAGCGCCGCAGCCACCCCTGGAGTTAAAGGACATTGATTACTGGGGGAGTTTGTGTGATTTATTGGGGGACGAGAAGAAATATGCAGAAGCCGTCGCGGCTTGCGACCAAGCGATCGCTCTCGATCCCAAAAAACCGAAAATCTGGACTGACCGAGTGGATGGGCTGCTAGGACAAGCAAAATACACCGAAGCCCTGGTTTCTGCTGATAAGGCTATCCGTCTCAAACCCGATTATTCCCTAGCTTTGGCGGATCGATGTATCGCCCTCGCCAACTTAGGCAAATATGAAGACGCGATCGCCTCTTGCGACAAAGCACTCAGAGGCGATGGAAATTGGGAGAACAATACGCCGCTGATCGCTTGGTATAACAAAGGATTAGCGCAAAGGAAGCTGGGACAGAACGCCGAAGCGATCGCTTCTTTCGATCAAGCCTTAGAAATTAAAGCAGATTATTCTTTAGCTTTAGCGGATCGATGCGCCGCACTTTCTGCGTCTGGGCAATATTCGCAAGCGATCGCTGCTTGCGATTTGGCGCTGAAAAGTGATGCTGATTGGGGCGCTGGGACTCCAGCCGTCGCCTGGTACAACCGAGGCGTGGCGCTGAAAAAATTAAGTCAGTACCAAGAAGCGATCGCTTCTTACGATCAAGCTTTGGCGCTGAATCCCACAGACGCCACCGCTTGGACTGAACATGGCGTTTTGCTGTCCCTGGTGGGTAAGTACGCCCAAGCACTCCCCTCTCAGGAAATGGCGGTTAAATTGAGTCCCACTTACTCTCTGGCGTTGGCGAACCAGTGCGCGACGCTAAACAAAGTCAGCAAGTACGAAGACGCCGCCGCCGCCTGCGATAAAGCATTGCAAGGAGATGGGAGATGGGGTGAGGCGAGTCCATCATTAGCCTGGGATCAGCGGGGGAATGCCTTAGCCGGACAAGGCAAGTACGAAGAAGCATTAGCCTCTCACGATCGCGCCATCGGTCTTAACCCTGATTACCCAGAAGCTTGGAACAACCGCAGCGTTACCCTGTGGTTTTTGGGAAGATACTCCGAAGCCATCGTTTCGAGCGATCGCGCCACCAGCCTTAATCCTAACTATGCCCAAGCTTGGTTCAACAAAGGCAGGATACTTAGGACAGTAAAAGACTATCCCAAGGCGCTCACCGCTTACGATCAAGCGATTAAAAGTAGCGATCCGAACTTCAATCAATCGCTGCTTGCCGATATCTGGGCGAACCGAACGGTGGTGCTATGGCATTTGGGAAGAAACCCCGAAGCCCTCGCCTCAAGCGATCGCGCGATTAGCCTCAATCCTGAATTATCACAAGCTTGGTATAACCGAGGCGTCGTGTTAGTCGCTTTAGAACGGTATGAAGAAGCGATCGCAGCTTACGCCCAAGCGATTCGCATTACGCCCAATGATGCGAATATTCTTGCCGGTCGAGGGGTTGCCCTCTTGTTGTTAGATCGGTTAGAAGAAGCGATCGCTGTCTTTGATGAAGTGTTGAAACTCGATCCAAAAAACACTTTAGCGTTGGAAAACAAAACCCTCGCAACGCAAAAATTGGAAGAAAAGAAGTTAGAAGAACAAAAATTGGAAGAGAAAAAGAAAAATAGTCTCCCGCCACCTAAAAAATTACCGATTAAGAAGTAATAAAAAAGGGGTGTATCTAATACGCCCCTTCTATCTATTTACAATGGCAATTGGCAGTACAAACGGTGATTTGTCAACTAGAAGCGGTCTGATTCATTCTGTAAGCTTCTGGTAGCTGCCACCAAGGAAGATGAGGATGTTCGTGATGTTCCTCGTGGTAGCCAAAATGATAACAGGTGATAAATGACCAGAAAACTGGCAGAGCATTAGTTTTGGCGCGATGAGGATCTGTATAACCCTCTTGTGGCTCTCGATGAGGCAGGAAAGTACCGAAAAAGAATAACTGTACCGAACTTAAAATTGAAGGAATCACCCAAAACAAAGTCAAATTCATTTCTGGGATCGGCAGGGTGAAAGCAATCAGGTTATAGAAAGCCATTAAAGCAAACAAGCGTGTCCAGCTCCAATAACCTTTCATAAAGTGAAAGTACCAGGCAAAAAAGTTTTTATGCTGACTGTTATGAAAATCCGGATCGAATTCGCTTGCTGGGTGCTGGTGGTGTACCCCATGCTTTTTCAATAACTCGTCAAAAGAAAAGAATCCATATAACAATAAAACGAATGAACCAATCAAGTTATTAATTTTACGGTTTTCAGGAAATACCACTCCATGCATTGCATCATGGGCGGTAATGAATAATCCTGTATAAAGAAACATTTGCCAAACGATCGCGGGGATTCTCCACACTGTAGGAATTTGCGACCAGTCAAGAGACATCAAGAAAACCAGACTGCTTGCCCAGATGCCAATAATAGTAAAAGCAATTACAAGTCCAATAATTGGATTTTCACTTCTTTGTATTCGCGGAAGTTTCGCTTGTTGCAGAGGTGCGTGTTCGAGCTGAATCATGCTTGTATAAATTTGTAGCTTTCCTTTCGAGCAAAAATTTAGGAGCTAATAGCGAAGCGATCGCTACCTTATCCTGAAGAACCTGCGATCGCGCTTGGTTTACAACGATACTCATCCTTCAAAAATCGGTTGAGTGCAAGTCCCTCTGGGAAGAAAACCTGTTGATGCTCGGTAGTTTGGATGAGATAGCGCTTCCTTTTTGTTAAATACTGTAAAAATAATATAACTATTGTAAAGGATAGCTGGTACTGCGATCCGAACCAGAGACGTTTAACCGCCGCCTCTGACTGCACCTCAGTGGCAACTTCATCGGATATTTGACTGTCTGGCTGGCAGATGAAGCCTTTATCTACAACTGCCAGCCAGACGAATCTTGCAAGTCAGTCATTAGCGGGTATAGGAAACCAGGTGCAGCACGTCCCGAACGACGCTGTAGCCTGCGAAATCCCAAAGTAGGTAAGCTAAAAAGCCGATCATCGCCAAGCGTCCGTTCCATAGCTCAGCTTGAGGATTCCAGCCAAACAGAAAGGCATTGCGGTCTTTGCCATTGTAGGCGCTAGCAACAGGTGGTAAATCAGTAGGGCGAGTCTGCATCGTTTACATTCCTTAACAAATTGATTACGCATACATCCTAACTACCCCATTAATCTCTGCTCTCTGTCTATAGTCCCAAACTGCATTTAATTCTCAAGGAAGATGTAAGGGGTTTTAGACAAAGTAATTTATATCACAAAGTTCATCGGATTTATGTGAGCAGAACTACAGCAGTTTTTATTAAAAACTCTGACGAAAGCTAGAGGATTTCCCAGTTTTTGTTGAACAAACTTAGAGAGCAAAGCACTATTATTTGAAATAACCGTATGGCTTCCACAGTACTAATTACAGGTGCTTCTCAAGGCATCGGCAAAGCAACTGCTCTCTTGTTTGCCCAGAAAGGATATGACTTAGTAATGGCGGCGCGTCAGGCTGACCGCTTGGAAGCGGCAGCACAGGAAGTGCGATCGCTTGGTCGAAAAGCTCTAGCCGTTCCCACCGATGTGAGAGACCCAGAACAGGTGAAAACCCTCGTTCAGAAGGCGCTGGAAGAATATGGCACTATCGATGTGCTGATCAATAATGCAGGTCGTTATATATCCGGGCCAGCAGACTCGTTTTCCCTAGACGATTGGCACCAGACGATAGACCTCAACCTGTGGGGATATATTCATACGATTCACGCCCTATTACCTCATTTTCTGGAGCGGAAACAGGGCACGATTGTTAATTTGAGTTCCATCGGCGGCAAAGTCCCCGTTCCTTATCTTGTGCCTTACAATACCAGCAAGTTTGCGGTAACTGGATTGACCGAAGCGCTGCACTCAGAACTCGCACCCAAAGGCATTCATGTTTGTGGAATTTACCCGAATCTAATCAAGAGTAGTTTGATGGAACGGGCAATCTTTGGAGGTAAGAATGTAGAAGATGCCCAAGCGCGTCGAGATCAGCTCGATCTGGTGCTGAGTACCCCAGTGGTGGAGAAGCCAGAGGATGTGGCAAAGGCAATTTGGGAGGCGGTGAAGCATCAGCGGGCTGAGGTGTTGGTGGGTTCCGCCAATCTATCGAAAGCCTCTTACAATATGTTTCCCGGCTTTATGCAGTGGGTGTTTCGGAAAACCTTCCAGCTCAAAGATAAGGAAGCATAGCCATATCGACCCTCATTCAGCAATCTGGGAAGAACCCCTCCCCGCAAAGGCGCTGTCTCGTCTTTGCGCCTTTGCGCCTTCGCGCGAAAAATATTTGTATATACTAACCGCGATAGTTATCTGGGTTCCCCAATTAAGGTGAATCCTGCCCAGTCTTTGGGATTGGGATTTTGTTGCTTAATTTTGAGCATGGCTTGGCGCAAGGCTTTGGCTTTATCGTCGTTCTGCTTCAACTGCTTGTAAAATTCACTCATTAACGCACCTGTGGGAGCATCTGGCGCAGACCACAAAGGCACGATCGCAGTCGGAACACCCGCTGCAATCAGAGAAGTAGACAAACCAATTACTCCATCGCCAGTTGTTTTACCCTTACCGTTTTCAACAGCAGTGAAAACGACTAATTCAGGACGCAGGTGTTGCTTTTTGGGTTGGGCAAAGGATTCCAGAATTTCCGCAGAAGTAAGTAAGCCATTATCGGAACCACCGGGAGAAAGTGCGATCGCACCGGGTACACCTTGGCGCTTCACATCATCCAGAATCGCATAAGTTCCGAGATGAACGCTCTTCGCTTTCCGCATCTGTTCCAAAACCGCCGCCTTTGTCGCCTGATTGCCAATTAGCAAAGATTTTGTCTTGAGAAAATCAGCGATTTCTAAGGCTTGCTGTTCTGCATTTGCTAGCGGCGGTAATGCTTTCGGTGCTTGCCCCAGTGCTGGTGCAATTCGCGGCATCACGGGATTTCCGACTACCAGACGATTGCCCCCAGAAGTTTTTCCTCGTTGTTCTTTGGTTAAAGCAAGTACCTGAATTGCCGGTGCTGTCAAGATCGTATGTTTATCGATCAGGGAGTTGCCATAAACATCTACTAAAGCCGCAAACGGAATCCGAAACATTTCTTTTTGCGGAATGAAGATAACACGGGCGTTTGGATCTTCTGGCAATAAATCGGCAATTGGTTTAATTAATAGTTGATGCAGTTGCAGCAACGGTTTGGGCTGAATGATTGGCGCTTTCGCCGGTGAGGAAGTTGCATTTCCGGCTGGCGCTGGTTCTGTTGCTCTGGGTTTCGGAGGATTGGCAGGCGCTTGCAATCCTAGAGATTCAGGAATTTTGGCAATTACATTTTCGATGGAAGAGACGGGGAAAATTGTATTTTGGGCACCCAGTTCGATGCGACGAAACGTCACTTCCCCACTAGGCGGAATCACCCAAACATAAAGTCCTTCATCGGGAATAATTGAATATTCAACAAGTGTGGCGTTTTCTTGTTTGGCGATTTTTTTAATTTCTTCAATCGTCGGGAAAGTCAGTTTCTTCGGCGCAGGTTTTAAACCCGATCCCACGGGTTCGGTAGATAACCGCAGCCGCAATAAATCGACAATCGACCTGATCCGCCCTTGTTCAGCCATTTCTAAGGCGGCAATCGGCTGTTTTTGAGCAATTAAAACTTGTTGCAAGCGCTGATAAGTCGTTGTTTGCGCGTCCAAATAGCGATTAGTGCTGCCTAAGTTGGCACGGATAGCATCCCAAGTTTTAACTGAATTGAGTAAGGTTTCTTTGGCTTCTTCTGGTTTACCTGATTTGAGAAGCGCGAATGCCAAATTATTCAGCGCCGTCCCTTCTGCTAAGCGATCGCCTGTTTTCCTCGCCGCCTCCAGGGGTTCTTGATACAGTGCGATCGCTTGCTCAAATTGCCCCGCATTTTGGTAAGCTTTTGCCAAATTATTCAGGGCAATCAGTTGCAATGCGGCATCACCACTTTTTTGAGCGATCGCAACTTGCTGTCTTCTGACTTCAATCGCTTCTGGATATTGCCCCTGTGCCTCGAAAGCGTCCGCAATACTGTTGAGAAAATACCCTTCTTCGGTGACATTGCCGCTTTTCCGAGCAATTAGCAACTGCTGCTGATAAAAGTCAATGGCTTCCGGGTATTGTCCCAAGGTGCGATAAGCTTCTGCCAGGTTATTGAGAGAATCCAGCACTGCATTCGGATTGCGGCTTTCTCGTGCCGCCGCTAGCTGTTCTTGGTAAAGGGCGATCGCTTCTGGATATTCTCCCTCTGATTCGTGAGCGATTCCCACATTCCCTAGAAAAGCTGCTTCTCGTTTTGGGTTGCCGATTTCTTGTCTCAGCTTTTGCGCTGCATCGCGAAAATCTTTTGCTTGTTTTTCATCCCCCAGATAAAAGTAAGCATTCCCCAAATTATCCAACACCTTAGCCGCGCCCGGTTGATCGCCGATGCCTTGCAGAATGTCTAAGCTCTGGTAGTAGAATGCAAGCGATCGCAAATATTGCCCTAACGTGAAGTAAGTTTCGCCAATATTCAACAGCACATTCGCTTCACCCGGGCGCGAACCGATCTCTTGGTAGAGTCTGAGTGACCTTTGCAAAGACTTTAAGGCTTCTTGAAATTGTCCCGTTTGATGCTGCCGAATTCCTAGTTGCAGCAGTTTGTCTGCGTTGAATTCGCTAGCGCTTTGCCTGTCAGATGTCTGGGATCGATTATCAATGGTGACGGGATCTGGTTTAACAACCTGTTTCGTTATGGCTGCTTTCTCTGTACGGGCGGTTTGTAAGCTTTTCCTGACACTTGCCCTGACACCACTGATAAAATCCTCGTCTCCTTGCGCCTGGGAATTCTTCAGGATATTTTCTCGTTCCGATGCTGCTGATAAGGGGGGGAATAAATAGAAAGGCGCGAGTAAAGACAAGACAGCCGCCCAAAACAGATAAAATCCCTTTTGACTGTTTAACTTTTCCTGTTTTTGAGGGAACAATAGAAGAAAGTACCTTAGGAAAATTTTCATACAATCGTGGATAAAAAAACAGTTACGCCATTGGTGATTATTTTAGCTTTGATGTTTATTGGTTTTGGCGATCGCGTTCTGCCCAAACCCTTAAGCACAGCTAGTTTCAACACCCGAACCGCTTTGAATAATTCTTTACTGGGATTATTTCCCACCAAGAAACCCAGAAATGTTTACGAGCGAACCGAAAAAGCGATTGAACAAGAGGAAAAAGGAAGCAAATAGTCAATTGGTAATGGGTTAGTGGAGAATGTTTATTCCCATTATCCATTACCGATGACAGGGCGTCAGAGCGCATTCATAAAGAAAAATGAAAGTTGTCGGTAAGCCGATTTTTTCCCATATAAAACTTTACACATACTTGCTAAGCAGCAATACTTTCCGGTTAGTGCTGCAATCCTTGGGGAGAAGCTGAATTAAAGCATCAAAAGAATAAATTAGTATTGCAAAAACTTAAAAACCCGCTCTCTTTAAAGAAAGCGGGTTTTTATCCAAGGTTAAGTTTCCTGTCTAACGGCTTATACTTTCTTCAACCAGCTAAACATTGCCCGTAAATCTTTGCCAACTTCCTCAATAGGATGTTCGGCTTCCTGACGCCGCATCGCTGTAAATCCGGCTTTTCCAGATTGATTTTCTAGCACAAATTCACGAGCAAATTGACCCGATTGAATTTCTTGGAGAATTTTCCGCATCTCAGTGCGGGTTTGGTCGGTGACAATCCGAGGTCCACGGGTCAAATCGCCATACTCAGCAGTATTGGAGATACTATCGCGCATTTTGGCTAAACCGCCTTCCACAACCAAGTCAACAATCAGTTTGACTTCATGGAGACATTCAAAATAAGCCAATTCCGGCTGATAGCCAGCAGCAACAAGCGTTTCAAAACCCGCTTTAATCAGCGCACTTAAGCCGCCGCAAAGCACAACTTGTTCGCCAAATAGATCGGTTTCAGTTTCTTCCCGGAAAGTCGTTTCTAAGATTCCGGCACGAGTACCGCCGACACCTTTCGCGTAAGCCATCGCGCGATCGCGTGCTTGTCCCGTGGCATCTTGATACACCGCAAATAAACAAGGTACACCTTCACCCTGTTCGTAAGTGCGTCGCACCAAATGTCCTGGCCCCTTCGGTGCTACCATCACCACATCTACATTCTCAGGCGGGACAACCTGACCAAAGTGAATATTGAAGCCGTGGGCAAAGGCTAATACCTTTCCTTCGGTTAGATGCGGCGCAATTTCATTGGTATAAACTGTTCTTTGTGCCTCATCAGGCAGCAGAATCATAATGAAATCAGCCGCTGCGGCAGCATCAGCGACCGTGTGGACAGCTAAACCAGCTTCTTTCGCTTTTTGAGCCGACTTACTACCCGGATACAGCCCGACAATGACATTCATGCCACTATCTTTGAGATTGAGGGCGTGGGCGTGACCTTGAGAGCCATAGCCGATGATAGCAATGGTTTTTCCGCTTAATAAATCTAAGTTGGCATCGTTGTCATAATACATCCGGGCCATAGGGGCAACTCCTTGGAGCAAGCATCTTGAGTAGTGCAAACTCTTAATTCTATCAAACTACGTCAAGATCACCCTAGGCTTAGAAAATTGGTAATGGGTAATTGTTAGTAGTCGCGAGTCCTTGGTTTGTTGCGACTGACCCATGACCAATTACCCATTATCCATTCGTCAAGACTTCACTAACGTCCACTCTAAAAGGTCGATCGGTGCTTCTTGAAGTGCGTGCGTGAGTTCATCATTTGAGTCGAATTTCACTTGGCTGAGATAGCACGCTTCCACATTTACCGTAAACTTTTCCTCTTCAAAAGGCCAAGGCTTCACGGTGAGATTCCCATCGCTACGTTGCACCACATCATAGCGCTTTCCGTCTGGCCCCTTGCTAATTTCCAAAGCCCGCTCACCAGCAGGCAACTCGTGGTTGCAGAGGATGAGTGAGAAGCGATCGCACCATTGCATAAATGCATAAGCTTTATCGGCTTCCTTTTGGGTAATCTTCAACCCCTTAATCCATTGCTTTTGATGCTCTTTTTGCTCATCCAGAAATTTGTCCAATTCTGGCGACTCTCCCCGTTTCCCTTCATTGAGAAAGCTGGTATGCATCGAAATCAACAAAGCTACCCAGCGTCCTCGGTAGCGGGAATTCTGCGTCAGTGTAGCCAGCTTTTTGAGATCCGTTTTCTTGTCGAGGGTAAAGTCCAAGGGTGCCCCCGCTTCAGTGAGGTGATTTCCTTCCCACTCGCGTTCTAAGTCGTCGTGATGGGAAATTGCCGCCACCGTCTCGATCAAGCGTTCTGGGCGATCTTTTTGGTGCCAGTGACCCGCTATTTGAGCAGCTAGCAAGGCATGGGCGCGATGATAAATTACTTCCCAACCATTTTCAACTAAGTTAGCAATCACGAAAAACAGTCCTTTTTTCCTCGAATTCTCGATCTAGTGTGAAGTAAATTAACAAAGCACGTATCTAGCTTAGGGAAGCCGTTAGATGCGATCGCGCTCATCGGATTAGAGAAAGTATCGTCGCCCTTTCCTATCACCGCAACACCCTGTGTTGCATAAACCGCAACAATCAGCGTGCCCCTTTTTTCAGTAAGGCATACTGGCAATAACTAAATTGGGGGTTATGCAATGAACGGCTCACTTCATCCAAAGCTAAAACCTTCTTTATTCTTAAGCGCCTTGCTGGGAGGCATCGTTTTAACCAGTTGTGCCTCTTCTTTTGAACAAAAGACACAACTGGCGCAACTCGCGCCTACCGCCCCAAATTCAGAGCCAATGGCAAATTCAGCAGCCGAAGCCGGAGCCGTTCGCTCCCAAGACATAGCAAGCCCTGCTGGGGCGAAGGCTCAGGTGCCTCGCCAGCGCCCCCAATTGAGCAAAAATGCCGAACTATCGGTGAGTGTCAACTCCATCGAAAAAAGCACTGAAATCGCCTCCAAAATTGTTAAACAACAGCAGGGGGACTTACTAAAATTCCAAGAGCAAAAACCCAAAGACGAAAACGCCCGTCACACTGCATCCATGCAAATTCGGGTTCCTCAAGAGCAGCTCGAAACCAGTCTCGATTTCTTGGCAAAACTGGGAACCGTACAGCGCCGCACCCTCACCGCTGAAGATGTTACCGATCAACTCGTGGATAACGAAGCCCGACTGCGGAACCTGCGGAAACAGGAAAGCACCTTACTCAAAATTATGGAACGCTCCGGCTCAGTGGGGGATGTCCTGAAAGTTGCCAACGAACTCAGCAACGTGCGGCAAAATATCGAACAGCTGGATGCACAATTGAAAAGCTTACGCAGCCGAGTCGCCTACTCTACCATTACCCTAACTTTAGAAGAAGCGATCGCAGGTATTCCCCCAGCGCGACCTTTAGGTTCAGACGTTCGGGAAACTTGGAACCAAGCAACTCACTCCTTGGGCGAACTCACCACCAGCTTGATCCGGTTGGCGATTTGGTTAGCAGTTTTCAGCCCGTTTTTGCTGGTGTTAGTGGCGGTTCCCGTTGGCTATCACCGCTTCAAACAGCAGCGATCGCAATCATCTCCTCAACCGTCCGAACCCCCGCACGCCGGTTAATCTGTGGGTTTATCAATCTTAATTTTAGGAATTGGGGAAACTGCTATTCGCCCCGAAAGACCGTTAAAACAGGATGAATCCAGAACGACACAGATTTATTTGTACTTAACGGTACGACACGTTTGCTGCTGGGGATGGCAAGATGGAAGGCGAAGCGGAAGCGTTGCTAGACAGCTGTATGCCAGAATTGCGAGTATCAATTGCTCAGCACTATCACGAGCGGACTAAATACGATCCCCAGACGCTCGCCTCTAAGAGCCAGGGGCTGGACTGGGAGCGTCAACCAGTGCCTTTTAAAGACTACAAAATTGGCTCAACCTATGACCTGAAGCCCTATTTAACAGAAATACCAGAGGCGTTAGTCGATGAGGGCGAAAAAACCCAAGCATGGCGTCGCCTGTCGCGGCTGCTGTTTTGCAGCTATGGCTTGACGGCTAAAGTAATGACAATGGGAAATCCGATGTATCTGCGGGCAGCCCCCTCCGCCGGGGGATTGTACCCCGCGGAGATTTATTTAATTTCCCGTGGGACGCCGCTTTTACCACCCGGACTCTATAACTATCAGCCTCAGAGCCATTCTTTAATTCATTTTTGGGAAAGTGATGCCTGGAAAGCGCTGCAAACAGCTTGTTTTTGGCATCCGGTGTTAGATAGTACCCAATTGTGCCTCGTCACCACAGCCGTCTTCTACCGTTCTGCTTGGCGCTATCAAGACCGAGCTTATCGGCGGATTTTTTTGGATACGGGGCATCTGCTGGGCAATATTGAGCTGGCGAGTGCCTTGAATGACTACCGCCCTCACTTAATTGGGGGGTTTGCGGATCGGGCAGTGAATGAGTTACTTTACCTCGATCCAAAGGAGGAAGGAGCAATTTGCGCGATCGCTCTGGCAGACTTGCTGGATGTGAAACAAAACTTGCCCCTCAGCCCAACTGCATTGCCCTCTGTCACCCAAACGGACTATCCTAATATCCCCGATGGTGAATTGCTCGGCTACTGCCACCAAGCAACGCAGATTGAGGAAACCCAGCAGATAACGGGCAAAACGCCCATCTCACAAGATGTCCTGCAACCGCCAACTCCCGATGATAAATACAACTTTCCCTTCTGTCTCAAGGTTTCAACCGTCACGACGCCAATTGATTGGGCAGCAAATTTGCACGACTTGGAAACAACCATTCTCAAGCGGCGCTCGACTCGTGCCTACACGGGGGAAGATCTAACTCTAGAGGAACTGAAAGCTTTATTAGATTTCACCTACCAACCCCAGCACTACATCGACCAAGGTTTAGATAGCTCTCCAGACTATTTTGATTTAAATTTAATCGAAACCTTTATCGCCGTGTCTGGGGTAGAAGGACTGGAGGAAGGCTGCTACTATTACGCACCGAAAGCTCAGGAATTGCGGCAAATCCGCTTTAAAAATTTCCGCCAGGAATTGCACTATCTGTGCCTGGGGCAAGATTTGGGTAGAGATGCGGGAGCGGTGCTATTCCACACAGCAGATTTGAAAACAGCAGTGGCGCAGTATGGCGATCGCGTTTATCGTTATTTACACATGGATGCCGGTCATTTAGGGCAACGGCTGAATTTAGCCGCCATTCACCTTGGTCTAGGCGTCAGCGGCATCGGCGGCTTCTTTGATAACCAGGTGAATGAAGTTTTGGGTATCCCTGCTGATGAAGCGGTTGTGTACATCACCACCTTAGGGCGTCCGAGATAAAGGCAAGTAAAAGGCAAAAGGAAAAAGAAAAAATCGTTGTAAATTTTAAGATTGCCCATTGATTTTTTCAATCTCAAATCTAAAATTTCTTTTTCCTTTTGCCTTCGTTAATTAGGCATTTCATAGAGGAAAAAGAAGATGGCATGGAACCCAGAAACGGTCGAAAATAAAATTGGCCTCCGTTTCAAAGACAAGAACCTACTCCGCCTCGCCCTAACCCACACCTCCTTTGCCACCCAAATCGGCGAATCTGGGCAAGACAATCAGCGGTTAGAATTCCTCGGCAAGGCGATTCTCAACTTCGTGGTTGCTGACTACCTTTACGAACGCTGCCCCTATCTAGAGGTCAGCAAATTTTCAGTTTTGCAAGACAAGCTCGTTGAGGGAGAAAGGCTAACCAAGCTTTGGTTCCAATTAGGGTTAGGAGAAGACCTGTTGCTGGGTTCGGGTGAAGACTGGAACCTGCTGCGCCAGAAGGTGAATAACCCCTTTAAAGATGCATGTGAAGCGTTATTAGGTGCAATGTACCTCGATCGTCGTTTCTCGCAGACGCAGAAATGGATCGTCAAGCACTTAATCGCTCCGGTTCTGGAGCATCATCTTCAGAACTTGAAGGAGCGTAAGCAGCCGAATAAACAGTTAGAATTTTTGGGCGACGGGATCATCAATGCTGCTGTCTCCGATTACCTGTATCGCAAATTTCCCCACATTCGTACAGGCATTCTCTCCACTTTGCGAAAGCAGCTGATCAACTCTCACAAGTTAGCTCAATTGAAGTCTCATCTGAGGTCGGAAGACTCAATTTTACTAGGGCGAGAGTCGGAAAAAATTGGCAGTTTATCGTTCAAGGCAATATTAGGGGAAGTCTACAATTACCATGAACGTAGCTTCTCTGATACGTGTAATTGGTTTAAGCGCTTTATCCAAGAAGATGAAGTTTTTACTCTGGCAATCCCGTTACTTCTGGAAGACGGAAAACACAAGGAGTGGATTATCAAGAAAGTCATGGGATATGAAGGTCAGCGATACAAAGAAGGCGTAGAACGCTTTAATCAGCTGATGGAGCGGGAAGTTTCTTAAAAAGTCAGGACTTACGCACGAGTAACGGAAAAATGAACCGCGTTTGCGGAGCCTGCGCGTTAGCGCTTAGGCACGAAGGAATAAGAGTTTGAGAGAGTTTTTGCGTAAGTCCTAAAAGTGCTAGATACTGTTAGCGTAGCGGCGTACTTGCGGACTGATCGACTTATTCTCTGTTCCAGGAGCAGTCTGGAAGAGAAAATATAGAGCGGATATACGACTTTTGTAGTGCGGAAACTGCCTTGTGCGGGGGCGCTGTAGATGTTGATATCAGATAATCTTGGAAGGTGACTCGGTAGAATATCTGCTGACCTAATGGCAAGTCAGCCAGGTAAATCCGTGCTGTGAAATCGCTGTTTTCCAGGGCAGCGGGTTGTGGGACCCGCTGCACATTCCGGAATGACTCGGTATATCGAATATTTCACAATCATGCGTCCAGGGCGATTACAACGGCTCCATACGACGGCGCTGTTACCTGTGATGTCGCCGCTAGCAACCCCAAACGGGATTTGCGGACGCATCTTATCCGATGTCACAATAGCAGGGGCAGCGACTTGTGCTTGTCCAGATTTTGATAATAAATCTGCGGCAACGATCCCGCCTCCAGTCAGGGTACAGCCAAGTAGAAACCGACGACGGTTCAGCCGCGATCGCAGTTTTCCTTCCATGAACTGAAAATTATTAGTTATAACCGATACATAGAGTTGAATAAAAATCGGAACCCAAACACGACTCTGTATGCTTACGTATAAGGATGTTGACCGGAATTTGGCTTCTCCGTATTTAGACGGATATTTACATAATCTTTACAATTTTTCTGGAAAAACTCGGAGGAACTTTGAAGATTAAGCAAAGATGTCCGTTGATTGATAATCGGATTTCAGAGCGATCGCTTAAAATATAACGGAAAGAAACCGGAAAAATTACGTGTATTTACGTAAACAATTTTTAGACTCATAAGCGAAAATGAGCGGAAGTAGATAAGTTTTATCTAACCAAAGGCAATTCGACTTGGGGTGCGCTGATTTTTTTCCCGCGAACATTTGAACCTCGTAAGTAGGTAGGAGTTATGACTACAGTTCTGGTGGTGGAAGACAGTCACACGCAACGGGAGATGATCTCACGCCTCCTTCAAGAGAGCGGGCTGAGTGTTACTGTGGCTTGTGACGGTGTCGAAGCGCTGGAGCAAATGGAGGGCAATTGTCCGGATTTAGTGGTGCTAGATATTGTGCTACCCCGGATGAATGGCTACGAAGTTTGCCGTAAAATTAGAGCCGACTCCAAAACCCAGAAGGTAGCTGTGGTGATGTGTTCAGCCAAACGGGAAGAATTCGATCGCTACTGGGGAATGAAGCAAGGCGCAGATGCCTATATTTCTAAACCTTTTGAACCCCACGAGCTAGTCGGAACCGTTAAACAATTGCTGCGAGAAACAAGTGTGAGGAACTAAGTTGGGCAGAGGGTGAGCAATGCCTTACTCTCCTTGTCCATAAGTTCGTTGATAAAGCCGCGATCGCACGCGGTTACACATGATTTCGTCTAAGCAAAGCCATCCCCATTCTGGCTTCAAGTGAGGTCGCTTGTTTGGGGTAATAATTATCATTGAATGGGCAATTAGACCTAGTTGGTAAACGACGATCGGCAAACGTGACTCTGGCAGCAAATGCATCGCAAAGCTGCACACAATCAAACTATAATGCCGGTTGTTGAGAATTCCAGAGGCAATGTCCTCAAAAGTATAGGGTTCAGCTTCTTTACCCGTGCGATTTAAATAGGCGTTGTAGGTATAGGGATCGATGCCATCAATGTTGGTACATCCTAAACTTTGCAGCGCTAAAGTTACTTCGCCGCTGCCACAAGCTAAGTCTAATACTTTGTGAAAATCTAGCTGCCACTGACTGGCTGCAAGTTGCAAAACTTTTTGAATGGCAGACTCTTGAGGATTTCGGTATTCATCTCCAAATTGTTCGTAGAAACCTTGGACGCTATATTGTTCGTATCCTTTCCGAATGGCTTGGAGCTGGTTAGGAGAACTGGATTTGCCTGAGTTTTGTTTGTGCTTGTGCATAATCTCAAATTGTCTGTATCGTGATTACACCCTTAGCCTGAATATGGCTATACAAACAATTAGCCCTACCTACGGGGGCTACAGAATAATGCATTTTGGTAATAGAGACTTCTGAAAAACTCATTACCTATTTCCCAATACAAAATCGGCTAAAAATGCGATCGAGAACCGATTCTGTGACTTCCTCGCCGGTGATTTCTCCTAAAGCTTGAATGGCACCCCGCAAGTCAATTGTCCAGAAGTCAAGAGGGAGTTGATCGGTAATCGTAGCCAGCACTTGTTCCAAAGAAGTTTTAGCCCTCGTTAGCGCCGCTGCTTGCCGCTGGTTAATCGCTAAATCCAAGTCGGCTGCCTTGAGGTTGCTGGTGTGTACGGCATCCAAAATGGCTTCTTCTAGGGCGTCAATGCCTTGGTTATGGGCGGCTGCGGTGGGTACAACCCGATGAATAGTGTCTGGGAGGGAAAATTCTGGAATCTCCCCAACCAGGTCAACTTTGTTAATCACTAAAATGAGGGGGCGGTGTTGTACCTGTTCGTAGATTTCTCCATCAGCGGGCGTCCAACCGGCTTGGGCATCAATGGTGAGTAGTACCAAGTCAGCGGCTTGAGCGGCATCGCGCGATCGCTCAACCCCAATCTTTTCCACCACATCAGCGGTATCCCGAATCCCGGCAGTATCTAGCACTTGCACGGGAATTCCACCGACCACCAGAGTCGATTCTACAACGTCGCGAGTGGTGCCGGGAAGGTCGGTGACGATGGCGCGATCGCTCCGACTCCAAGCATTCAGCAAACTCGATTTCCCGACGTTGGGACGCCCGACAATTGCCACTTTTAAGCCAGTGCGGAGGAGTTCGCCTTGTGCGGCAGTTGCCAAGATTTTTGTAGTTTCTGCCAATATCTGCTCGATTTGGGCGATGATATCCGCCTCATCCAACGGTGGCAAGTCTTCCTCAAAGTCGATTCGGGCTTCAATTTCTGCCAAGATGTCGAGGCAAGTGGTACGCAGGGAGCGAATCGGCTTTTGCAACTTCCCTTGCAACCCGGCAAGCGCTGATTGAGCCGCTTGAGGCGATTTCGCTCCCACGAGATCGGAAATACTCTCCGCCTGCGTCAAATCCAAACGCCCATTCAGAAACGCCCGCAGGGTAAACTCTCCCGGCTGTGCTAATTTTGCCCCCGCCTCCAAACACAGCTGCAATACCTGCTGCACTGGCATAATTCCGCCGTGGCAGTGGAACTCTACCACATCTTCGCGGGTGTAGGAGCGAGGCGCTTGCATCATCAACAACAGTGCTTCATCTACCACATCATGCGTCTGGGGATGGCGCACATATCCGTAGAGGATGCGGTGAGATTCCCACTGCTGCTTCCCTGGTGCGTGGAAGAGGGTACGCGCGATCGCGATCGCTTCCGCTCCCGATACGCGCACAATCCCCACACTCCCCTGCTGGGGAACAACAGCGGTAGCGATCGCGGCAATTGTTCCCCCCTGCACAAACGTTTCAGACATCTTGCCTTGAGATTCGGGTTAAATGAAAAGCTTATCAATTTCCATTCTGCTGTAATAAAGTGGAAGAATTACCAGAATTCTCAGAAGTTGTGCAATTAGTTTCTTCCCAGGCTCTTGAAGCCTATCAAAAAGTCGTTAAGCCTTATGAGGGTTTATTGGGAGTTGTCATTGGGCTAGCGATCGCTGACACTGCCATACACTTAATCCCGGCTTTTTTTCAGTCGGGTTTAATCGAATTTGCAGTTAGTTTATCTCTCGCGATCGCTGCCTGTTGGTTGGGTTCTCGCCTGTTTAAGCGGGTTTTTGATATCTATCTCTTAGATGCTGCGATCAACAGCGGACGTAAAATCAATAGCGAACTGCTAATTCTGGCTAAATTAATTGCTAATTTCATTATTGTATTTTTGATTATCGTTATTTTTGCCGAAACTCATAAAATTAATATTTTTGGTTTAGTAGCCAGTTTAGGGATTGGCGGCTTAGCTGTTGCCTTTGCTGCTCAAAAAACTTTGGAACAAGTATTAGGAGGCATTGTCATTTATCTCGATCGTCCCTTTGTTGTCGATGACTATATTGGCTTGCCAGATGGGATTTTTGGCAGAGTTGAGTCAATTGGCTGGCGTTCCACCAGAATTCGCACCTCTGGCAAAGGAACATTGGTAATCGTACCGAATAGTTCCTTAACACAGGTGAATATTGAGAATTTTTCGGGTGCCAAGAAAGTTATGGCTCTCATCTACTTAAACTTCGACCGAAAAATTGAGAACGAAGAACGTGCCTTAATTCGTCAAGTCATCTTAGACAGTACAGAGGATATTTTTGGAATCGACTCGCGCAACACCGAAGTTACATTTAAAGATTTGAGCAAGGATAGCGAGAGCAAAACGCAAGCACAAATCACTTTTTTTATCTTAGGTTCTAGCGAAGTGTCGATGGGATTGCGGCGTCAACTCCTCGATATTGCGAGTCAAAATATTACAGATAAATTGAAATATTACGGGATTGTCTTCGACATTGAAGAACCAACAATTTATGTGGATTCACCCATTACTATCTAATCTAAACCTTGCCGATATTCGTTATCAGGTTCTTCAAATTGATATTTCCAAACCCCTTATTTTCTTGCTGTTTGTCCTCCTGTCTTTGCTATTGGGACGATACACACCTGGGATCAGCAAATTAATCGTCCGCCGCTTTGCATCGGAGAAAGTAACGAGTATTTATGAAGACTTAATCGAGCCAATCAAACACTTGTTTAGAGTGGCGGGTACATTTATCCTTATCTCTCTTTCTCTAACCTGGATTGAAGATTATCAATCCCTTTATAAATTAATCAAACCTTTTGTAGATTTAGCTGTCATTGTTAGCGTAGCTTGGTTAATATCCCGGTTGTTTCGGCAGTTTATCCGAATTTATGGAATTGATATACTTGGGAAATTTAGTCGAGATTTTGATGAACTGATTTTGGTAATTGAGACTTTAGTAAATGTTGCGATCGGCTTCATCGCCATTCTGGCTTTTGCTCAAAGTCAGCAATTCAATTTAGTTGGCTTGATGGCAAGTTTAGGCATTGGTGGATTGGCGGTGGCGTTTGCGGCTCAAAAGACTCTAGAGCAGCTTTTAGGGACGATTGTTTTGTATTTAGATCGCCCTTTTGTTCCTGGGGATTATATTCGTCTGCCTTCAATTGGCAATGTACCTGGAGGTTTGTTTGGTCGCGTTGAATCGATTGGTTTGCGCTCTACTAAGATTCGCACGGCGGCTAAAAGTACGTTATATATTGTGCCCAATTCCACATTGGCAAATTTAGAAATTGAGAATGTGACGATGGGCAAGAAGGTAATGGTTTTACTTTATCTAGATTTTTTTGGGTTACTAGAAGATCGGGAACAGGCGCTAGTACAGCAAGTCATTAATCAGAGTACAGACTCTGTGTTCGGGATCGATCCAGGTAGTACAAATATTACTTTAATAAATAATGCGGAAAAGCAAACAACGAGAGCGAGGGTAACGTTTTTTATTCTGGGTTCCAGTGAAAACTCGATTCAACTGCGAAAGCATCTACTGGAATTGGCGAACGAAAAAATCTCCAAGCATCTGCTCGAGTATGGCATAGAGTTTAAGATGCAGGAACCAACAATTTATGTTGAGTCACCAGTGACTATTTAATGACGCCTATACAGTTATGGCTAGATAGGTCATCCTAGAGACTGCCAGCGCGTTAGTCATCTTGCAGGATGCTCCTCTTTCAAGCGGTGATGGCTGTCCACTCTATCGACTGATTGTTGGGAACCTCAAATCGAATGGCGGTGGTCGCCCAGTTTTTAAAATCTGGTGCCATCCGAGTCAGCTTTTGCAGAATTTCATCGCTCACCCACAACACTAGCGGAAAAGCGAACTGCTTGCGGAACTGATTCCGGACGAGGTTCGTCGAGGTAAGTACTTGATTAATGTCCACCACAGATTCTAGACCGAAGACCATCAAGGCTTGCGGCTGCCGATCTTCAATTGTTTTTTGAATCGTTGTATAAAGCGTCTTTACCGAAGGATGCAGGACGAGTTCTTGAATTTCGACCGTGGAGATTTCTTTTAGCAGCTTTGCCATTTGCTCTTGTAACTGGGGATAGTTACAGGAAACCAAAATCAGCGAGAACTCACCTTGAGAAAGCGCGATCGCCTTGGCGAGTCTTCTGAGCGATCGCTTGTGGTTTGCCTGAACATCTTCTGAATCATAAAGGTCAGTCATGGCGAGTACCAAAGGGAGTTTAAGTAACATTTTTTCAATCTAAGTTTCTTTTTGCTTCCTTATATCGGGTGATTTTGGGAGCGTTCCGGCGATCGCGCTCTAACAGGACAATGACTGCTATCTCTTGGCTTCGTGATCTCTATCACTTAATTTAAGTGATCTCAGCTTGCCTGTCCAAAGGCAGCTAGAACAGTGCTGAGCTTGAATTAAGAGTCCTGTAGGGGTTGTTGAATGTATGCGTACACCCGGTTATTTGCTACACAGGGGCATTCGGCTTTTCCCCAAACAAGGAATAAAATGTAATAAAATTTAACATATCGCTATAGTTCTTAAAGTCACAAGTGCTGGCTCTGGACATGGAATGCCAACAGCTCGATCGGACCGCACCACGATGTGCTAAGAGCGCTCTCGCTTTGCTGGATGCTGGCGACATCCAAATGTCCTAGACGTTGCGTATCCTACGAAAAGCCGCAATTCTAATTTTTGAAACCACCTACAGCTTGTATCTAAGTTAAAGAGCTTTATGCAGAAAATCCATAAGGATTGATTGCCACTATGCAAACATTGCACACCTACCTGATGAAACTACCGAAAGAATGAAAAATTGCTGACAAAGCAACAGCAGCAGACTCGGCTCTTTTTGAGCGATTTAGAAACACATCTGCTTCTTCCTTGGCTGTATAAATGAAAACTGTAGCAGAGGAGACAGCAGCTTTGGGGGATTTATTAAGTAATCTTCAGCTTTCTTAGCCAAAACCAGACTTATAGTAGATGCGGGTACGCAAAAGTTAGTAATTAAGCGATAGCGAAGCGCCGACCGGTCGGTTCGCCCTTCCACATTTGAACGTCAACGAAGCGATCGCGCCTCTACTTCAAGAAGGCTTATGTTCCCCTGAAAGACGGGTTTTCCCACCAGAATGGACATTGATGACGGTACGGGCGATCGCGCCGGTAGCCGGAATTCCCCCAAAGAAGGGAACGATGATATTCACTAAGCCTTGACCAATGAGTTCCCGATCGCTATTGTGTTTCTCACTCACGGTCATCCCATCCGCCACGACGGCTGATAATAAAGACTCGATCCTGCCGAGTGCTGCGAGTGCCAAAGCCGGCTCGATCGGTTCTCGAATTAATCCAAAATCATTCCAGAGGGGAATTCCTTGCGGCATCGGTAAAGATTGGGAAATGGCTGCAATTGTGGGCACTTTGAGATGAAAATAAGATGCGATCGCGATCGCTAAAACCAATCCTATTAATGAACCCGGTATCGTGCGATTATTACTCCAATTTTACTCTCGTCCTTGAAGACATTTCCCCTTGTTTCTACTAACAAGTCAAAAAGTTTAACGCTGCCTAATTGCCGGACGATGTAGGGTACATTTTGCGGATACCCAGGTATTGAGAAGGGCAGGTACAAGACCTACCCCGCCATTCTTTCAATCGTCAGCCACTTCAAAACTTGTATGCTGGTTGCACTTGCAGCATCCTTCAAGGGAGCGATGGCGATTTTCGATTCCCAATGATTTCCATGACACCACAACCTTTACCCAGTCAACTTGCTGCAACCTTTGCCGAAATGCCCAAGTCATGATTTGTGGTTCCATAATATTTGGGGAAGTTTTCGTACACCCTGATTGAGGTAGAGATTGAAATACGCTGTCAAACGACTTTTTACGAGCTTCGCAGACGGGCTAGTTTGGTTTAGCCGTGCCTTTGGGCGTCAAGCTTGGTTTATCTTCCTGGTTGCCTTTAGCTTCACCATGACGCTGGTAAACCCTGCCGCATTTGCTCAGACAAAATTTTTCGATGTGGAAGGACTTTGGGCGCAACCCTGTATAGAACAGTTGGCACAAAAGCAGATTATTAGTGGCTACCCGGATGGAAGTTTCCGACCAAAGGCACCCGTAACCAGGGGTGAGTTTGCCGCGATGGTTGGCAAAGCTTTCCCCAATACAGCGGACGTTCGTAGCGGCGGTCAGTTTGCGGATATCCCAGCAAATTCCTGGGCGGTAGATGCAATTCGTAAAGCCTATCAAAAGGGATTTATGTCGGGTTATCCGGGTGGGGTGTTCAAGCCGAACGAAAAAATCCCGCGATCGCAAGCGTTGGTATCTTTGGCGAGTGGTTTGAAGTATTCGCCTACTCAGGCGGTGAGTAGCACGTTGTCTGGGGCATTTACCGATGCAACGGCAATTCCTAGCTATGCGCGGAATGCGATCGCTGCTGCGACCGAAAAACAAATCGTGGTCAATTACCCCAACGTCAAGACACTCAATCCCAATCAGCTAGCCAGTCGTGCAGAAGTTGCAGCTTTCTTGTGTCAAGCCACCGGAACTGCTGGATTAGTCCCTTCCCAATACATTGTTAGCGCTGGGACGCCGCCAACCGCGCAGTCCGAAGAGATTCGGGGGGTGTGGCTGACGAATATTGATAGTGACGTGTTGTTTGAGCGCGATCGCCTGAGCAAAGCCCTACAACGCCTTGATGAGCTAAATTTCAATACCGTTTATCCCACCGTTTGGAATTGGGGTTACACCTTATATCCCAGTGCGGTAGCCCAAAAAGTCACCGGGCGATCGCTCGATCCCACCCCAGGCTTACAAGGACGAGATATCCTCAAAGAAATCATAGACCAGGGACATCAAAAAGGCATAGGAGTCATCCCCTGGTTTGAATTCGGTTTCATGGCACCCGCTGATTCTGAACTCGCCAAACGCCACCCCGAATGGCTACTCAAAAAGCGCGACGGTTCCCAAACTTGGAAAGAAGGAACGCATAACCGAGTTTGGCTGAATCCAATGCGTCCCGAAGTGCAGAATTTCATCCAAGATTTAGTGGTCGAAATTGTTAGCAAATATGATGTTGACGGCATTCAATTTGATGACCACTTTGGCTTTCCCGCCGATTTTGGCTACGACGCCTTTACCGTCGAACTGTACAAGAAAGAAAACGGTGGGAAATCTCCTCCCGCCAACGCCCAAGATCCTCAATGGATACGCTGGCGGGCTGACAAAATTACTGCCTATCTGAAACAGTTGTTCAAGGCCGTCAAAGACCGCAAACCCAACGTTATTTTTGCCCTTTCTCCCAATCCCCAAGAATTCTCTTACAACTCCTTCCTAGCCGACTGGCAGAAGTGGGAACAGCAGGGACTCATAGAGGAACTGATCGTCCAAATCTATCGAGATGATCTGAGTCGCTTTATTGGGGAATTAGAGCGCCCAGAAGTCAAAGCAGCAAAGCGCCATATCCCCGTCGCTATCGGCATTCTCAGCGGTGTGAAACCTCACCCGGTTAAGGCTGCCCAGATTCGGGATCAAGTTGCTGCGGTGCGTCAGCGTGGATTTGCTGGGATGTCCTTCTTCTTCTACGAAAGCTTGTGGAATATGACCCCCGAAAAGCCAGACTTGAGACAAGCTGCCTTTAAAGGATTCTTCCCTGTGTCCGTAGAGCGACCCAATCTTTTGGACGGGTGGAAAGCATCTCGTTAGGAATTAAGACTAAATAACCGGGAATCATTGCCGTTTTGTAGGGGCATGGCAATCAAAAAGCCCCTACGCGGTTTATAAATCCCCTGAGAGTTTGTATCGCCGGTACGGACAAGAAATTTGTTTTTCTTAGCTGTTGAGTACTATTACTCATCATTGACAGGGGATTTACAGCCAAGTACGGTAGAATGCTGACGAGCAAAGCACAGCTCAGTAAGTAGCAGTAAAGCCGCGACGAAAGCGTGCGGCTTGTGTAGCCGGGGCAGGAGTGTGGTGGTGAAAATATCGCTTTTAGATAGGTTACGGCTGGGCGTAGCAGTCGGGACGGCAAAGACAGTGACGCAGCTGGTGCGCTTGCTGCGTTTGGGGGCTGCTAGCGTTTTACCGGGAGAAATTGCCGGACGCATTCAGCCGCAGCTGTTGTCCCTGCTGTCGGGTCAAGTAAAGCACGGTGTGATTTTCATTGCGGGGACAAATGGGAAGACAACGACATCGCTGCTGTTGCGGACAATGCTAGAAAGTCAGGGATGGCGCGTTGTTCACAATGCGGCGGGTGCCAATCTTATGAATGGATTAATCACCGCACTGCTGACCAACACCAATTTAATCGGTCAGCTCAACGCTGACTATGCAATTTTAGAGGTAGATGAAAATATTCTGCCGAAGGTTTTGCCGCCAGTTCAACCAAAATTGATTTTGTGTTTAAATTTATTTCGGGATCAGCTGGATCGGTACGGTGAAGTGGATACGATTAGCCAGCGTTGGCAGAAAGCGATCGCCCAATCCAAAGATACGGTAGCGATCTTAAATGGCGATGACCCCACCTTGTCTCATCTGGGTCAGCAGTTATCGCAACGAGTTTTATTCTTCGGTTTAAGCGAACCTGAAGCTTATCTTGACGAAATTCCTCATGCAGTAGATTCTATATATTGTCCCCGGTGCGGACATTCTCTCGATTATCAGGGCGTCTACTTATCTCATCAGGGCGATTATCGGTGTCCTAGCTGTGGCTTTGAAAAAGGCCCCTTGGCAATCGATAGTCGCCAATGGCCTCAGATTCTGATTGGGATTTACAACAAATACAACACGCTGGCGGCTATTTTAGCGGCGCAAGAAATTGGCGTTGATACCGCAAATATCCTGGACACGATTAAAAACTTCCATGCAGCGTTTGGACGGGCTGAGGAATTAGAAGTCGCCGGGAAAAAGGTGCGGATTTTGCTATCAAAAAATCCCGTAGCGCTGAATGAAACCATCCGCGCAGTAAATCAGCAAAGAAGCCACGGCGGTTCTTCCACAACGCTGATGGTGCTAAACGATCGCACCCCAGATGGGACTGATGTCTCTTGGATTTGGGATGTAGACACCGAAAAATTGGTAGAACAGGGAGGAACGGTGGTAGTCAGCGGCGATCGCGTTTACGATATGGCGCTACGCCTGCAATACAGCCAAGCAGACGAGGAACATGGCTGCAAACTGATCGTGAAAGAAGATTTGCAAGAAGCGATCGCCACTGCTTTAGAACACACCGCCACCGGCGAAACCCTGCACATTCTACCGACTTACTCAGCGATGCTAGAAGTCCGAGGTATTTTGACGGGGCGAAAAATTCTGTAGATGTTAAACGCTCTCGGTACGCAGAAAGTAGCCTTCCTTTGCGTACCTCTGCGATTTCCTTGGCGCTACTTTGCGTTAAAAATCAAAAAATTTGACTGTCACCATGACCGAACAACTTGAACTCACAATTGGCTGGCTTTATCCGACGCTGATGAGTACCTACGGCGATCGCGGTAATGTCATCTGTTTACAACAACGCGCCCAATGGCGGGGGATCAAAGTCAACGTCATGCCCTTAGATCGGGACGCCCCGACCGAGCAATTTCACCAAGTTGATGTAATCGTGGGTGGCGGCGCACAAGACCGACAGCAGGAAATAGTCATGCGCGATTTGCGCCTTGGCAAAGCAGAAGCGATCGCTCAGAAAATTGAAGCCGGAACGCCTGGGGTATTTACTTGCGGATCGCCCCAACTGCTAGGACACTATTACGAACCCGCCTTAGGGCAACGGATTGAAGGATTGGGTTTATTGGATTTTGTTAGTAAGCATCCGGGGCCAGATGCCCGTCGCTGTATCGGGAATGTCGTGTTTGAGATAACGGCGTCGCGATTGGCGGAGGATTTGCGAAAGATGTCGGAGGATGCGCCTCTGGTCATCGGCTTTGAAAATCACGGCGGACGCACTTATTTAGGTGAGGTGGAACCCTTGGGACGTGTGATTAGCGGTTATGGGAATAATGGGGAAGATGGGATGGAAGGAGCATTTTATCGGAATGCGATCGCGACCTACTCTCACGGTCCTCTTTTACCCAAAAATCCCTCGATTGCTGACTGGCTCATTCAAACTGCACTTGCAGAAAAATATCAAACGCCAATTTCTTTAAAACCGCTGAATGATGTCTTGGCAATGCAGGGGCGAGAAGCGATGTTTAAAAAGTTGGGCGTCAAGGTGCCAGCGGTTTCTGCACAGCGGGGATCGAAAAATTAGTACAGTTCTGACTTGAACTCGGAACCTCACCCCCAACCCTTCTCCGTTGACGGAGAGGGGCGAATATTAAACCTATCTCTCAGAAAAGCGGGGACGGGCAGGGGTGGGGTTAAACTCCCTGTCTCCAGACGAGATTGATTGCGTCTGGAGACGATTCTCCGATTCATCCGCATCGTCTGGATAAATGGGCGATCGCTGCCACCAATGCTAATGGTTTCACTGGCTTCGCGACGTGTGTCTGAAAGCCAGCTTTGACAGCCCGCGAGCGATCTTCTTCTCTGGCATACGCTGTCAGAGCCAAAGCTGGAATTCCCTTTTGTTGTGCATCCAGCGCCCTAACTTTGCGGATAAAAGTATAGCCGTCCTCGTTCGGCATATCGATGTCGCTCACCAGGACATCCGGACGCCAATCCGAAGCATCGTCAGTTAAGACTGCCATTGCCTCTTTTGCGGATGCAACTGCCATCACTTCGCCTCCGTAGTGTTGCAAGATAACCGTCAGCAACTCACGGGCATCGGCTTCATCATCTACTACCAGCACTCGCAATCCGTTGAGTCCTGGAGGACACTCTGAGAGTCCTTCGTTGTCCCTTGTCCAGAATCCCTGCTCGATATCCTTTGGCTCGATGAGGACAGCGAGGATCGGCAGCTTCACTGTAAATGTCGCGCCTTTTCCTTCTCCCGGACTTTGGGCAAAGACCGTACCTCCGTGCAGTTCTATCAAGTGGCGGGCGACGGCTAACCCCAGTCCCAGTCCGCCATATGACCGGGTGATGGAGCTATCGGCTTGACGGAAACGATCGAACACATAGGGGAGAAAGTCGGCAGCGATTCCCTGTCCGGTGTCGCTGACTTGAATCTCAACCCAAGAGTTGCTCCGCTCCAGCCGCACCTCGACTCGCCCCCGTTTGGGTGTAAACTTCACTGCATTCGACAGTAAATTCCATACAACTTGCTGCAAGCGGTCGGGATCGCCGCAGATTAGCCCTGCGGAGGAATCAAGAAAAGACTCCAATCGAATCGACTTGGCACTAGCCGCCGGTTGGATGGTCGCGATCGCAGCTTCAATGACGGAGGATAGCTCCAGCGGACGGACATAAAGGCGAAATTTCCCCTGAATAATCCGCGAAACATCCAGCAAATCCTCAATTAGCTGTGTTTGCAACCGAGCATTACGCTCAATTGTCTCCATTGCCCGCACAATAATCGCTTCGTCAAGCTTCCGAGTCCGAAGCAACTGAGTCCATCCCAGCATTGAGTTGAGGGGGGTGCGAAGCTCGTGAGAGAGGGTTGCTAAAAACTCATCCTTCAGGCGGTTGGTTTCTTCAGCTGCCATTCTCGCCTGTTGTTCATAAACGAGCAGTTTTTCGCGCTCTTGTTCGGCTTGCTTGCGCTCGGTAATGTCTATACAAGAGCCGATATAACCGACAAAGCTCCCGCCTGGAGTCAGCCGGGGAACGCCTCGATCGAAAACCCAGCGATACTCGCCATCAAAGCGCCTCAGGCGGTATTCCATTTCAAAATTTTCGCGGGCATCAAAGGCAGTGCGGTATGTTTCTACACACTGCTGAAGATCGTCAGGATGGAGGCTTTGCGTCCACCCCATGCCGATTGATTCTTCTAAAGTCCTGCCAGTAAAGTCGAGCCAGCCTTTATTAAAATAATTACAAGTTTTGTCGCAATCGCACATCCACAACATCACGGGAGCCATATCTGCCATCAGGCGAAATCGTTGTTCGCTTTCCCGCAGCGACTCCTGCGATCGCTGGCGCTCGGTAATGTCGCGGTAAGCGATCGCGATACCCGCTACACTCTTCACATCTAGTAAATTATTGGCGATCGCTTCAAAATCTCGCCAAGAGCCATCGACTTTCTGGATGCGAAACTGTGCGGTAATTTTGCTAGTTGGAGAGTTGCTAGTTGGAGAATTCAGTGCAGCTGCTAATAGTTTCTCTGCCTGAGAGCGATCGCTCGGATGAACAATTTCAATTGCTTTTTTCGAGAGCCAATTTTCCGGTTCGTAGCCCAAAATCGATTGAATGGAGGCACTGGTGTAGCGAATTGTGCCATCAGCTGCAACAATCACAAGAATGTCAGAGGCATTCTGCGCTAAAGCCCGGAACCGCTCTTCACTTTCCCGCAGTGCCTCTGCTCTGGCAAGCTCAATTTTCAGCCGTCGATCGAAGACAGAACCCAGCAGCGCTAGCGCTAGCACGATCGTCGTGGCAATTCCAATTTCAACTGCCAGCCAAGAATTGTCCATAATCAAGGACAACTCCATCCCGGAGGGATTGGTTGATTGATAGCTTACCGCTGCCATCCCGGTATAGTGCATCCCTGCGATCGCGCATCCCATGACAATCGCGCTGCCGATCTTTCGCAAGTTCCCGGTTAATGTCGCCGCTGTACGCAGATGAAAAGCTAACCACAAGGCGAGCCAGGAAGCACTAATGGCGATCGCCATCGAAACTGCTACCAGTCTAAGGTCATAGGTAACGGTCGCTTCTAACCGCATCCCCGCCATGCCTGTATAGTGCATCGCGGCAATGCCACAGCCCATGAAAATGCCACCTGCGAGTAATCTTCGCCAACCCATTTGTTCGCGGCTAACGATATACAAAGCTGCGGCGGAAGCGATCGCTGCGACTCCCATTGAAACCAAGACGGTGGGGAAATCGTAAGCCATTGAGATTGGCAGGCAATAGGCGAGCATTCCGATAAAATGCATCGACCAAATGCCACTTCCCATCGCGATCGCACCTCCTGCTAGCCACAGCTTCCGCCCACGTCCTTGAGCCGCCGTGACTCGTCCCGCTAAATCCAGCGCCGTGTAGGAAGCGGCGATCGCGATCGCCATCGAAAGCACAACCAGACGTAAATCGTAGGTTGCTATCATCTCTTGGGCTGCATCATTGATTCCCTTCATCTCTATACTGAACGCTGAGATTGTGGTGGCAATCGCAATCTCTCACGATCGGATTGCCTGATTCAAGTGTTTAAATTTTATCGGAGCAGCGGTTGAAAACTGTTTAACCTTCAGGAATAGCCTGAGTATATCTTCCTATGAGTTAATCTTATGGAAATCGAGGAGAAGGAACAGAGAACGAGGTAGAATGCCCCTGCACCCCTACCCTTTTTACTTGTCCTTTTTCACCTGCCTTTTTTACTTCTGGCGTTCGCCATTTTTGCCAAACCGAGTTTCTTGTAACGTTGTGCCAATGCCTTGAATGATGCCGCGTCCAATTAAGCCAATGCCTCTGCCGATTACTTGCGTGAGGACGTAAACAACACCGCTACCTAGGAAGGCAACCGTTGAGCGCAGACGTGGCGCGATCGCATCTCTAGTTTCTAGCGCTAGCGTACAAGCGAGTTGGGCACCCCTCAGTTGCTGCAATTCATCAGTGCGGGGGGCATAAATAGAGATTTTTTTGATTCCAATGCCACCTAGCGCTAGCAGAAGATATCGGCTTTCAAAAATTGCGGTTGGCTCACCCACATATCTTTCTAAACGATATTTCCACGATAGATTGTTCCGAAATCGAGCAATTTCCCGCGATGAAATTAACCGTCTATCGTAAAAAATCTGCTTAATTGCTTCCACATCTGCGAAATAGTTCAGCAGGGGTTGGACAACGCTATTGGCAATTTGAATTAATAAATTCTCCAAGATAACTTCTGCTCGATCCCGCGCTTCCGGTGTCCCAAAAGAGTAGGAAACATTATCAATCATCAGCGAAGTTTGAAAAAGCAAATAGTTGATGATTTCGGCAACCAGAGGAATTTTATCTAGAAAAGATTGTTGAATAATTGTTGCATCCTGTAACAAAGTATTGACAATATCCACTTCAAGGTTTCCGACTTGAATTGTGCAATATTTGCCAAAAAAATCAGTGGTAGACGCTTGCCACAAATCCCGCAGAATCAGCGAGTGCTTCAGAGCGATCGCTTCCGGCTGTAGCTGGGAAAAGCGCAGTTCCTCTAAGACATCCTCGAATTTACGCAAGATCAGATAGAGCAATTCCCGTTTCTTTTCTTCCAGCAGAATATCAATTTCCAACGGAGAGCCAGTCAGATTCTTGAGTCCGAATTGAAGTTTATTTAAAGTAGCGTCTAGCAGGGGGCTGAGGATCGAGGATTCAGAAAGTGCTGAGGACTGAGTCGCGAGTATTGAGTCTAACGAGGGATTATTTCTTCTCCTCGGTTCCGGGGTAGGGAGAGGAGTCCCACTGCGGCGATCGCGACTTCCCGATCTAGGTGGGTTGAGGAGGTCATTCGAGTTTTCCTCAGGGGGGTCAGTAAAACCCGTCCCTGCCACCTGATTTCTTGCGCCGGTCGTCGCCACAGGTAACAGCTGATTGACCAGCCAACGGGCTGTCCGCAATTCTCGTCGCCGTCCCGTTAGGATGAACCAATCTAGTGTTGAAAGATTGGGGTTTTGTACCTGGTTTGTCACCTGGGCGATCGCGGTATCGATTTGCCGTAGTCCCGACTGACGGATTTGCCAGAGCAAGGATGAACGACTTTGTATGACATCTGAGGCTTCTACAGGCGCGTCGTTTTGCGTCTGTACGAGTTCTGACCAGTAAACTTCCCCAACGGCTACCTGACGAAGCGCTGGCACCAGAACCGAGAGATCGGTGCCTTTGGGGCAATAGCCCTCGACGCCTAGGGTTCTGGCTGCTATCAGTTCCTCTGGCGTGAGTCGTTGGCTGAGAAGGAATATCGGTAATTTCGGGAATTGCGTCTTTAATTCCTGGCACAGATGCAACCCGATCGATCCCCCCAAAGACAAGTTAGAGCGACCTAAGTTTAGTTCTAAAATCACCAGATTTGGAGCGTTGTCTGTACCAACTCCATCTGCCAGCGTCTGCAAAGCGTCTGCAACGCTATCCGCCTGGGCAACGACTTGCAGGTCGGGAAACGACGGCAAAGCGGTGCTAAGACCCAACCGAAAAATCGGGTCATCATCGATTAGCATCAACTTGAAGCGGCGAACAGTCCCAAGGGTATCCGCTACGCGATCGCTCATCAACAACCTCCTGCTTCACACCGCTTTCTCCCTGCTATAACAGATTACTCATTCCAGGGGCGATGCGAACAGAGCGCGATCGCGTGTCTTGGAAGCGAGGCTAACGCCTCGCGCAGAAAAAGTCAGTTCGCCACGCTTGTATAGCAATCGCCAAGGTAATTAGGACGACAAGCATAAGACATGCTCGATTGCATCTCGCAAACAATTAAACTGGTCGAGTTGTTTGCGGATGCGGCTGTTGAGCCAAGACCA
>NZ_JAMPKC010000032.1:0-51864 GCF_039961975.1 Trichocoleus sp. DQ-A3 | reverse complement strand
AGCAAGCGGCGGTGTCTAAGCTGGAGTCGGCACTGAAGGATCATGAGTTGGAGTCGGTGCTGCACTACCTACATACTTTGGGTGCGGATTTATTGGTGGCTGTCAAGCAGGGAGACGAACTCTATCAGGTAAGCGATAACGAAGAGGTGGTGCTGGTAGACTTAGGCGCGGAAGTTGTCCAGCTAGCTGAGGCAGAGGGGATGAGTCTGCGGGAATATGTGCAGGCGGCGGTTCGGCACTTCTCGCACAAAGATGTCTCGGTCATCAAATTTGTGACGGCGTTTCTGGAGAGTGATGACTCGGTGGCTGTACAGGTACGGGAGAGATTGGGAGCGCGATCGCTTTCTGAAATTGCCGCCGAGTTGGAAAAATGCCTGACCATCCCAGAAGAAGATGACCGACTCTGTGCTGTCAAGAATCTCTTAGCTGGTAGCGTTGCGGCGGTCGGTATTAACTGCAATTCCAGCGATGAAAATGATGAAATCGAACTACTAGATTTAGCAGAAAGTTTGCTAGAGAAATTAGCCGATGTTTTGCAATAATCTTCAGAGCAAAATCTGCTAACTCTCTGTTTATAAAGCTATATTTTTTGGATTCTAAACTTTAGATAAAAAGCATCACAAGGAAAGAATATGACGCGAGACAAGGGTAATTTGATTATCCCCACAGTTGCTGATGTTCAGGCGTTTTGTCATAGCATTGGCGTTAGTAGAATTACTATCACGCCTGGGTATGAGAAGTGGTGGAATGTCCTGCATGAAATTGGTCATTTTGCGGTCAAGCCAGATGGTTACATCGCCCTGTGGCGGCAGAATGGAGGTCTGGGAGTTCCTCAGATGAATTGGTTTAACAGTAATGGGGTTGTTAAGCCAGATGACCCGACACCGGATGAATGGGGAGCGAGAGCTTGGTGTCTGTTAGCTTTGGAATTCAACGGCTGGGTCAGTCCCCTGGATTGCGGCAAATGGCCTGCTTCTAATGACTGGGAAGGTCGTAGTCGGAATAATCCCTATTTGTGGATGAGAAATCAAGTTACCAGCCCTCGCCATCCGTTCCACAAAAATGGATTTGAGCAGTTAGAAGCCGTGGGAATTGACTTCAGTAGAGGCATTTTGCGCCCCACTCAAGAGTTAGTAACTGTTGGGTGGCAGCCAGTATTGGGATGGCACTCCCGTCAAAGTGCCTGAGATAACTAAGGTTTCAAGGTTAAGTGAACGATATGGCAAAAGGATTCGGTACTGGAAAGCCAAAAAAGAGTAAACAATATCAAAAATCCTATGTAAATTTCTTACTTGAGGTATTGCAAGCAACCCAAGAGAGTAACGGCAATTCCAAAGTAATATACCCACTGCTACAAGCAAACTTGGATAAATTAGATGATAACTTTGCTCAGTTGCTGCACAATTTGGCAAGGGATAAGTTGTCAACAGTGGAGCCTAAGCAAGCGCAAAGGCTTGCATTAGATATCTTTCTATTCAGCAATATAATTCAGAACTTCCCCTTGGGCAGCAGAGCCAGCAACCTGGAAATTGTTATTACTGGATATGAAATTATCACCACCATCTTTACACGCAATACGTTTCCGGAAGTATTAGCAATGGCCCAAAATGCTCTGGGAGTTGCCTACTTCAACCGCATTTTCGGAGACAAGGTGGATAATCTAGAACGGGCAATTCATTGGTATGGAGCAGCGCTACAAATCTACATCCGTGACACCTTTCCCGAAAAATGGGCAGATACCCAAAACAATCTGGGTGTTACATACCGCAGCCGTATTTTGGGGGATAAAGCGGAGAATCTAGAGTCGGCAATTCAATACTTAGAAGCAGCACTGCAAATCTACACTCGTGAGGCGTTTTCAAAAGATTGGGCAATGACCCAAAACAATTTAGGGAATGTTTACAAAGACCGTATCTTGGGGAATCGGGCGGATAATCTAGAGCAGGCAATTCGTTGCTATAAAGCAGTGCTACAAGTCCTTACCCGTGACACCTTTCCTCAAGATTGGGCTGCTACCCAAAACAATCTGGGAAATGTCTACACCAACCGCATTTTGGGGGATAAAGCAGAAAATCAGGAACAGGCGATTCGCTGCTACGAAGCAGCGCTGCAAATCCGCATCCGTGATACCTTTCCTCAAGACTGGGCATTGACCCACAACAATTTAGGCACTGCCTATCGTAACCGTATTTTAGGCAACCAAGCGGAGAATCTAGAGTCAGCGATTCGCTGCTACGAGGCGGCATTGGAAGTCTATACCAGCAAGGTGTTTCCCCAAGACTGGGCAATGCTTCAATATAATCTGGGCGTTGCCTACACTGACCGCATCTATGGTGATAAGGAGCTGAATCTGGAGTTAGCAATTCGCTGCTACGACCGAGCGTTGCAAGTCTTCACCCCCGAAGGGTTTCCTCAAAATTGGGCAATGCTCCAACATAATTTGGGCTTTGCATATTCTTATCGTATTTCGGAAGGATTGCCGGAGGAGCTGGAACTAGCAATTCCCCAAGGAACACTAGGTGAACTGATCGCTTGGTCAATGGTAGGTGAAATATGGAATTTAAAGTTGGCGATTCGCTTCTACGAGGCGGCACTACAAGTTCTTACCTGTGAGGCGTTTCCCAGAGATTGGGCAATGCTCCAACACAATTTTGGTAATGTTTACCTCAAACTACAACAGATTCCACAGGCAGTCCAAGCGTTTCAACAAGCACTGAAAATTTACACTCCGGCAGCAGACCCTATCTCATGTATAGTGACTGGACGTGGTTTGGGCTACGCCGCTTTCAAGGGAGCGTTGTGGCAAGAAGCTATTGAGGGCTTTGGAGCTGTGATAGAAGCTGTGGAAACCAGTCGCAGTTGGGCAGCTTCTGAATCTCGCCGTCAAGAGATTTTAGCAGAGGCTTTTGATGTTTACGAAAACATGGTGCAAGCCTGCATAAATGATGGGCAACTGGAAAAAGCCCTTGAGACTGTCGAGCGATCGCGTTCCAAACGCCTTGTAGACTTGATGGCAAGTAATGACCTCTACCAAAGCGGCGAAATCCCCCTAGAAGTTAAGAAGTTATTGCAGCAGTTTGATGACTTGCAACAGCGAATTGACCAAGAGCGCTCTCAAAACAGCTCTGGTAATAATCGAGAACTGATAGGAGTGGGAAGTAGAACAAGCGATCGCGCTTCTTTCCAAGCTAAAACGCAAGCGATCGCATCTTTAGAAGCTGAGAAACAGCAAATTTGGGAACAACTCAGACGCTTAGACCCAGTACTAGCTGGTGAGATTCAAGTTATAGCTCCTGACTTTTCGGCGATGCAGAAGCTCATCGACCAACCGACTACTGCTATCCTCAGCTTCTATAGCACCAGTAACAATACTCATATATTTGTACTGCGGAAAAACCAGCTCGCCTGCCACGCTTGTACTGGGCAAGGAATTGAGACTCTACAAAACTGGATTTCCCAGAAATGGTTAAAACTCTACGTCGAAGAGGAAAACACTTGGAAGTCCCAAATTATTAATTTCTTAGCCGAACTGGCTGAACGCTTGCAAATCAATGACCTTATTTCTCAGCATCTACAGGACATTACCGAACTGATTTTAGTGCCTCACTTGGCGCTGCATCAAATTCCCTTTGCTGCTCTGCCCCTTGGAGAGGGTCAATATTTAGGAGATAAGTTTCTCATTCGCTATACTCCTAGTTGCCAAGTTTTAGAATTTTGCCAACAACGGGGCGAAGTAGAAGGAAATCTCACCTACGGCACCGTGGAAGATGCTACCGAAGACCTGCCCTTTGCAAATTTTGAGGGTGAACAAATTGCGAAAGTTTACAACATTCCTGAAAGCGCTCGCTTAAGAGGTCGCAGCCAAGCTACAACAAGCAACTATCGTCAGCTGGCTTCACGAGTTCAAGTGCTTCACTCCAGCCATCATGCTGAATTCTGCCTCGATAATCCCCTTAACTCCCAGTTGAAATTGGCTGATGGTAATATCACCTTGGGGCAGTTGATGACTCCAGGCTGGCGGCTGCCTAATCTTTCTGATGTGTTTCTTTCTTGTTGCGAAACGGGTTTGGGTTTGCCAGAAATAACGGATGATATTCTAACACTTTCCACCGGCTTTTTATGTTCTGGTGCCAGAAGTGTTGTCAGCACTCTTTGGTCAGTCGATGACTTAGCCACAGCATTATTTTCCATCTTCTACTATCAGCACCGACAACCAGATAAAAGCCGCCCCGAATCTCTGCGACAAGCTCAAATTAAACTGCGTGAATTAAGAAAAGAGGAACTCTTGAAAAGAGAGGATATACAAGAACTATCTACACAAGCAGAAGCTGGACGGAAAGAAGCTAGAAGCAAGCGCAGCCAATACCAACCAGGTTCAGCAGACTTTTTGAAATGGAATTGTGAATATCGGAAGTACGCGGGAGTTACGAATCAGATTCACGCACTCAAGAATTCACAAGATGAATGTCCTTTCTCACCTCTTCACTACTGGGCTGCTTTCACCTGCCAAGGCTTGCGATGATTGTATTCTATATAACAGTGAGTGATAGGCGCGATCTCTTTCAGTTCACCTTTCAATATGATGGGGTTTGAAAGGCGCAATCGCTCTCATCTTCTAATTGATGAGTAGATATATAGAGCTAAATTCCCAAAGCGATCCAGATGAGCTAGCGATCGCCTTTATAGGGTAATAAACATAGCATTATTGAGGCTGCCGTGTCTCCTCGTCCGTAGCAGGTGGCAGAGCGAAATTGCCCCAAGAAAGTTTCGTTGTTGTATCAATATCTAACAGAAATAAGGTTAGAGAAGTTTCTGGTTGAGAAATGACAGCAACGTGACTGGCTATCCCCAGAGTGTTAGCGTGACGAAAGGATTCGGGTAAGACTCGAATCGTGGATAAGGGTACATCTATCAAAGCGGGAACGGTTTCAACGGGGATACCATACAACTCTCTTTCGGTATTTTGAAGAACGATCAGGTAGGCTCCCTGAGGGGTTTCGTGGGTTGAGTTGGATGAAAATAACCGCTGCTGTAGATTCAAAACAGTCACTTCGCGATCGCCTACATGAGCAATACCGACTCCATTCAGTCCGCTGCCAAAAATTTGGGTAGAATTCAGCACTTTGTAGATAGACTCAATCCGCAAACCCAAGTTTAAGCTACCAATGCTAAACACAAGCACTTTAATAGCGGGTACAGACGCGGAAACATCTAACCGATCGAAATCCGGGGGGGTTGAGTTGATTAAAGTGCTGTTCATGCCTTTTTTTTCAGGGGAAAGTAGGATTCATCCCTCCCGATTCACCCAGAGGGTTGGGGTGGGTTTCTGGACTGTAATTGATGTCTTTAAAAACATTGAGATGCTCTCATTATTATGAGCTACGAACGGCAGCTCCTAAAGATCCACTTTTTTCAAAAAGGGCTTTGAGGGCTGCTAAGAATTCTTGCTCTAAGTAAGGTTTACTAAAGTAAGCACTGGCTCCCAAGTGAGTTGCTAATTGTCGATGTTTTTCACTACTACGGGAAGTCAGCATCGCTACGGGTATTTTTGATAGCTGCGGATCTTGACGACGATGGTTGAGAAATTCAAAGCCATTTAGATTCGGCATTTCTACATCGCAAACCACCATTTGAATGTTGGAATTTTGCTGTAACTGTTCGATGGCTTCCCGTCCATCTCTTGCTTGTAAGACGCGGTATCCTGCTTTTTGGAGTGTTAAAGCTAAAGTTTGTCTGAGGGTAATCGAGTCATCTACGATTAATATCAAAGGCGATTTAGCTGTGTTTGCGGATACTTTAGTTTTGTCAATTGATGCAGTTTGGATGGGGGAAGCAGTTGGCAGATCGGTGAAAGTAGTCGTAGCGATCGCGTTCTTACTTTGCCCAACCATCTGGGTGAGAAGCGTTGCCCCATCAATTACCGGAATCAGGCTCCCATCTCCTAAAATCGTGCAACCGTAAATATAACTTGGAGGCGCGATCGCTGCACCAAAGGGTTTGATCACCAATTCTTGCTCTGTGACCAAGCGATCGATTTCTAAGGCAAGAATTTGGTTATCTCGGCGGATTAGCAGCATCGGTGGTGCCCAAGCTTCGGGAGTGGGAACGGCGACTAAAGCTTGGCTGGGAATTGATTCAGGCAACGGACAACTATAGTCCAGTAATTCTGATAAGTGATAGACAGGAACGATTCGCTTGCGCCAGTGCAAGAATCTCTGTTTTCCAGAGTGCTTCATCTGGTCAGTTTTCGGAATGACGATCTCTTCAATGCTGTCAGCGGGGAAGGCGTAAGCAGTGGAACCAACCAAGCAGACGAGTAATTTAGCAATCGTCAGCGTCAGCGGGATGCGTAACGTAAAGGTGGTACCTTTTCCAGGCGTGGTCGTGACCGTGATGGTACCTTTGAGCGATCGCAGTTGCGATCGCGCCACATCTAATCCCACACCTCGACCCGACAGTTCGCTGACTTGAGCCGCAGTGGAAAATCCTGGCTCAAATAGTAAATCTAAAAGTCGAGTGGTTGAAGTTGTAACCACTTGTTCTGGTGAAAGCAACCCCAACTCTAGTGCTTTCAAACGGATGCGTTCTAGGTTGACTCCTTGACCGTCATCCCGTACTTCAATAATCGTGTGACTCCCCTGATGATAAGCCTGAATTTCAATCTGACCCCGCTCCGGTTTCCCTTGCTGACGGCGTACTTCTGGTGGCTCAATCCCGTGATCGAAGGCATTGCGGAGCAAGTGCAGTAAAGGATCGTTGAGTTTTTCTAAAGCGGCTTTATCAACTAAAACTCCCGTCCCGCTTAATTTCAGCTCGACTGGCTTTTTGTATTTTGTGGAAAGGTCGCGCAAAACTCTAGGAAAGCGGCTCAACACTTCGCGCAGGGGAAGCATCCGCGCCCACATCAAATCATCCCGCAAGTGGGCGATCATTTGACGTTGACTTTCTAAAGTTTGGCTTGACTGTCCAGCTAAGTGTGCCACATCCCCGACGATTTCTTCGAGTTGCACCATCTCTTCGAGGCTCTCTTGCACCATTGAGTGCAATGCTCCATAGCTGTCCATCTCTAGGGAGTCAAACGAAGAAGTTAGGGGTGTAGAGGTGCTAGAAGACAGGAGATTTTGCTCTATATTTTCCTCGGTTTCAGACGCAGGAAATCGCGTTTTTACATCCGGCTTTTCTGCTTTTCGAGATGCGATTTGCTGGTCTGACGCAATAGAATGGCGTTCTGGAGCCACTATCATCTGGTCTGATAAATCGCGCAGATGATTGGCGATTTCCTGAAATTTAGTAAACCGCCGCAGCAGTTCTTGTACCGTTGCTTGCAGTTGTTCGTTTTGGAGGAAAAGACCGTTTCGGTTAATGGCAAGTTCACCCACCAAGTTATTCATTCGTTCCAGTCGATCTAAGTCAACTCGAACAGAAAGTTGGGGAGTAGAATTGGTAGGGACAATGGTTTCTTTCTTCTTGTCTTTGGCAGCAGGCAATTTAGCGGGTCTAGAAGTTTTAGGCGCTGCTTTGTCGATTTCAGACTGAATTATCTGAGGCGAATTTTCTGTGTTGACTAGATTGACCGGAAGCTCGGTTACGGAAGGCAAACTATCAAATAATTGCTCGATTTCCTGAACAACTGCTTGAATATTCGTTGAGGATTTTGTTGCAATTAATTCTGAGTGTAGTTCTGGAGCTGGGGGAGAAATAGTAACTAGGTTAGTTTCTTCAACAGCTAGCTCTAATTCAGGAATTTCCTCAATCAGCGCCATCGGCTCAGCTACTTCAAAAGAAGATGAGTTTTCAATTTCTATCTCTGGTAAATTTGAGGCAAAACTACCAAAAACTTCATCTAGAGAAGGAGGGGAAGCGAGGATTTCTTCTTGAGCGATTAACTCAAATTCTTGATTTAGATTAGCTGCTGGTAGCGCCGGAAGTTTCAGCCCGTTGAAAGATGAATTATTATAAAAATCTGTAATTTCTGCTGTTAATTTTGAATCCTTAAAAATTTTATCTGAAGTTTGTTTCTGTTTTCGCTCGTCTAAGTTTGGTTTGAGACTTTCCTCATCTGTAGTTAAGGTTAGATGCTCAGGTTCATCAACTTTGAGAAGAGGGAGTTGATTTTGAGTTGATAGGCTGGAATCTGAGAAATCAAGAATTTCGTCGAAAGCAGCGATAGAAGTTAGCGTTTCCCCTGGAATGCCTAACTCGGTTTCGGAAATTTCTTCAGATGTGAATAGTGCCGAAACGTCTAAGAAATCTTCATTGATTTCAGAAGGGAGGACAGAGCTACCAAAAATATCTTCAATAGAAGAAAAGGAAAAGGAGAGCGCTGATTCCTCTTCATCTTCAGTCAGTGTCAGTAGCTCTAATTCGGGAGCCAGTTGGACGCCTGTAACCGTTGATCCAGGGGAAGTTTGAACTGGAGAAGTAGCAGCAAGTTTTGTTAAAGCGGTAGAGGGAGAACCGCCAAGCAAGCGATCGCCTGCGAGTACGTCTTCTCTCGCTGCCAGAAAATCAGCTAATGCCAGTTTAGCAATCTGCAAGGCTTGTTCGGGATGAGCATCGAGCGCCGCCAAAGTAGTTTGCGCGATCGCTCCAAATCCTGGCAAACTTAATAATTCTGCGATGCCGGTAAATACATCAGCGAGTGCCCGCAATTCTCCGGCTACTTGATTGCTTTCAGGATGGGCTAAAACATGAGTGAGGCGCTCTAGTTCTTGCGCCACGTCCACTTCAAATATCGATAAGGTGATATCAATTCCCAATTCCACCGCATTGGGTAAAACTTCCTCTCCGGTGAGGAAATCTCCTAATTGTGCCTCAATTTTGGCAAACACGGGTTCGGCGATCGCGATCGCCTGTTCTGCGTTGAAATGACCCGCCAGAATCTGCTCCGTTAAAGGGAGGCGGAGACAATCATAGGCTTGCAGCAATAAGCTTTCTAGTTCGGCATCAATCTCTAACTCTTTGTTGTGGAGCGCCTTAAAGATATCTTCAAGGCGATGAGCTATCGTTTTGATTGTTTCGAGTCCCACGCAAGCAGATCCCCCTTTAATCGAGTGAGCCGCACGCATGAGACTGTGAATTTTAGCAGTAGTCCGCTCTGTCTTGAGCGTCAGCAGTTCCGATTCGATGACCTGCAACAGCTCTGGAGCTTCTTGAATGAAGAACTGATAGGCTTGGTCGCGGATATCAGAGTCGAGCGCCATAATACTGAATTGGTAATTGGTAATTAGTAATTGGTAATTGGGGAAGAGGCGTATGGGAATTGGGAATTGATAATTGATAATTGGGGAAAAGGGGTTTAGTAATTAATAATTGGCTGGATTCTTCTCCCTACCAATTACCCATTACCAATTACCCATTACCAATTACCCATTACCAATTACCCATTACCAATTACCCATTACCAATTACCCATTAGCTAACTTTAAATCGACCCACGTTTGCTTGCAGTTCTTGCGCCAACGCTAGCAATTCCTTAAAGGATGCCGATACATCGGTGGCTCCCGTTGAGGTTTTGGTGGCGATCGCTGCTACGTCGGTCATGGTTTTGGTGACTGCATCGGAAGCTTTGGATTGCACGACAGCCGCTTGGGCGATCGCTTCCACCAAGGCGCTGATCTGGGCGCTGGCAGTCGTAATTTTGTTCAGGCTTTGGCGGGTTTCATCCACCAGTTTCGTCCCTGTAACGACCTGCTCAGTGCCCGCTTCCATCGCCGCTACCACCTCATTAGTTTCTGCTTGAATGCCTGCAACCAGCTTTTCGATTTCCGCCGTTGCTGCCGCCGATTGCCGCGCTAGCGATCGCACTTCATCCGCAACGACGGCGAAGCCTCGACCCTCTTCCCCAGCGCGTGCCGCCTCAATTGAAGCATTGAGCGCCAACAAGTTCGTTTGAGCGGCAAAGGTGCCAATTAGGTTCACCACTTTGGAAATCTTTTGCGAAGATTCGCCCAAACGCTTGACTTTTTTAGAGGTTTCTGCGACAGTTTCCCGAATCGCTAGAATCCCGTCCACCGTGCGGTTCATGGCAGCGTCACCCTCCTTCACAATCTGCGTCGCTTGTTGAACCGCAGCTTCCGCTTGTTCGGCATTGGCAGCAACCGCTCGAATCGAGGTGGACATTTCCTGAATTCGATCCAGAGCAGCTAAAATTTCCTCTGATTGCCGTAAAGCTTCTGCCGATAGCTCTTGAACAGAGACTTCATTGCTGCTGGTGGTTGCTGCCACTTGTTTGGCGGCGGTTTGCACCTGGCTAACAATTTTCCGTAAGCTACCGATCGTGGCATTGTAGGAGTCAGCAATCGTGCCAATTTCATCCTCAGTCACCTGCGCCCGAATGGTGAGGTCTCCTTTACTGACAGGATCGACTTCCAGCAGCAGTTCCAGCGCTCGTTTTTGCAGGGCTTCCTTGGCTGACCTTTGCTGTTCGGCATTTGCAGATTGTTGGCGGGTCGCTTCCTCTTGCGCCGCCAGCAAAGTTTGAATCTGTTCCAGCAGCGTCGCTTGGTTGAGGGCAATACCCACTTGAGTTGTCAACTGGGTGAACAAATCGATTTCACCCTTCTGCCAAATGCGAGTCCCCGAACATTGATGAGCAATCATCAAGCCGAATAGCTCGTTATCTACTACGATGGGCACGACCAAGTTGGCTTTGACTTGAAAGCGCTCCAACATTTTAATGTGACACTCGTTCAGACCCGCTTGATAAATATCCTCAATGGCACGAATGCGCCCTTTGTTGTAGCTTCCCCCCTGCGTCTCTTTCAAGCAGGTATCTTCAACTTTGACTCCTTGAGTGGGCATCCAACCCGTCGCTACAGATTCTGCAATTACCGTCCCATCCCAGTTCGCATCGAAGCGATAGACGATTAAGCGATCTGTTTTAAATGCGCGTCGCACCTCTTCGACCGCTGTATTCAGAATGTCTTCCAGCTTCAGAGATTCCCGAATGCGGAGGGTAATCATCGACAAAAGTTGCGATCGCGTGGCTTGAGCTTCTTTCTGTTCCAGATAGCTGATGCGGTCTATCGCCAAACCAACTTGAGTGGACAACTGCGTGCAGATAGCGACTTCAGACTGCTGCCAAGTCCGAGGGGTTGAACACTGCTGGGTACACATTAAGCCCAGTAGTTTGTCACCGCTAACAATCGGGGTGATCACATTGGCTTTGATTTTTAATCGCTCGTACAACTCAACGTGACAAGGGGCGAGATTCGCTTGATAAATGTCATCGATAACAAACACGCGACCTTTGCGGTACAACTCTACCCCCGCCTCTGAGTCGGTGAAATAGGTATCTGCTACTTTCATGTTCATGCAGGTCGGTAATCCGGGCGTCACCGCTTCCGCAACTACATTCCCACTCCAGTCCGGGTTAAAGCGATACAAAAACACCCGTTCCGCATTCAGGATTTGTTGAGCGCCAATCACTGCTTTCTCGAAAACCTCTTTGACATCGAGAGATTCACGAGCGCTGTTGGCAATATCTGCAAACAATTGTGTCAAATTGGCTTCGACTTCTCGCTGTTTGGCTTCCGCTTCCTTCTGTTTGAGGAAACTGATTCGGTCTAAAGCTAAGCCGATTTGAGTAGATAACTGCGAGCAAAAATCTACTTCATACTGCTGCCAAGTCCGAGGAGTAGAACACTGCTGCGTACACATCAAGCCTAATAGTTTGTCACCGCTGACAATCGGGGTGATTACATTGGCTTTGATTTTTAATCGCTCGTACAGCTCAATGTGACAACCTGTAAGATTGGCTTGATAGATGTCATTAATGACAAATACGCGACCCTTGCGATACTTTTCTACACCCACATTCGAGTCGGTGAAGTAAGTATCGGTCACGGTCATTTTCAGGCACGAAGGTAAGCCAGTTGTCACCGCTTCCGCAACAACATCTCCACTCCAATCCGAGTTAAAGCGATACAAAAACACTCGTTCTGCATTCAGGATTTGTTGAGCGCCAACAACGGCTTTTTCAAATACTTCCTTGACATCTAGCAACTCACGAGCGCTAGTAGCAATATCAGCACACAGTTGAATGCGCTTAGCTTCAACTTCTTGCTGTTTTGCTTCAGTTTCTTTCTGTTCTAGGAAACTGATTCGGTCTAGAGCTAAGCCGACTTGAGTAGATAACTGCGAGCAAAAGTCTACTTCATACTGCTGCCAATTCCGAGGAGTAGAACACTGTTGCGTACACAGCAAGCCTAATAGTTTATCACCGCTGACAATCGGGGTAATCACATTGGCTCTAATTCTTAATCGCTCATACAACTCAACGTGGCAATAAGTCAAACCAGATTGATAAATATCATTAATGACAAATACTCGACCATTGCGATATCTTTCTACCCCCACATTCGAGTCGGTGAAGTAAGTATCGGTAACAGTCATTTTTAGACAGGAAGGCCAACCCGGCATTACTGATTCAGCAACTACATCCCCACTCCAATCTGGGTTGAAGCGATATAAAAACACCCGTTCCGCATTCAGGATTTGTTGAGCGCCAACAACGGCTTTTTCAAATACTTCCTTGACATCGAGAGATTCACGAGCGCTAGTAGCAATATCGGCACACAGTTGAATGCGCTTAGCTTCAACTTCTTGCTGTTTTGCTTCAGCTTCCTTCTGTTCTAAGAAACTGATTCGGTCTAGAGCTAAGCCGACTTGAGTAGACAACTGCGAACAAAAATCGACTTCATACTGCTGCCAATTCCGAGCATTTGAACACTGCTGCGTACATAGCAAACCTAATAGTTTATCACCGCTGACAATCGGGGTAATCACATTGGCTTTGATTTTTAATCGCTCATACAACTCAATGTGGCAACCCGTAAGATTGGCTTTGTAGATGTCATTGATGACAAACACGCGACCATTGCGGTATCGTTCTACCCCTGCGGGAGAGTCGGTGAAGTAGGTATCCGTGACGGTCATTTTTAAGCAGGAAGGCCAACCTGGAGCAATAGATTCCGCGACGATATCTCCACTCCAGTCTGGATTGAAGCGATACAAAAACACCCGTTCTGCTTTGAGGATTTGTTGAGTTCCTTGAACGGCTTTCTCGAAAATTTCTTTGACATCTAACGATTCTCTAGCGCTGGTGGCGATATCGGCACACAACTGTAATCGCTTGGCTTCAACTTCTTGTTGTTTAGCTTCAACTTCCCGCTTTTGCAAATAGCCAATCCGATCTATGGCTAGCCCTAATTGAGTGGACACCTGGGTACAGAAATCGACTTCAGACTGCTGCCAAGTCCGAGGATTAGAACACTGCTGCGTACACATCAAGCCGAGTAGTTTGTCGCCGCTAATCAGCGGGGTAATTACATTGGCTTTGATTTTTAATCGCTCGTACAACTCAATGTGGCAAGGTGTGAGATTGGCTTTATAGATGTCATCAATGACAAAAACGCGGCCCTTCCGATAGAGTTCTACTCCCACCTTGGAAGAGGTGAAGTAGGTATCAGCTACCTTGATTTTCATGCAGGTCGGCAATCCGGGCGCTACGGCTTCGGCAACAACATAGCCACTCCAGTCTGGATTGAAGCGATAGATGAATACTCGTTCTGCATTCAGGATTTGTTGCGTGCCTTGAACTGCTTTCTTGAATACTTCATGGATATCGAGAGATTCTCTGGCACTGGTAGCAATATCGGCACACAGTTGTAATCGCTTGCCTTCAACTTCTTGCTTGCTTAATAAGTCTTTAACTCGTGCCACCAAGTTATTGAAGCTGACAGCTAGAGTTTGGGTTTCAGTAGTCCCGCGAGGTTCAACGTAGGCATCCAAATTTCCAGCAGCAACCTGCTCTGATGTACCCGTCAATTCTTTCAAAGGAGCAGACCAGCGACGTGCTAAACTCACCACAATGCCTGCACCTACGGCTCCCAAGGAAAGAAAAATTAGGACAAAAATTAGTCCATGCTCATTTCCAGCCGCAGCAATTTCCGAAAGCTCAATTGAGGTGACACTGACCAAATCGATGCCTGGAACTGCGGCAAGGCTATACTTTCTGCCGTCCCGATCGAATGAAGTACTCAGAACTAATTGTCCCTCTTGGTGAACGTAAGGGATAATGGTAAGTCCCTGGAGTTGACCTGTCGTGGCAACGTAGCTTGGCTTTTTCCCAAGGGGAGCGTTTTCCCCAAAATTAGCCTTTTGTACTTCTAGTTCGGCTAACAGAGCGGTGGCTGTTTGTAAAACCGCATCGCCACCCAACACTTCTTTCTGCGCGATCGCTCCGTTAGATGTAATGGTACTAATAACGGCTTTGCTTGCCGGAGCCAAAATCTGAATTTTTTCAGTGTTACTCAGTCCCACATGCTCCAACGGCACCGCTAGTTCGTCAAAGTTAGCAGCACGCGCAACATCAATAGTTAAGGAATTTTCTGTCAAAGACGACGAAATCAAAGCATCCTTGACCTTTACGCCAGCCAAGTTGGAGGATAGCATCGCGTCATTCCATAATTTCGTCTCGGTGCGCCCAGATGCTTGATAATTCGTCATCCCCCAGCTCACGATACCTGCGATCGCTAGCGGTGCTAGTACCACAGGTAAGATTGTCCTCAACAATTGGCTGCGGAGCGTGGGACTTTTAGATAGATTCAGTTGTGGAGACGGCGGGTTAAGCTGGTCTTGCTCTGTTTGCTCTAGCTGCTCTTTTCCCTTGTTCTCTACCTTTTGTTCAAGATTTTGAGATCCGTTTAAATCTTGTTGGTTCGGAATGAGCTTAAGAGGAGGGGGTTGATGGCTAACACCTGTCTTGCGACCCCGGAGACGACGCTTAATATTGGCTTTTGTTGTATCTGATTGAGGATCGGAAGGCGTCTTCATAGTTTAAACTTTGCTAAAGGTAGATGAGTGTGGCGAGTTGAGTTGATTAAGGGATACAGATAGAGGTTAAAAAATTGAAATTCCAGACCCAAAGAAAGACATCTGGATATTCAAACAGCCATTCAAACTTCTGGCTTAGGCATTCCAGCCATGATGGATTCTCCCTCTAGAACCACCAGTATTTCACCATTTGATTTCAGCCAATATCCCCGTAAAAATGGCACCAATTCCGGGGTGACAGATGATTGTGGAGGAGATTGAATTAAATCTGGATCGCAGCTTTCGATGTCTTCGACTCGATTCACTACCAATCCCAGCATCTTTTTTCCTGTGATTTGGCTACCAGTTCGCTGTTTCCCAAGGATTTGCTGTTCCCCATGAATCACAATGACTGTGTAGGTTGATCGGTTAATTGCCTGTAAGTATAAGGGAGTCAGCCCTACCAAATGACCGAGATCCGCAATCCATAAAATCTCACCGCGCCAGTTATAAACTCCCATCACCCAAGCTGGCATATGAGGAATGGGGACAATCTGACTAACTGGAATTGTCAGCACCTCTGTCATTTGGTGCATGGGGAATAGTGCGGTAATGTCAGGAAAAAGATGAAACCGCAAAAATTGCTCTTCCACGACTGCTTTATGTTCTGCGGTTGGGATTTCAAGTTGTTGAATTAAAGCTTTGTTTCCAGACAAAAATTCAGATTCCATTGCTTGTCTCTTGACGGTGCTGACGAAGATTTTTCCTAACCTTTAATTAATTGATTAACAGTACGCAGTAGTTCCTCTTGATCGACTGGTTTTGGAATGTAGGCATCTGCTCCTTGTTTCATGCCCCAAAATTTATCCATATCAGTGCTTTTGGTGGAACACATCACGACTGGAATTTTGCTGGTTTCTGCATCTGCTTTGAGTTCGCGGCAGAGTTCAAAGCCGCTACGACCGGGCAATACAACGTCTAAAATGATCACATCAGGTTTATGGCTACTGATTTTTTCTAAGGCTTCTTCTCCAGTATTGGCTGTTAAAACATTTAACCCACCTCGTCGCAAGCAGCTAGCAAAAGTTTCCCTTTCAGTTAGGGTATCTTCAACGATTAAAGCAGTATGCATTGTATTAAGGCTCCTAGGAAAAACAAAAATCAACTGACCACGAGGGAACTGTTTTTGAGGTGCTTGAGGTACTTGTTGGTTATCGCTAGCACCTTTTCTGCATCGACTGGTTTCCCCATGAAATCTGAAGCTCCGACAACCTTAGCTCGGACTCGGTCAATGATACCGTCATTTCCTGTCAAAATAATAATTGGGGTATCTCGGAAAGCAGAAACTTTACGCAATTGGGTACAAATTTCATAGCCGTTCGTATTGGGCATTACCAAGTCTAAAAAGATGATATGAGGTTTGCGGTTTAATAAAGTAGCGATCGCTCGCATCGAATCTGGTACTGCCAAAAATTGATACCCGGCTGACGTAAGAATCTTTTCCATATTTTTGCAAACCAACGGGCTATCATCCACACAAGCAATGAGTGGTTTTCGAGTTGCCGCTTGAGCGGGTGTTTTGCCTGAAGAAGTCGGAGGATTTTTAGCAGTTAATTCTGAAGAAGTCGGGGAAACCGGATTTGCTAAATCAGGAATATCATTTAACTCTACTAATCCAGTTTCAAGGTAAGGCAATAGAGAGCGGGTTACTTCCGCAACATTGCGCTTAGTTTGAACTGCAATATCTCGTAAGGTTCTTTGCCCATCTAATAACAATGTCAGAGATTTATAAACGGTAGGCGATGTTTTTTGTTGGAGTTGTTCTGGTTGCTTGATCGATGGCGCTCGATTGGGAAGCACATCAGAAATTTTAGCGATTTTCCAGGCTTGCCAAATTTCTTGAGTTTTCGCGATCGCTTGTTCGGCATCAATCAATAACAACTGGGGGGCTAAGGCATTTTCTTGCTTGATTTGTAATGCTTTTGGTACTTCTTGAGTAATGTCAAACAATAATTCAAGAACAATGCCTTGAATTATTTTTACAACTTGTTCACGGGTAATTTTTTGCTGCTTCAGCCATAAACATAACAAATAATATTCTCGACAGTTTTTGCTAAGATCGGAAGAAGTTTCAGAAATATCAGTTTGTAAACTAAGTTGATTCGGACTAACATTAGAACAATTTATTCCTAAATGTCTTTGCCACCTTCTAACTGGATGAGTTCCTCCAGTTGCGTACAAAATCCGACCCAGGTAGAAGTAAAGAATCCACTCTCGCCCCAAAGTACCTTTCAGGAACAGCCGCCCACTAAAGCGAGCTTCCTTCAAAGTAGTCAGCTTGCTAGCAAAAGCAGTAATCGTCATAGGTTGGGCGGTCATAATTCTTGATTCCTTCTTGCAAAGTTCGCTTGACTTTAGCGAAAACCAGAGTTTACATTTATAAATATTTCTGATAAAAAAGCCTATTAATTTAATTAATAGCACTATATAGAAATAACAAGTCTCAGTAATTTTACTGAAATATTTTTAGAATTTTAGGCGTTCCGTAAATTTACGAAAACCCCCTATTTTAATAATTTTTATTAAGATACGAGCAAACAATTTGATTTCGCTTTGATAATAGTAAACTGAGTCTTAGTTGAGTAAACAATTAAGATAGTTTATTGAGCATAAAACGGAATAAAAAATCCCCCAGGTTGATGCAACTTGGGGGATTTGATCCAAAAGCAGCCTGCTATTGGGTATTAGGAATTAGCCTGCCGCAGGGATAAGTTGCTACAGGTTGTTCAGAAGCATTTTCGACAACAGCGGCAGGAATTTCATCGGAAGGCTGGGTTTTTGCTGCTTGATAGTCCGTCCGCAATTTTGAGAACATCTCTTCTCGACGATCGTACAAGCGCTTCAGGGGGCGGGGCTGACATTGGTTCATCACGTAGGCGGCGATGAGAGGTAGGGCAATTGTGCTGTCGGTGTAACAGACAATGGTGCTAGGTAACTCTTCGGGGTCAATCTTGCCCCAGCTAACGGCTTCGCTGGGTGTTGCACCAGAGAGTCCGCCGGTATCAGGACGCGCATCGGTGACTTGTACGAAGTAATCGTGACCTCGTTCCTCTAATCCCAACACTTCGTGAAGTTGCGGTTGAGTTTGCAGCAGGAAGTTTTTGGGACTACCACCGCCAATAATCACGGCGGCGCTTTTGCCTTCTACGTCTGGGTTGCCGGTTTCACGAGCGCAGTAGGCGATCGCAGCTGTCTCATTCACATCAATGGCTGGATCTAGCACTAAGTTTGAGCCTTCCAAGGACAATGCTGCTACGTTCATCCCAATCGAACTATCCCCCGGCGAAGAAGTATAAATAGGCACACCACATTCATAAGCTGTCGCCAATAAGCAGGAATTTTTCACTCCTAACTGCTTTTCCACTTCCCGAACATACTTTCCAAGCAGGTAGTGAAATTCAGCAGTTCCCATCCGCTTTTGGAACGGTTCTGCTTGCAAAATCTTTCGGATGAAGGCATCAGTTTCCAGCAGCACATCGTAGCCAAAGATAATGTCATAAATGCGAATGGTGCCTTCTTCGCGCAGTTTCACATCATCTGCAAACGGATTCCCTGCGTAAAGGTCGAAACCCAGCCCGAAATGCATATCGTGGTAAAGATTGGCACCCGTGCTGATCATCCAGTCAATAAAACCGTGGCGAATCAGGGGAGCCAAAATTCCCACACCCATCCCAGCGGGGGTCATCGCGCCTGATAGACTGACTCCGACGGTGACGCCCTCACGCATGACCTCTCGGCTGAGCAAGTGACACATTTCCCGCAGACGCGCTGAGTTGTAGGCGCTGAAGTAACCATCAATTAGATCGACAACATTAATTGCTGTCGGCATGGGGGCGGGTGCGATTTTGTTACCGGGCAGTTGTGACATTTTTTACTTTTAAAAGAATGAACCGCATTGTCAACTATAACCAGCAAAAGCGAGTCAGAAACCCAACTGGAGCAGGAAAAATATAAGTGTGGGGAAAAGATAAATGAGAGCGAGAGCGATCGCACTCGTTGCATCCTCACGCAGATAATTTTGTCGGGTAAGCAGCGATCGCTCTAGCGCCATCCCTTATCTGATTGAATTCTACTCAGTATCGGTGGGGTCTTTTTGCCCTTACAGCACTTAGGATTTTTTCAGGCGAGCGCTACCTTGTCTTAAATAATTTCTTTTATCGCAGCCGAGTAAGAATTATAGGCAGTATCCCCAAAGCAAACGAAAATCGTCTGCTCTATCGAGGTAGTGCGCTCCAGAAACTTCTTCACTTCAGTTACAGCAATTCTAGTGGCGCGTTCTATCGGGAACCCATAGACACCCGTGCTAATAGCTGGGAAGGCAATGCTGCGTATCTCGTATTGCTCCGCCAAAGCCAGAGAATTGCGATAACATCTAGCTAGCAGCTCATCTTCCTGGCGATCGCCCCCTCGCCAAATTGGACCAACTGTGTGAATTACCCACTTGGCGGGGAGATTGTAACCTTTTGTAATCTTTGCTTCACCCGTGGCACAGCCCTTCAACTGGCGACATTCTGACAACAATTCTGGTCCAGCGGCGCGGTGAATCGCCCCATCGACGCCGCCACCACCGAGTAAGGAGGTATTCGCTGCGTTGACGATCGCATCTACCTTTTGCTGAGTTATATCGCCTTGAACGATTGCAATTTTGCCTAAAATCATGGGATTTTTCCCTTAGCACAAAAAACTGACCAAGACCGGCTGAGTCATAATTGCCATCATAGGGGTGTTGCAAAGCTCCCTGCGGGGATCGCAAAAGCGATCGCCACAATTCGATAAATCTCAAATTTTTGTAAACTGGAAAAAGGTCATTCTCGTGGCTTTAATCCAGAGAAGGATTTTGTCTCAGTCCAGTCAATATGACAAGATGGCAAGCAATCTTTCCTCTCGCAATCCACTTAGAGTTCAATCAGCATCTCAGAGCCAGCACCATAATCATTGGTCTAACTTTGAGGAAATGTTGCAACGGCTTCATGCAGAAGGTTTGTACATTCATCCCGATCATCTGGCAGAATTTCTGCTGGCGCATGGTATCCCTGTAAACCTCCGCTATGTACCCGAACATTTGAAGAGTAAAGCGGTTTTCATTAACGAGAACTATCAGGGCGATATGGCTCATTTAGTTGAAGAACCCGATGCTACTTCCAGCCAGTTTCCGTGGTTGAATTAAGACCAGATAATCGCTAATGGCTAATCGCTCGTGGCTAATTGTTAATAGTTATGGGCGATTAGCGATCGGCTCTCAATTAGATATGTAAAATCAAAACTTTGATTTCTCCTCAGCAAGGGGAGAGATTTAATTTAGCAGTTTATTTATATCTATTTACTGATAATAGTTGTGCTACAAATTGCACATAGTTTTAAATTCGTTCACATAGGCAGGGCAACACGCACAATGGTTTTTTGAGTGGGAATACTCTCAATTGATAATTCGCCAGCGTGTAGTTCGGCTAGGCGTTTAGCAATGAGCAAGCCCAAACCAGAGCCTTGCTGTGAAGCGAGTTTGCGCTCAAATCGCATATAGGCTCCAATTGTCGCAATTTGCTCTGGTGTCATCCCCTGTCCGAAGTTGCTCACGGACAGTACAAAAGTGCTATTTTTACATCGAGTGGCAACGCGAATTGCGGTGTTGGGAGACGAAAATTTACAGGCATTATCGATTAGTTCTTCCACAATTTTTCGCAATTTTGGCTCTGAAATTAAGACGGCAGCTTCTTGGAGGTCTAATTCCAAATCCATTTCCCGGCAAACTTGCTTGGCTTTTTTAATCGCCGCTTCTGCGATCGCGCTCTTCGCTGAATCAGTTCGGCTGTTTTGTCTAAGATCCGCTATCTGAAGCGGATCGGTTCCGATTAGCTCTAATTGAGCGAAGAGTAAAAAATTCTGGACTAACTTAGATAAACGTTCCGCAGAGGTACGAATATCGACTGCCATTTCTAGAATTTCTTGCGGTTCTAGGGAGTCGGCTTCATCAATTAACATTTGCGAACAACACAAAATGCCATTGAGGGGAGTATGGAGTTCGTGAGGGAGGGAGAAAGAGATATTGCTGCGTAAATCATCGAGTTTTTTTTGCGAATGTCGCTCAATCGCCGCCTGTTTTTCCATCCTCGCTGCGATCGCTCCCAGTAATTCCGCTCTCGTAAATGGCTTGGTGAGGTAGTCGTCTGCACCCAATTCCATCCCTTGACGCCAATCGGTTTTCGCTGCTTTAGCAGTGAGAAAGATAAAGGGAATCGTTGCCGTGACAGGGTTAGAGCGAAGTGCCTTCAGAACGCCATAACCGTCGAGTTCCGGCATTAGCGCATCGGAGAGAATTAAATCGGGGATTTCTGCTTGAGCTAACTGCAACCCTATTTGACCATTTTCGGCTGCAATAGCGTCAAATCCCTCTGCTTCTAACAACTCCAGAATGTTCTCTCTGATAGATATTTCATCTTCAATTACCAGAATCTTTGCCATATCAGCGATCGCCTAGCAGGTAAGCAATTAAAAATTAAAAATGTCAGCTCCCAGGACTGCAAACAAGATGTTCGCTAGGATTGTCCAAATTCAATGCACAACAACCGAGCAGCTTTAATAAGGTTTGAGTATGTTCGGGGCACTTTCTTCTATACACCCAAACTTTCCTTTTAAATAAAGACTTTAGACTTTATCTTGCAAGAAAGCTTACCTTAGCACGGGCGGGTAGACCTTGCCTCTACAGCACTCTTCAGGGGTAGTCTTACTTTAAATTTAGTGCCCACACCCACTTTACTCTTAACGGTAATCTCACCCCCGTGAAGATCCACACACTTCTTAACGATTGCTAATCCTAAACCAGTTCCAGGGATGTTGCCGACATTCGCGGATCGATGAAATGCTTCAAATAAGCACTGACGCTCTTGCAGAGGAATCCCAATTCCTTTGTCTTCAATTTGGAAGACGATTGCATCTTTTTGTTGGGTAATTTCAAATCTGACTGGACTCCCTTCAGGCGAATATTTTATCGCGTTTGAAAGGAGATTGCTAAGAATATGTCGCAGCAATTTTTCATCTAGACTAAAGGAGGTAGATTTGCAATGATTAATCAAGTTAATTGCACGGGAATTGCCCTCATTCAGTTGCAATTCTTTCACTAATTCAATACAAAATTCTTCCAGATGCAGCGGTTCAGGTTTGAAGTCCGACTGTCCGGCTTCGGCTTTACCAATGATTAATACATCATCAAGCAGTCCAATCATGTGCTTAACAGCGATTTGAATGCGATGCAGGTGGATGAGTTTTTTCTCTTCAGACCAATTGTTACTGTAATGTTCCAATAATTCGGCAGAAGAGAGGATCGTACTCAGGGGAGTGCGGAATTCGTGGGAAGTCATGGAGATAAAGCGGGATTTTAGGTCGCCGAGTTCTTTTTCTCGCTCAAGCGATGCTCGCAGTTCTTCTTCTAATTGCTTTCGTTTGGTAATATCAATTCCTACTGTGACAGCCGCTTGATCTTGGTTGTATTTCTGCGCCACCATAAGATAATTTTTGATATTGCCGTCAACTTCTGCGGTCACTTCCTGAGAAGTTGTTTTCGTCGGGGAAGCAAAGAATTGCTCCACAAATTCACTAAAGTTGGGGCTACTGTCAAAACAGCTAAGTTCCTGACCGACAAATTCCTCTGAAGACAAGTTAAAGGATGCAGCTAAATGCTGGTTGACGCCCAGGTATTGTAAATCCGAGCTAATCCAGGAGACAAATCCAGGCACGGCATCTAAGACGGCTAAAAGTTGGTTTTTTGCCTGTTGCAGCGCCAATCCCATTTGCTTATAGGCTGCCATTGTAATTTCATGCACCTCTGACTGAGCCAGCAGAAGTTGATGCACGTCTAACAATTTATAAATTCCGGGTGCTGTTTGTACGATGATTGGTTCATAGATCAATTCAGGCGAGCGCTTCAAAGACTCCCGCACCGCTGCGGTAATGGAAGTATAACTGGGAAAAACTAGAATTTCGGTATGGTTAAATTGATAGAGCGATCGCAAACTTCGTTTCGACAGTAACTCCAAGCTGTAACGACGGCTCAGATATTCAAAAAAACGCCTGCGACTGATCATCCCGACTAGTTGGTTTTTATCCATGAGGATTAAACCCGGTAGTAGCGGTTTTTCCTCGAAAAGCCTGAGAACCTCTGCGGCTGTGTGGTTGTATTCAATGCAAGCCTCATACAGGGTTAATCCCTGCAATGTAGACTCCAAATTCAGATTAAGTTGCTCTGCACCTTGTTCAGAAGAGATTGATAAGGTTAAAGACATAAATCTTAAAAGAAGGTAAGTAAATTTATACTGAAATCAGTGTTGCTGAATCTATAGGCAAAATGGAAGGGGGGTTATGCCCTCTGTCTTGAAGTGATGACTGGGAGCGATTCCCTGCAATTAGAAGGAATTGCCGATGGCTTATCCTGATGCATATCCCTTTGGGGCTATTTTAATAGGTGTGAAAGTTTTTTCTAGGCAGACTTGATGACAACTCCTACCCCGACTGATTTAAATAAAAATTTAGAATCTGCTGACTTACTGGAGACAGAAACATCATCACTAACTCCAGAACAATACCAGCGCAAGATGCAGCGGCGCAAGGAAGTTCAAGAGCAGCGGGTGGCCAAGGCTTCTCAAGAGAAAGGCTTAATTATTGTTAATACAGGCAATGGCAAGGGAAAAACCACTGCTGCTTTGGGAATGGTAATGCGATCGCTTGGTCACGGCTATCGAGTCGGGATCGTACAATTCATTAAAGGAGCCTGGGAACCCGCTGAGAAAGCTGTCCTCGGTCGCTGGGAAGGTCAGCTAGAGTTCCACGCGATGGGAGAAGGCTTCACTTGGGAAACTCAAGACCAACAGCGAGATATCCAGAAAGCGCATCAGGCTTGGGAAACTGGACTCAGCTTTATCCGCAATCCTGAATTTAAGCTAGTGCTGTTGGATGAAATCAACGTAGCTTTAAAACTCGGCTATTTGAGCGTTGAGGAAGTGCTAGCTGGGTTGGAGGAAAAGCCTGCGGATTCTCACGTTATTCTCACCGGCAGAGGTGCCCCAGCAGCCCTAATTGAACGAGCCGACTTGGTAACGGAAATGACCCTCGTTAAGCATCCGTTCCGGGAACAGGGCGTCAAAGCGCAGCCAGGAATCGAGTTTTGAAGTTCAAAAAATAAAGAAACCCGTTTTCTTCAAGAAAACGGGTTTTTGGAGGAGCTAATTGTTTTTCTGGTGATTAGTCATGGGTTAGTAGCAACAAACTACTGACAACTACCTTGATTTGCACCGCCAAAGCTTACTTCTAGTTAGAAGTTAACTTTACAAGCGTTCAAGATTTGCTGGTCGTTAGCGCTAATTTTGTTAATTGGGTGATACCCCTGGAGCCGTAAACTATCTTCAATGGGCAACCGACTATCGGCAGAGGCGACTGGGGGGGCTTCGCTGAGGGCAATTGAGTGAGAATATGTTGTACTGTCGTAGGGATCTTGAACGGTTAGATTGATTTGCTGTGCCCCAACCTTGCCGGAAAAACAACTATATTCTGAGGAAGGCATATAAAACGCACCCCTTACCTTTCCCTGACGCGCCTCAAATACTATATATTCTTGACCAATCTCTTCTGTCTTTTGGGAGCTACCATACAAATAAATACCGTCAGCCACTGAAGTGTCTGATGCTGGCATTTGTGCAAGGGAAACGGAATTTGTGCCAACGATTCCCGTCTTACTAAAGGATGTTGGTGCTTGCAATGCAACTGTGCTGGTTGCGAAGCTCATCGTTAGAAGTAATCCTAGGGCAGGTACTTCAAGCGGAAGCCGAGACATAAATTGCTGATAAAACTTGTTAAGCACCGTTTTTTCCCCCCTAGCAATTACGAGCAGACACCCTCAAGCATCTAATTACAAAGTACCTAATTCCTTAGGTGTAAAGCTTCACCCATTTGAATGAACCGTAGGTCATCCGAAAGGAGTTTTTTTTGTTAAGACAAGCAACGCATTCATCTTTGATTCCCGGTTATTAAATTGCCTTCTAAAATCAAAATGCGTATTTATACTCACTTTATTCACCCGTTTTATGAGCTTTCCCAAATCGGGTCAGTGTGGGCTTGTCTGTAGTACTTGTTCCTTAACTGTGGATGACTTCACTGGCACCCGTTCGAGTTCCCGAACTGCTTTACGAAACTTTACAAAAATATAAAAAAAGAGCAGTAACAGATTTTAGATGTCTACAAAAAACTTCAACAGGTAGACAGATCTACTCGACAGGGGCTAAAAGCGGGGATTGAAATGACTGAAAAACCCGCCCTTACTTAGCTGTAAGGACGGGTTTTAGGAGCGATCGCTATAGGATGATGTGGGAGGCAGGAGCATAGCGGGTCGATCCCGCCTTTACAATTAACTAGCAGCGATATACTCGCGGACATTCGCCTGACGACGGCGCAGATGGGCGAGGGCTTGGTGTTCTAGCTGGCGTACCCGTTCGCGGCTGAGGCTTAGGCGTTCGCCGACTTTTGCTAGAGATAGCTCGTTACCATCTTCCAAGCCAAAGCGCAGAGTTAGCACTTCCCGCTGCTGTGGGGTTAGTTCTGCCAGAAGATCGTCTAGGTCTTGCCGCAGCGACTCCTGGGTCATATAATGGTCAGGGGTTGGGCCTTCGTCTTCCAGAAGGTCTTGCAGTTCGGTATCCTGGTTATCGCCAACGCGCACATCCAGAGAAATCGGTTGACGGGCGATATTCAAGTACTCGCGGATCAACGCGGGTTCTAAGTCCAGCGCCTTAGCGATTTCACCGGGGGTAGCACTGCGACCAAGCGTCTGAGCTAGTTCCCGTTGCACCCGCTTAATTTTATTAAGCTTTTCGGTGATGTGGATGGGCAAACGAATCGCACGGGCTTGTTGAGCGATCGCGCGAGTAATCGCTTGGCGAATCCACCAGTAGGCGTAGGTCGAAAACTTGTAACCGCGCATCGGGTCAAATTTCTCGACGCCGCGTTCCAAGCCGAGAGTACCTTCCTGAATCAAATCCAGGAATTCCATGTTACGCTTCTGGTACTTCTTCGCGATCGCGACCACTAGACGCAAGTTAGCTTCTATCATCTTGCGCTTTGCCCGCGTTCCCAGTTTGATTATCCGGTCAAGTTCGGGTTCACTCAAGCTAACATGGTCTGCCCACTCTTGATGAGTTGGTTCTCGCTGCAATGTCTCAGCCAAGGTCTCCTTCGCCTCCAGCAGCGCCATCATTTGCTGCACCTGCTTGCCGAAGACAATCTCTTGTTCGTGGGTCAGCAGGGGCACGCGCCCAATCTCATGCAGATAGGTGCGAACCATATCAGCCGTAAACGTGGGTTGTTTAGTCGTCTTTTTTAGGGTGTTGGCAGTGGGCATGAGTGAGTGGTGACTCCGTAAACAAGCAACAATTCTGTAGCAGGGGTTGACCTTAGCGGGAGATTGCCAGCTCTTACAATGAGAGTAGCTAGGTCAATTAGTGGAACACATCCTGCAAAAGTTGTAAAGATCGCCTACCCAATTGAATAGGCAAACATAACACACAAAAAGCTAATCGTCAAACCTTTCGGCTGGGGGATGCCTTAAAGAGCTGGTATCACCCCCATTTAGCCACTCCTGATAAGTAATCAAGGCTAAAAAGTCAAAGTCGGTATGAGTTTGTTTTACATTTCTATCGTATCACTAATGATAGACGACGCTCCAGGTTGAAAGGTTCATCCGATTGGGTTAAACTTGCTGCTCTGGCAAATTCCTGTTAACCCTTGAGTACCACCCGGAAAATCATTAGCTAAAAGCGTCCTATCTGTGTCCTATACATATAATCATCCACGGAAAACCCTTCAACGGGTACTCTAGTCCTTGTGGGATAACCGAACTATTTTTGCCTAGAAGTCCGTAGTCAATAGTCATTGGACTATTGACTACGAATTAAAAACCACGATCAAAAACCAATATCAGCTTTAGCGGCTTCAGCCGCAGCGAACACTTCATCGTCTGGCATCTCTTCCCAGCAAGTATCGCCAATTTCTCTGTAGAACGTTTCATCGTAAGGACGAGTCCGCACCACCACAGGCATTGGAACCGCGTGACCCAAAATTAAAGCTTGTTGCTTGGAATCCAATTTTGCTAGAACGGAACGCAGACTCATGCCGCCAGAGACGCCAGTAAAAATGGCGTCGATGTCTTTGTCATCGTTTAGCAAAGCAGTGATGCGGGTGCCAATCTGGGACATCACCTCATTATCAATTCCAGAGGGACGCTGATCTACCACCAGAAGGGTGACAAAGTATTTTCGCATCTCGCGGGCAATCGTACCGAAAATGGTACTTTGCACGATGGCGGAGTCAAGGAAGCGGTGGGCTTCTTCTATCGTAATGACTAGCTGCTGAGGACGATCGATGGGGTTTTTGGTCTGCAAAAACAATTCAGACTTACTTACATAAGCTTTGTGAATGCGGCGGGTGATCATATTCGTCACCAGCATATAGGAGAGCATATCTGACTGAGAACCAAACTCAATCACCACGTGCTGACCTGCATCAAGGCATTGCAAAATTTGATTGACGTAGTTGTGGGGACAGGCAGTTCGCAGATATTTGAGATTTTCCAGGCGCATCAGCTTGCGCTGCAACGCCATAATTGAACCCTTATGACCCTTCTTCTCCTCGCAGAACAGCTGGATTTCCTCGTTGGTCATATTCAACAGTTGGACAATCCAGGAGTTGCCAAACTCGGCGTGCAGAATATTGGCATTGTCCAAAGCTGCTTCGGAAAGACCTAACTCATTCCGCACCAGCATGATGTCTTGGACTTCGATTTGGTCGTAGCTGAGGTACAGTTCCTGAGAGTCACGCACCCCCCGCCGCTTGGTAGATTGGGGGTCAAGGGTGTAAATTTGCACCTGTCCTGGGAATAGCTGTCGCAAGCCTTTGACAGTGCTGAAGTGTTTGCCTTCGCGGACAGCTTCCCAGCCATATTCCGAGTGCATATCAAAAATTAAATTGACCGCTGCTTGTCTGCGGATGATGCCAGATAAGAGTAAGCGGGTGAGAAAGGATTTGCCGGTGCCAGATTTTCCGAAGACGCCATTGCTGCGTTCCACGAATCGGTGTAAATCTAGACATACGGGCACATCCATATCTAAAGGTTGACCGATGGCGAAGTTGCACCGAGTGGGGTCATCTTCCCAGCCAAAGACGGCGCGAAAATCGCGTTCCGTCGCATCATAAACCTGGCTGAAATGACTGGGAATTGTCTTAACGGGCATCAACTCCATCTCAGTATCAGCACTGCTTTGTAGTTGAAACGATCCCAGAGTTGCACCGTTGGATTTGCCGTTGGAGTTAGGATTTTCGGCACCCACCACATAAGCGCCTACTGACTTTGTTGCTTCTCGTGTCAGCATTAACATCGGCGTCAGATTGATGGTGCCATAGGTGCCACTCCCTGCTAAAACCGCTTGCAAAAAAGTGTCCTCTGGACTGGGAGGATTGGCAACAATTCGCTGACTGGAGGTGCCCAGCGAAACGTCTGTGAGCATACAGAAGAAGTCTGAACGGGCACCTTTGACTACCAGAAATTTGCCAACCCGCATATCCTCTACAGAAATATCGGGATGTAGTCTTACTTCTAGTCCCTGACTGAGGGAGCCTTGAATTACCGACCCTAATGGCATTTCCATAATCGCTTCTGGAGTCTTTTTAGTGTTGCTTCAGAACACTTAGGCATCCAAAGTTTACCCTAATTCTCGGAGCCTAACTATTCGCTCAATCTTAGATTTTGGATTTTTCAACCAATCCAAAATCTAAAATCTAAAATGGATTTCCTAATCTATCTCAATTGATGTTGGCGTTGAGCCTGTGGCTCCGGCGGTTGTGTTGGCACTTAGGGGTTTGCGATAATCGGCATAAAGGCGATCGCGCCAGTTGAAAAATGTCTCGTAAGCGCTACGGTCAGCCAAACCAGGGATTCCTTTGCCTCTAAGGGTTTCGGGAAGGTCAAGATAGGGGCCAGAGGGAAATTTAATCAGCATACTCAGCCCAGCGACGGCAAAATCTGCCAAGGTTGGATAGTCGCCGACTAAGTAAGGGCTTTCCAATAGTAGCAGGGATAGGCTCTCTAGGTCTTGCTGAAGATCCTCTGTCGCCGCTTGTACGGCATCGGGGCCGTATCCGACGCCAAGACCCAGGAGATTCAGCACTTCACCAGGCAGTGCCCCCACGAGAGTCTTGAGAGCATCTGGCGTGTTGCTGGGTAAAATCGAGGTGCGGAAGCTCTGATTTTGGCTGAGTGCCCCAAACAACACCTTACGACTTTTGAGACCGATAGATTCATCTGCCCAGGCTTCAATCAGTAAGCACAGTCCCTTTTGTTTCGGGTCAACGGGGATTAGGGGTCGGTCGGGATATTGCTTATCGAGGTACTTAGCGATCGCTGTCGAATCAGCAATTACTGTGTTGCCATCCTTCAGGACAGGTACCTGTCGTTGACCAGACATCCGGAACAATTCTACCTGTCCCACTCCTGGTGTTACCTCAATTTTGCGGTAGGGCAGACCTTTATAATCCAGCAGCAGTCGCACTTTTTCGGAGTAGTGGGATAGCTCAAATTGGTACAACTCCAGCATTTTTTATCTCCTTCTATTTTTAAGTAACACTGTTAATCTAACGCTTTTAGCCTACTATTGTTATTATTTGCATCGGTGGAACTAAAAGCAAAAATTATTGTTTTTGGGCAGATGTACTTATTAAATTACTTATTTTTGCTTATAAAAAATACAGCTTGAAAAATTACAACTTTGCCAAATTAAAAGTTGAGTTCAAATGGCTTTATTTTTTTAATAAAAAATGAGCGAATCGGCTTTGTTAAATGCAGCCAAATAACGACGGCTGTAACACAAAATAGATCCAATAAAAATACCCCAGGCTAAGCTGGGGTGCTTTCTAAATGCTAGATGGTAATAAAAGGGAACCCTTAATTAAGCTCTCTGGCGAGTTAACAAGCCCCACAGGAATAGCAGAACCATTGCACCTAGAACAGCAAAAGCAATACTCGGTACTGTCAACGCTCCGTAGGCTGCGCCTCCCGATGACCCCAGTAAAACTTGTCCTAAATAACCACCAACCAGGGCACCTAAAATACCTAATACCATTGTGGCGAGAATACCGCCACCTTGATGACCGGGATAAATGGCTTTAGCAATCGCACCTGCAATCAGACCTAAAACAATCCAAGCAATAATTCCCATTTTTTTGCTCCGTTCTTATTAATGTTTTTTGTTGATGTTGTTATCTTTTTGTTGTTATTAGAATAACAAGCTGGCTTAATTGTCCACCTCTATCAGAGGGTATAATCAAAAGGCATAGATAATGAAGCTATTGCTTAAGTTTGTTTATATATAAAGAAGTAGTATTTCCAGTTAATTAACCGGATTGCAATAAATTTTGGCTGACTGAGGGCGGTTGAAGCCAGAAACGGCAATCATGACTCAACTCGCCCAGTGGAGAGGGCGGTGCTAGCCTCAGCAAAGCGGAGAACAAAGCTTTATTTAGTCAGACGCGCGAACTTTTTACTCCCCTAACAGAAAGTAGGCAGGAGGGAGAAAAGTCGGAATCGCTCCGAGACAGGAATGGTTTCTGCCTAGATGAGCGTAGGTAAACGTAGGCGCGATCGCAACAAAATTCTCCTTTTAGTCTGAAGAGCATACCAGCCGCCTTGCAACCTCTAACTCTTAACAAGCCGCCACGAAGAAAGCTAACGCTGACATTCTTAATAAGAAATAAGTTGCACCTTTTCGCCTATTTAGCTACTTAGATTGTTCAATCCCCCTGTGTTGTCCCGGTTTCCCCATCGGTTCGCAGAGGAACTCACACTTTAGGCAGAGGTAAACATATGTAACAAAATGTGAACTTAACTAAGTCTAAGTTTTTAGGGAAACCCTTAGCAATGACCAATCAAAAACGCAACAGTTTGATTAAACAACTGGCTAGCCTGATGGGAGTTATCGGTGCTAGTACCCTTATGGGTCTGCCAGCTGGTGCCCAGGTGAATCCCAACCCTGAAATTCTTCAATCAGACGTTTTCAGCAAGCCGCCCTACAATCGCGATCGCAGCGCTCAGTCAACCCCAAGAACTGTACCATCCCCTACCGCTATCCCTAGCCAAGGCGCTCAGCCGAAGCCGTCTTCTACCGACCGGATGATGCAATCCCCCAGCAACAGCACTCAGCCCCCTGCCACAGAAGGGATGATGCCAGCCCCCGGCGAAGGTCCTGACCCGGCTGCTACACAAGGGACGATGCCCTCAAGTAGCAATTTGGTTGCGCTTGCTGCCCAAAATGGTTCATTCAAAATTCTGACTGCTGCTTTGGAAGCCGCAGGTTTGACCGAAACCCTCGAACAACAAGGACCATTCACGGTTTTTGCACCGACTGATGCAGCATTTGCAGCTTTACCCGAAGGCACTGTCGAAAAGTTACTGCAACCAGAAAATAAAGCGATGCTGGTTCAGATTTTGACCTACCACGTCATTCCCGGCAAAGTGAGTTCTTCCCAGTTGAAATCTGGAGAAGTGACGACAGTTGAAGGCAGCCCAGTCACCGTTAAGGTTGGAAACGATGGCGTGATGGTGGGCAACGCCAATGTCTCTCAGGCTAACATCGAAGCCACTAATGGCATCATTCATGCGATTGACAAGGTGATTATGCCACCGATGCCGACCAAGTAGATGTGAAACAGAGTCATCGTTTGTAACGCTAACGTTTCAAAAGAATAAACACCGTTCCGAGAAAGCTTGGGGCGGTGTTTTTTATCTCTGGCTATGAATAATTTGGTACTGAGGAAATTCAGGATAAATTAGAATACAATCGACACAAACATGGAGCATTTTGCTTCATGGGCGCTGAGGAGTGGGGAAATGGAGCGTTTCAAGGATTTATTTCTGCAAGAAGGAGTCGCCTTAGAAGGTGACAGGAAAAAGGTAAAAAAAAGCCTTTTTTACTTTTTATTTTTTGCGTTTTACTTTTTGCTTCCCGTAACCGATTCGGCTTCCGGTAAGATAGGGTTTGCTTTTTGTCAGCCAGCATCGGCTCAAGCAGCATACGGCAGCTATGTGGGTGTTGGTGCTACGGTGGGGATTAATGATAATGATTTTGGAGAAGGTCGCCAAATCGGTGGGGTGGTTGCTGTACGCTACAAACTCCTGCAAGCTCCCCTTTCCTTAAGGGCACAAGCGCTAATTGGGGCGAGTCCAGCGGTTGTGCCAACGATTTCCTATGATATCCCCCTTAACTGGCAAACAGATGTCTATGTGGGTGCAGGCGTTGCTTTTGGCAGTGGGAATCGGACGCCTTCGCCGGTAGGGGATAAAACCAGTTTTGCGATTCAACCGGGGATTGATTACGTCGTTCCCAACAGCAATGCTGTTCTTTTTGGCAATGCGATTATTGCTTTTGATGCCTACCGCGATGGCGGTGGTACTGCTGTTTCAGTCCAGGGTGGTGTGGGTTTGAGATTTTAGGATTGCCTGTGGCGAGACAGTGGATTTGAAATGATATGCGATCGCTCGCTTTAGATTTCTAGACGCCTGCGAATCTGCTGCACAATTACGTCCAGCGGCTCGGAAACGTCCACCCAGAGGGCATTCTGTGGTTCCTCAAGGGTGTCAAACTGGCTTTGCAGGAGTGTTTTGGTCATAAAGTGACTTTGACGCTCCTCCAGCCGCTGCGCGATCGCCTCGAAACTCCCTTTGAGATAAACAAGTTGCATCTGTTGGGGATCTCGCCACAGCATCTGACGATAGGATTCTTTTAAGGCAGAACACGCGAGTACCTGATTCTTACCTTCCTGTAGCCATTGGTCGATGGCGTGTTGCATTGCCTGCAACCACGGCATTCGGTCGGCATCGGTGAGGGGAATGCCTCGACTCATCTTTTCAATATTAGCGCTCGTGTGGAAGCAGTCGGCGTCGCTAAAATCCCAGTTTAGTTCTTGTGCGAGTAGCTGGGCGACGGTAGATTTGCCGCTACCAGATACGCCCATGACGAGAATAATCACTTTTTTATTACTAATCCGTTTCAGTTATTTTAAAATGCGATCGCTTCCATAATCCTGTCGATTTTAAATAATTGAAATTAAGCGATCGCGCCCATTAAATCGCCACACCTACATAAAGATATACTATTAAATAGTTACACGACTACGGAACGGTAATCATGACCCAGAAAACCCACAGACGAGTACCGCGTGGCAGCCGAATTTTTCCCGATCGCCCCCCGCTTTCTCCAGAAGAGATAGCAAAACGCAAGGCTGAGGATGAAGCATTTGGCAAGCGATGTCGGGAAATTTTTAACCAAGTTTACCCGGAATTAGTCGCGGAGCATTACGACTGGTTCATACATATTGAGCCAGAAAGCGGAGACTATTTCATTGACCCCGATGAAGAAGTCAGTTTCCAAAAAGCCAAGCAGAAGCACCCTACAGCAGTGCTGATGGCAATGCGCCTGAATGAAACCGGGACTTGCGGCAAAATATGATCCAAGGCTATTTTGGCGAGAAGGGCGAGCTATTTTTTGAGATTGACTTAATCGCGGATGATGGTTCATTAGTTACAGTGAATGCGTTGCTAGACACCGGATTCACTGACTGGTTGGTAATGGATATCCAAGATGTAGAGAGTTTGGGATGGTCATTTGTCAAGAAAGAGCAAATGCAGACAGCAAGGGGAGAAGCAACGTTTAATCTTTATCGAGGAACTGTTGTTATGGAGGGTAAAGAGTTTACTATTCCCGTTTTAGGGGGTGAAGAAATTACCGAGGTTTTACTGGGTTTACCCTGGCTAGAAAATCGGCGGTTAGTAGTAGATAGAAAAGCAGGTTTGCTGACGTTAGGAGAAGAGTAAGGAGAAAGCGATCGCCTTCCAAGCGCTTCATAAAAAACAACGGCGATTTCTCTAATCTTCCATCATCATTTCCCACAACCACCCGACAATATTTTCAACTAAATTCGGCTGATAACAGAGAAGAATTGCAGTGACAAGAAGCCATTTGCTAAAAGCAATACCGCTGCGATACGGCTAAATTTCGCGCTGTTTCCTTCTGTTGCCAAGAATACTAGAACGCCGTGGCGATCGCAGTGCCGTAAGCTCTATGCACAACTGCCATCAAATACTGAGTCAAAGTATACGCATCAACTCCTAACTCAGTCCGCTCCTCGGCTGCCAAAATTCCGGCTTGAGCGTGCCACCAAGCCGCACTTTGCACCATCTCTGCGATGGGTAACTCTTGCTGAGATGCCGTTGCGACCAATCCACCCATTAGCCCCGTTAGCACATCTCCACTACCGCCACGGGCTAAAGCGGGAGTGCTTTCGGGAACAATCCATACTGAGCCACCAGGATGGCAGATCGCAGTCCTTGCCCCCTTCAGGAGTACCACTGCCCCACTCTGCTGGGATGCTTCCCGAACTGCACTCACCCGATCTTTCATGGCATCGGGTGCATCTGGAAACAAACGCTTAAACTCACCTGTATGAGGCGTGAGAACAGTGGGTGCTTGTCGTTTAGATAGGGTTGAAATTGTATTGAACTGGGCGAGGATATTCAAGCCATCAGCGTCTAAAACAATCGGCAAATCGCTTTCTAATACTTTTTCCACGACTGACGTGGCATCTTTTGTCAAACCGGGACCACAAGCGATCGCATTATAGGAACTCAAATCAATTTCTTCTGGCAAAGATGCGATCGCACCTGTCTCTGTCTCCGGACAACCGATAATCAGCGCTTCCGGTAATTGAGCCACCAACAAAAGTTTCAGGGATTCTGGCACCGCAATTGAGAGCATCCCGACGCCACTGGATCTGGCTCCCAAACCGGATAAAATTGCCCCTCCCGCATACTTGCGAGAACCGCAAATCAGCAGCAGATGACCTTGTTTGTACTTGTGAGTCACGGCGGCGCGAGGAATCGGAAGATGCGCGATCGCAACTGCCGGTGTCACCCGCTGAATGTTGGGCGTCTCACCCAGTACCGCCGAGATATCCGCCACCGGAATACCAAAATCAATCAGTTCGGCTTTTCCAACAGATTCCAAGGCTCGATCTTGCAGAAATGCTAATTTCCACAAGCCCAAGCAAAACGTGTGAGTTGCACGAACGGCCGTTCCCAGAACTTCCCCAGTATCGGTGTGCAAACCGGAAGGCAAATCGATACTAATAACAGGCTTAGACCACTGATTAAGTTGATGAATCGCAGAAAATATCGGTTCAGCGATCGCTCTTTCTAACCCAAACCCAAATAAACCATCAATAATTAGATCGCACCCTTGCAACGGCTCAATTTGCTCAACACAGGGAATGCCCAAACTCTCAGCATACTGGGCGTGTTGCGAAGTTAATTCCTTCAGCTTGGCAATCGGACAATAGATAACAACTTCATAACCCTGAAAATGCAACTCACGGGCGACTACCAACCCATCGCCCCCATTATGACCCGGTCCCACCAAAACGCCTACACGCAGTTTATTCTTACCTCCCCCCGTTGACCGGGGGAATAAGGGGGGCAAACAAGGATAAAGCGCTTGAACTCGACTAGCAATCAGACCCCCGACCTTTTCCATCAAAGCCGCCACTGGCATTCCAGCCGCAAAGATGCGCCCTTCAATCTCGCGCATCTGCTGGGCAGTCACCACGATTTGCTGAATCTTTTCCTGCCTCTGTTGCATCTGTGCCAATTTCAGTGCTGATTTCTGTGAGTTCTAAGTTTTATCTTACTCAGCATGAGCATGGGCAAAGTCTCCCCGCCCCTACAGCAGGGGCACGCTATTGACCAAAATAAACCACCCGCGCATCCATACCATTAGAGCGAAGAAAGCGACTCCAGCGTTCTGCTTGTGACTGATTCTCAAAAGGGCCGACCGCAACGTGGGGTCCGCGTGGTACTTCTCTTTGAAACACCTCATCCTTGGGGAACCCCAGCCGGATCATGTGGGCAGCAATGTCAGGTAAATACTCCTGACTCCCTGGAATCACAACGAAATAGGTAACTTCCTCCACTTCTTCCCTACGGGTGACTGGACGAGAATCGAAATTCTCTGCATCAGCATCAAAATTCTCCTCAGAATAAGCGCTAATTTTCGCCCGAATGCCCCATTCTTCCAGATCCCGAATCCGCTGCTGGGCTTTAACTTCATCAGCAAATACTCCCGCTTGGATTACACCCCCGCCGTACCGCACAAAAGCTTCGGGTTCTATTTTTCGGACTTGGGCTAACAACAGCGGGCTATCCCCATTAATAAAAACCCCAAAGAGACGAGAATTCCGACGCACCGGGGGAGAATTCTCATCTCTACTTCTGCTGGGTGTCCTTCTGCTAGGTGTAATTGGTGGTGGTGCCTGAAATTCAATCTCACGCCTGCCCGAAGGATTCGGTGAAATCGAGGGCAAAGTATCTTGAGGAAACGCTGGCGGAGTATTTGGTGATGTAGGTAAGCCAGGAAGCACATCAGGTGGTGTAGGGAGAGGTCTGGCTGCTGCTGGAATCGGGTGTGGAATGAGCAAATATCCACCCCAGAACAAGCACGAGGCAAGGGACAACAGCCAACAGGTTTTTCTTTCTCTGTTGCCATGAGTGAGTAAACGCTGCTGATTGCTCCTCATTTAAAATCAGCTCTCCTCGGCGATCTTCCAGGAATTGTGCGGACAAAATTTGTAGTCAATCTAGCATAATTAGTCATCAGTCCTTCATCATTAGTGATTAAAACGTTGGAATATTGTCAGGTTGGAACGTTCTAACTTGATAACGCCTACAGACAAAGGACTAATCACTCTAGACGAATGACGATTATCAAAGTGTTAGTCTAGAAAAGAAAAAACTGATAATTCAGTAATTCACTTTTTCGTTCTATGAATAAAGTCGTCGTCGGCCTCTCCGGTGGAGTTGATAGTTCCGTCGCAGCTGCCACCCTCCATCATCAAGGATATGAAGTTGTTGGTCTTACCCTCTGGCTAATGAAGGGTAAAGGTCAATGCTGTTCTGAGGGAATGGTCGATGCGGCTTCTCTTTGCGAACAGTTGAGCATTCCCCATCACATTGTTGATAGCCGGGATGTTTTCCAGGAAAATATTGTCGATTACCTGGTTGCGGGATACGAATCGGGGATTACTCCGTTGCCTTGTTCTCAGTGCAATAAGGCGGTGAAATTTGGCCCGATGCTGCGCTATGCCCGTGAAGAGTTGGGGATTGATAAAATTGCCACGGGTCATTATGCGCGGATCGGGTATGACGCAGAAACCGGACGTTATCAGCTGCGTCGGGCTGTAGATTTATCTAAGGATCAGTCGTACTTTTTGTACGATTTGAGCCAAGAAATGCTAGCGGGATCGATGTTTCCGTTGGGAGAACTACACAAGACAGAAACTCGGCGTATCGCCGCAGAATTCGGCTTAAAAACCGCTGATAAGCCAGAAAGTATGGATTTGTGTTTGGTTGAATCCCACGGTTCCATGCAAACGTTTCTAGACAAGTACATTTCTCAGCAAACGGGTGACATTGTTGACCAGTCCGGGAAGGTGTTGGGTCAGCATACGGGTATCCATCACTACACCATTGGACAGCGGAAGGGAATTGGTGTTGCGGCGGCGGAACCGCTGTATGTGGTGGCGTTGGATGCGGTACGGAATCGAGTGATTGTAGGCGATCGCGCTAGCACTCACAAGCCTGAATGCACCGCAGCGCGGTTAAACTGGGTTTCTATCCCAGAACCCACCAGTCCCATCCGCGCCGAAGTGCAAGTCCGCTATCGTTCAAAGGCAGTGCCAGTCACCGTAATTCCTCTGGAAGATTCGCGAATCAAGCTTGTCTTCGATGAACCTCAGTTCGGGATTACCCCTGGACAAGCTGCGGTTTTGTACGATGGAGACATTGTACTCGGCGGTGGCATCATCGACAGGTTTGAGTAATTAGAAACTCAAAGGCTCGCCAAGATACGCAAAGGGAATTATACTTAGCGTCCTCCGCAAGAAATAGATAATTTATTTGGAGGCAAAGATAAAGTCTTTTGCCTCTTTTTTATCCATATTTAATCAGCTACAGAGGTAATTTTGTGGGAAAATCATGAATTTAATTTAGACTTTTTTCTGGTTAAAACTGGATAAGTGAAGCCATTACAGATTCTAAAATTATTCAAACAGCACCAAAAAGTTATCCGAGGCATCTCTTGCAGCCGCAGAATAGAAGCTAATTATATTATTCTATCCGTGCCGTAATGTTATACATTTCCTGCATCGACTCTTGAAAACGGTTGAATTCAAAATTCTGTCCTGTTTCTAGGTAAAGCAAGATACTGTCTGGTACCTTTATATCCCTTCAAAAATGCCTATCTATGAGCTTTTGGAAAGAATAAAACCTAGACCTGGTATGTACTTGGGAAAGAAGTCTATTACCTTATTAAAGGCATTTATTTCCGGGTACTATTTTGCTAGACAAACAAATAATGTTGCTATTCTAGAAGAAATTCCTCCATTTGGACAATTTCATGATTGGATTGCTAGATATTACAATTGGGAATCATCAACAGCAGGATGGAATAACATTATTTTGCAAGAAGTTGGAGACGAAGCCAAAGATCTAGATGTTTTTTTTGAGCTACTCGAATTATTCAAACAACGATTGCCCATCTTAAAGCATCGTGTGTTTCTAAGTTCGCAGCATACATCTACCAGAGTCGTGCGTCGGTATCGCTATGTAAATGGGGAAAAAATAGAGCTATCTCCACCTCAAGAAATTAGAATTGTGCAATACACAACTGACTCTGGTTTCTATCTCTTCCAAATATCGCAGGAGCGGGGATCTTCCGAAGAAGGTTACTTTGAAACAGAGGAGTTAGCGATGGAACAAGTCTATAAAGAGTTTCAAGTTACCTGGGATGAATGGGAAGCGATCGCATAATGAGCGCAAACACATTAGTTGAAAAATCGCTCCTCTTCAACCCCAAGAGAAGGGAACTGGGGGGTTAGGTTTTTCACCGTCCGGTTCTATATATTGGTACGATGTTTTTTGCAGCTAAAATTAACAATTCGATATGAGTCAGCGTCCAGACGGCATAGCACCTCACGGCGGTCAGCTAATTAATCGCATCGCAACACCAGAACAAGGACAAGTATTTCTCGATAAAGCCGACTTTCTGCCCAGAGTGCAACTCGACGAACGAGCAACATCGGATTTAGAGTTGATTGCCATTGGTGGATTTAGTCCGCTGACTGGCTTTATGGAACAAGCAGACTACGATCGCGTAGTGACTGAAATGCGGCTTGCCAATGGGCTACCGTGGGCAATTCCCGTCACGCTTTCGGTGGATGAGTCGATTGCGGCGAATCTCAAAGAAGGCAGTTTGGTGCGTCTGGATGACCCGACAGGTAGATTTGTGGGGGTTATGGAACTCACACAAAAGTATCGCTACGACAAAACCCGCGAGGCGGTGAATGTTTATCGTACCCATGATGAAAAGCACCCAGGCGTTAAGGTTGTCTACAAGCAAGGGGAAATTAATCTCGCGGGTTCAGTTTGGCTGTTGCAACGCGACTCTCATCCTTTATTCCCTAATTACCAGATCGATCCCGCTCAATCTCGCGCCATGTTCAAAGAAAGGGGATGGAAAACGATTGTCGGCTTCCAGACTCGCAACCCCATCCACCGGGCGCATGAATATATCCAAAAGTGCGCTTTAGAAACCGTAGATGGCTTGTTCTTGCATCCCTTAGTGGGAGTCACCAAAGATGATGACATCTCGGCAGAGATTCGGATGCGCTGCTACGAGATTATGCTGGAACACTACTACCCCCAAGACCGGGTAATTTTGGCAATTAATCCCGCCGCGATGCGCTACGCTGGCCCTAGAGAGGCAATTTTCCATGCCCTGCTTCGCAAGAATTACGGCTGTACGCACTTCATCGTTGGACGCGACCATGCGGGTGTCGGCGATTATTATGGAACTTACGATGCTCAGCACATTTTTGATGAGTTTGAGCCGGGTGAATTGGGCATCACGCCGATGAAGTTTGAACACGCCTTCTACTGCACGCGCACGCAGACAATGGCGACGACAAAGACGAGTCCCAGCACTCCCGCTGAACGCATTCATCTATCGGGAACGAAGGTGCGAGAAATGCTACGTCGGGGTGAATTGCCACCACCAGAGTTTTCTCGCCCAGAAGTTGCGGCAGAATTGGCAAGGGCGATGCAGGTGCCAGAGGAAGCAAGCAAATTTAAGATTGCAAGTTTCAAATTTGAAATTTGAGAGGGGAGGCGACTTAAATTTGAAAACTTGCCATTCTTTCTATTCTCTAAAGCCTAGCCCCTGGTAGGCTGATCGAGTAATGGCTAATGGCTAATGGCTGATATGGGATTGAATCGGCGAAGTTTTCTGCAACGGGCGGGGTTGGCGCTAGCGGCGCTGGGCGTGAGCGAAACGGCCCTATCTCTACTGGGAGATCAAAGCTTTGCGGTGCCTCTGCTAGATCGCTATTATCAGGCGCTGGCACAACCGAGTGGGCGAAAGTTGGCGCTACTGGTCGGAATTAATCAGTACCCGCGTGGGACAGAGACGCGATCGCTTCCGTCTCTACAAGGTTGTGTCACAGATGTGGAACTGCAACGGGAACTTTTGATTCATCGCTTTGGTTTTCACCCTAGCGATATTTTGACGCTGACAGATAGCCAAGCAACGCGGCAGAATATTGAAACTGCTTTTCTGGAGCATCTCACAGAGCAGGCGGCGGCGGGGGATGTTGTTTTGTTCCACTTCAGCGGCTGCGGTAGCCGCGTCAGAATTGGGGCTGAGGAGAAAGGACTGAGGACTTTGGGTGCCGATCAATCTTCACTCAGTCCTGAGTCTACCCTTGGGGAAGGGGAAAGCGTTGCGGCTGCACAGCTAGCGCCTACAGTCTTGAACACTCAAATCAACACTCAAAACAGTTTAGTGCCAGTAGATGGAGTGCTGCCGACAAAAGGGGCACCGGCGAATGATTTATTGGAAGAGACACTGCTGTTGCTGTTGCGATCGCTTCCCACAGACCAAGTCACAACGGTACTGGATACCAGTTACACTGACGCCGATACTCTCCTCCACGGCAACTTGCGGATTCGTTCTGCCCGACAACCGCTAGCAGAGCAAGCGAGTGACGAGGAACTCGCTTTTCAGGAAAAACTCCTGCTGCGTCTCAAATCTTCGCGGGAACAGCTCAATAAGCAGTATAAGCCCGGTCAAATGCCTGGAATCGTGCTGGCAGCGGCTGGACCCAGTCAACTGGCGGCAGAGGCTCCTTGGGGCGGTTTCAGCGCTGGATTGTTCACCTATGCCCTGACGCAACATCTCTGGCAGGCGACTCCTCCCATTACGGTTCAAGTCAGTTTCAGTCGAGCAGCTGGGATCGTCGAGCAGCTGGCGGGGAAAGAGCAACAACCCCAGTTGAGCGGTCAAAAAAGTAACCAGCCTTCCTTGTTACCCTATCAGCCGGAAATTAGTATCGGTGCGGATGGCGTCGTTACAGCGGTGGAAGAGGGCGGTAAAACGGTACATCTGTGGCTAGCAGGATTACCTGCACCCGTTTTGGAATACTACGGAGTGAATTCTCAGCTGAGTGCTTCCCTACCGATGTCGGAAGCTCAGACTCCAGACAGCAACGCGACAGGTGAAGTTTCCTCAGTTCCGACTCAACTGCAACTCCACATTCGTTCCAAGGAGGGTCTCACCGCCAAGGCGCGAGTTATCGGCAGCACAGACACTTCTAGCCTCTCTAGCCTCCAAGTGGGGCAACTGGTTCACGAATCCGTCCGGGTGTTGCCCAAAAATATAGGCTTGACGATTGCCTTAGACGCCGGACTGGAGCGAATTGAACGGGTGGATGCCACCAGTGCTTTTGCCAGCGTTCGCTCTGTATCATCCGTGGTAACGGCAGGAGAGCAACCCGCCGATTATTTGTTTGGCAAGGCGCAGACACCCGATTATCAGGGGGGATATGGGTTATTTTCTCTCGGTCGGGATTTGATTCCCAATACCGTTGGGGAATCGGGTGAGGCGGTGAAGGCGGCTGTGAATCGGTTAGTGCCCAAACTGAAAACGTTGCTGACAGCGAAATTATTGCGTCTGACGGTCAATGAAGAGTCTTCCCGCTTGGGAGTGGGAGCAACGTTGGAGATGATTTATCCCAATCAAAAGGTGCTGCTAAAACGAGAAACGCTGCGGATGACAGGGGACGCCATTGTGGATTCTAATTCTAGAAGCGAGTCATCGCGTCTTGACGACTCAAAAATTCCTTCCGATGCAGGCATCCCCACCATCCCCATCGGTAGCCGCATCCAGTACCGAGTCCAAAATTATAGCGATCACCCGATCTATTTGATGCTTATCGGCGTTGATAGCGGCGGTGCTGGTGTTGCTCTCTATCCGTTGCAATTTCCCCAAATCGGGGACAGTCCGGATGCGAAACCAACGGTCAAAGAGCTGGTTGTGGAGGCGGGTGCTACCCTGATCGTGCCACAACCTGCTGGCTCTTTTGAATTGACGATTCGCGGTCCTAGTGGGTTAGAAGAAACTCTTCTAATTTGCTCCTCGGCACCCTTTACCCAGACGATGGCGGCTGTAGCATCAATTCGCGGGTTGAAGGGAGAGGGAGTGGGCGAGTTGTTTAAGCCGCTGAATGTGGCGCAGGCGGTGCTGCAAGACTTGCATCAGGCGAGTACGTTAGGGAAGCGGCATGAAGGGGAAACCGAAGCGATCGCTTCAGTCCCTACCGAAACGATTGCTGTCTCTTCTGACTCCTACGCTCTAGATGTGAGAAGCTGGGCAACACTCAGCTTTATTTATCAGGTGGTTTAAAAGCGATCGCCCTACCTTTACATTTCAGATGTGCCGATGGGTTGGGACTGGGAAGGGGAAATTAGCGTTTTGAGTTTTAGAGACGCGATAAATCGCGTCTGAGTTTTGAGTGAGAAGAGCATTCTTTAATTCAAAATTCAAACCCCTGGCATTGAGCGAAGCCAAGGGTTATCACTCAAAAAGTCTTTACCCATTCCCCATTTCCAATCCTCTGCGACTAATCTGCAAATTAAATGCACATCGGCTGATAGTTTTGGCACGGATTGGGAATACTAAGACTGAAAGCTAACAGGATGAAAAATGAAAATTCCCAATCTGGTTGCGATCGCAAAGCTTGCGCTTCCTGCACTGGCGCTTTCTTCCCTGCTAGTATCTGCCGTTGCTACCACTGCCCAACCCCAGCCTAATTCACCTCCAACCTTGTCGAATCAAGAACGAGAGGAACTAGAACGACTGCGGCAAGAGAAAGAAATACGCGATCGCGTCCAAGCTGAAGTTGACCGCGCCTTTAGCCGCATCACTACGCTGCTCAATACTTTGGTACTTGTTCTGACGCTGTTTCCGATTGCGATCGCTGTTAGTGTAGTTCTGCTTCGTCGCAGTATGACAAATCAAATAATTTCAGATGCTCAAAAGGAATTCACGCAGCTACAAGAACAACTTATTAGACAAATAGAAGAGACCGCTAAGGCTAATTTAAAATTAGAACAATCTGCTTTACCGCAAGAAGCTAATTTTTTGGAAACGGATACTTTAAGTCAATTAAATACAATTTTAACCCAAGCTCAGATTATATTAGAAGACTTAAAAGAACAGAAAGAAAGTGTACAACAAGAAATTGCAAAATTTAGGTACGCACAAGCTGTTAAAATTCCGACCGTTATAGATAGAGAAATTGAAACCTCTAACTTTGAGCATTCTTATCACAATCATGAACTGCTTTCCGATACCCTATCGGAGCCTGTAGCCCAAACAAACGATGCAGTGTCTGAGCAAAGAGTGACAGAAACAGAATCTGTCAATCAAAATCTTGATTTAAATGCCAATGATTACTTGATTTTAGGCAACTCTTGCTTTTCTGAAGGTCGATATTTAGAGGCAAATCAATCTTACAACTTAGCGGTTAAGATTGAACCAAACTTTTCGGAAGCTCGATATAACAATGCTCGCTGCTATGCAATGCAATACCGCCTCAATCTAGCAGTCGGAAACTTACAATGGGCAATTGATATTGAGCCTATGTATAAAGAGATTGCTAAAACCGATGAAGCTTTTAGCGCAATTCGAGGAGAAGAGATGTTTAGAAAAATAGTAGATGAGTAGATTTTTCTAATTTATATTGATAGGTTTATTCATAAAAAACTTAATTTTATAAAAAGATACGATGCACCTCCATGTGCAAGGTTTTAAAGCGCCTAATTATTGATTATTAATTATCATAAATAAAACTTTAAACTACAGCCATTCGCTATACTCAATCGCTAAAATCAAAAGATGATGACAAAGCGCTATAACCACCAACAAATCGAATCGTTCGCCCAAGCGGTTCTGAACGATGGCTATTGTGTGTTGCCCAATCACTTTTCCCCGGTAACACTTAATTCTTGGCGTGAAGCTTTCACGCCTTTGCTAGAAGATCACATTGTCCGCGAAGGCAAGCTTCGCAATCGCGGTTCAGCCCGCTATTATGTAACCCTTCCTTTCACTGCTCCTTTTGCCGATCCTAGTATTTACGAAGATGACGATATTCTGGCACTTGTAGAGTTGTTAGTAGGCAAAGATGCAGTGATGTGCCAACTAGCAACTGACACACCTTTGCTGGGGTCTGAATATCAAGACGTGCATCGAGATGCGCCGCCACTTTTCCCCGAAATGGGTACAGAAACGCCGCCATTCCAGTTAGCTGTCAACTTTCCACTCGTAGATATCACTCTGGAAAACGGGCCAATGGAGATTACGCGCAGTACGCACATGATTTCCAAAGAGGAAGGACTGCGCCGCATGGAGTCTGGAGAAGCCAAGTTAGAACCTGTCACAATGCAACTGGGTGATGTGATGATCCGGGATGTTCGGGGTCTGCACCGGGGCACTCCTAACTACACAGAAACACCGCGTCCGATGGTTGTAATTGGCTATAGTCGCCGCTGGATGTTTCGTCCTGAGGTATCGATTAATATTCCGCGTGCAACCCTAGATACACTCTCCGAACGCGCCCGTCACTTGTTGCGTTTTAATCCGATTGTGGAATCCGTAAACGATAAATCCGAGGTTGAGGTTTATCAATCGTTCGCTTACTAAGTCGCTTACTAAGTTTAGTTGTGACTGTTCTAAGTTCAAGTAGCGGTCGGTCTTCTTCTGTCGTCAATCAAAACTCTCAGAGGAGCGCTATCTGAATATTACGAGGATAAAAAAACCAGCGTTGGATTCTTAAGATCCAACGCTGGCTGAAAAACCATTTGTTAATGTTCTAGGTTTTTTTGCTTTTCAAATTCTGCTTACCGATAGAAACCACTAAGGAGCTAGCGCGTTACCCCGCAACAAGCTACCAATCGTTTTGGCAGTAATTTTCATCTGAATCAAGGGATTTGCCGGAACGACTGTTTTGTACAGGTAGCTATCGAAGGTAAGCTTCTGCACATCTTTGTCGGCGCACATTTCCACAAAGGCTTCGCGAGTGGCATCAGAGCGATAGAAGACGGTTTGCAGAATGTCCAGCACCTTGTAGGTGATGCCGTATTTCTTATCCCAACGCTTCAGGTACAGCTTCAGATCGGCTTCTGTGGGGATGCGGGTGCCACCGTTGGAAGTTTCGACAATGGTTTCTGCACACATCCGCGCCGACTTAGCGGCAAAGTAAATTCCCTCACCAGAAGACTTTGTAACCGTTCCGGCGGCGTCTCCCACTAGAGCAACGCGACCGACAACGCGGCGGGGTCTGGGATGCTCTGGAATTGGGTGAGCTTCTACTTTGATGATTTCGCCGCCTGCAAGTTTTCTAGCGGCACGCTTGCGGATGCCTGCTTGCAGATTTTTGATGTCGGCTTTGTTCACCTTCATGGTGCCGGTGCCGACGGCGACGTGGTCGTATTTGGGGAATACCCAGGCGTAGAAATCGGTGGAAACATCGTTCCCGACGTACATTTCTGCCAGGTCGTTGTAATAAGCCATTTTGTCTTCTGGCAGGCGAATGCGCTCTTGGAAGGCGATCGCATAATTGTAATCCCCGGCATCAATTGCCTTCGCAACGCGGGAATTCGCCCCATCTGCCCCAATCACCAGATCGACTTTCAGGGTTTTCATCTCCCCTTCAGCGCTACCGTTCGAGTGATCGGCGTAGTGCAAGGTGTAAGGGTCAGTATTGCCCGTGGGAATATCGAGTTTATAAACAGTGCCGTTAATTAAATTTGCACCCAATTTAGCTGCGCGATCGCGTAGGTATCCATCCAATACCTCGCGGCGACACATACCGATATATTCATGTTCTTTTTCAATGTTGATATCTACCTCAATGTTGGAAGGTGAGATCATCTTCATTTTTCTGACCCGCCGATCAATAATCTCAGGCGGTAGGTCAAACTCGCTCACCATGCATAGCGGAATTGCCCCGCCACAAGGCTTTGCGTTGTCTAGCTTGCGCTCAAACAGGTAAGTCTCAATTCCAGCTTTTGCTAGCGTTTCGGCAGCAGAGGAACCCGCCGGACCCGATCCCACAACAGCAACCCGTAGTACCAAAGCTATTCTCCCGATTCTCTTACGGCTACAAGGTGAGATGGTATCACGGACTTTTCGGTTGTCCCAGCAGGATCGTGCAGGTTGTGACTGAATTGCAACAGAGCTTAACACATTGAAAACTAAATCGCGGTTCCTGGGGTTGTAGCTACTCCCAATCACTCCAGAGATTTTTGCTCCAACTCTATGAATGCTCCTTCCCTCGATTCTGCAATTCGGCAAATCGCGATCGCTTCTATCGGCGGCTATCAGAGGCACATTTCACCCCGCAAAGGGTTTTCTTGCGCTCATCGATTGCTTTACAAGGGGGAATCTTGCTCGCAGTACGCCAAGCGCATGATTGCACAACAGGGTTTGGTAGCGGCGATCGCCACCGTGCGCCAACGATTCCGAGCTTGTAAAATCGCAAACCAAATTTTGCAAGCCAGGTATAGCAGTCAAGCTGATAGCGATCGCTCCAAGCGCGAACGCAGAAATAGAAACTGGGGCTGCAACTGTGATGATTATGGTGCTGTAGATTGTGTCTCAGGTGTCTCAGAGCTGAGCTGTGAAGCGCTAGATTGTTTCTCTGAAATGGATTTTGCTTCCTTAGATTGTGGAGTCGCAGATTGTGGCTCTGGGATAGATTGTGGAGTCGCAGATTGCGGGAGTTGCGGAGGATAAAACATTCATCCTTCTTTTTGTTACCCCCCGACTTCAACTTAATTTAAGAATGCTGTGGGGGAGAGCAGGCAAAATCTAACTGTTCTCATTTTGCCTGCGAGTTTTGTTGACCCCCAGGTTTCTAGCAAATGTCAATTAATGCAAATAGATTTTAGGTATGGTATATATGTACGTTAATCTCATCGATAAACCGGAGATTTGTCTATCCTGAACTTTGATGGGTCAATGAAAACCCAGATTAGGATAGCTAAAAAAATATTCTTGTCTAGGGGTCGAAAGTAGTGGGCATTGTTGTTGAAAACGTCTCTAAAGAGTTCGGCAGTTTTAAAGCCGTTGACGAAGTCAACTTAGAAATTCAATCAGGCTCCCTGGTCGCGCTTTTAGGACCTTCGGGTTCTGGTAAATCTACACTGCTGCGACTGATCGCCGGTCTGGAAATGCCAGATAGCGGGAAAATCTGGTTGACTGGTCAAGATGCTACTCATCAGAGCGTTCAAGACCGCAACATCGGGTTTGTATTCCAACACTATGCTCTATTTAAACACCTCACCGTCCGCAAAAATATTGCCTTTGGCTTAGAGATTCAAAAAACTCCCAAAGGCAAAGTAAAGGCGCGGGTAGAAGAATTGCTGGAGTTAGTGCAACTAAGCGGACTAGGCGATCGCTACCCTTCCCAACTCTCCGGCGGTCAGCGACAACGAGTTGCCTTAGCCAGAGCGCTAGCAGTTCAACCCCAAGTATTGCTGCTAGATGAACCCTTTGGAGCCTTAGACGCCAAAGTGCGTAAGGATTTGCGGGCTTGGTTGCGACGCCTGCACGATGAAGTCCACGTCACCACCGTGTTCGTCACCCACGACCAAGAAGAAGCAATGGAAGTCTCCGATGAAATTGTGGTGATGAACAAAGGCAGAGTCGAACAAATTGGCACACCCGCGCAGATTTACGATCGCCCAACGACACCGTTTGTCATGAGTTTCATTGGCCCGGTGAATGTGTTGCCCAGCACTTCCCGCATTTTCGAGGCAAACGGGTTTGATTCGACCCAAGCTGAGATATTCCTGCGTCCCCATGATGTCGTCGTAGAGACGAATCCCAACGGCAGCTCCGTACCCGCACGAGTGAACCGCTTGATTCATCTCGGCTGGGAAATTCAGGCAGAATTAATCCTAGACGATGGTCAGGTCGTCATGGCTCACATCACGCGAGAGCGGTTCGATGAGTTAAATTTGGAGCCGCAACAGCGAGTATTCGTCAAACCAAAGGATGCGAAATCTTTCCCGCTGTATTTTTCGATCTAGCACTTCAGGCGTCAACACTCAGCTTTCAGCTGAATCGGCTTTAATTAGATATCTAAGTCGATTTGAAAGAGCGCATAGTTAAGTTATGAAGTGGGGACGCCTGTCTATTCATCGGTGGCGGTTCATCGGACAATTCTTTTGTCTGTTTTGTCTTTGTTGTTTTCTCGCGATCAGCTGTGGGAAGCGACCGGCGTCTGATTCAGCGACTTCTCCCAGTCCTGGTGGTACCAATTCGGGTCGGATTACCATCGGTACCACCCAGAAGCCACGGACGATGGACCCGGCAGATAATTACGAGCTAGCAGCCGTCTACTTGCTCTATAACCTGAGCGATCGCCTGTATACCTACGAATTGGGAAGCACCCAACTCAAGCCGCAACTGGCGACGGCAATGCCGAAAGTGAGTCCAGACGGGTTAACTTACACCATTCCTGTGCGTCAGGGCGTCGTCTTCCACGATGGCACTCCTTTTAACGCCAAAGCGATGGAATTTTCCCTGCAACGCTTTATCGAAAATAAAGGAAAGCCGTCATTTCTTCTCGGCGATGCGGTGGACTCAGTGAAGGCAACTGGCGACTATGAGTTAACGATTAAGCTGAAAAAGCCGTTTGCTGCTTTTCCCGCCCTGCTGGCATTTTCCGGTGCCGCTGCGGTTTCACCGAAAGCTTATGAAATTGGCGCTGGAAAGTTCAAGCCAAACACATTTGTGGGTACTGGCCCTTACAAGTTGGCTCAGTTTAGCAGTGAGTCGCAGCGATTGGATGTTTTTGACCAATACTGGGGCGAGAAACCAGTAAATAAAGGAATTGACGTGCAAGTGCTGAGTAATTCAGCCAACTTGTTTAACGCATTTCGCACGGGAGGCGTGGATGTCGCCTACCTATCCCTCGATCCCGACCAGATTGCCAGCTTGAAAGATGGGGCGACCAAAGGGAGCTGGCAAGCGATCGAGTCTCAGGGGAGTGCTGCTAGCTTTCTGGTGCTGAACACCAAGAGTAAGCCGCTAGATAACCCAGTCGTGCGCGGTGCGATCGCATCCATCGTCAACCGACCTTTGGTGAATGAGCGATCGCTCAAAAATCAAGCCGAACCTCTCTACAGCATGGTGCCCACTACCTTTGATGTCTACAAGCCAGTATTTAAAGACCAATACGGGGACGGCAATACCGAAAAAGCAAAACAACTGTTGCAGCAAGCGGGATACTCTCCTACCAATCCCTTGAAACTGCAAATTTGGTATCCTTCTAGTTCACCGACTCGCCGACTCGCTGCTAGTACCCTCAAAGCAGTGGCAGATCAACAGCTAGGAGGAATGCTGCAATTTGAAGTCAACACCGTAGACTCTGCTACCTTCTTTAAAAGCGTCTCCCAAGGTCTTTATCAGACCGTCTTACTGGATTGGTATCCAGACTTTCTCGACCCTGACAACTATGTTCAGCCATTTCTGGAGTGTCCGAAAGGATCGGCGGCAAACGGCTGTGAAGACGGCGCAAGCCAGAATCAGGGTTCCTTTTATTACAGCGATCGCATGAACCAGCTGATTGCCCAAGAACGAAAAGAGCAAAACCCCGAAGCCCGCAAGAAGATTTTTGCGGATATTCAAGACCTACTGGCGAAAGACGTACCTTACGTTCCACTCTGGCAAAGTAAAGACTTCGCCTTTACCCAAAAAGGCGTCAGCGGTCTCCGCATCAACCCCACCCAGGATTTCGCCTTCTGGACAATTAAAAAGTAGCGATCGCTTAGTTTTACAATTCCCTTTTAAACGCAGAGGAACACAAAGGGAAGCGCTTTCGTTACGCAGAGGTTTAACTCTGCGTAACGAAAGCGGCGCGACAGCGCTACCTTTGCGTAAACCTCTGCGAACCTTTGCGTTAAAACAGTAATGTCACGCTCCAAAGCCCTACAGTCTTACATCTTCGTCCGCCTTCTCCTAGCACCCTTGATGCTATGGATCATCATCACTCTAGTGTTTTTGCTCCTCCGTGCCACCCCAGGCGACCCGGTGGATGCAGTTTTAGGCGGTCGCGCCCCAGAAAGCGTCAAAGAGCAATATCGTCAACAGTTGGGGCTATCAGATCCCTTACCGTTGCAATATATTCGCTATTTGGGTTCCCTACTTAGCTTGAACTTGGGGACTTCGCTGACCAGTCAGGGTCAAGATGTTTGGGGTGAGATTCAGAAATACTTTCCCGCGACAGTAGAATTAGCAGTATTTAGTATGGCGATTGCTTTCCTAGTCGGCGTCGGCGTTGGCATCCTTTCCGCCACCCGCCCTGGCACGGCTTTAGACGCGAGCGGTCGTTTGTTTGGCATCATCACATACTCGCTCCCGATATTCTGGGTAGGGATGATTCTACAGTTGATTTTCTCGGTTCAGCTAGGCTGGTTTCCCTTAGGATCGCGCTTTCCCCTAACTACAGCACCCCCGCCACTCATCACGGGTCTTTATACGATTGATAGTCTCCTCAGCGGTAACTTTGAGCATTTTTTCACCGCATTGCATTATCTCGCCCTCCCCAGCTTGACCCTCGGAATCCTCCTCAGCGGGATTTTCGAGCGGATTGTCCGGGTGAACTTGAAGCAAACCCTTAAGGCAGATTATGTAGAAGCTGCTAGAGCCAGAGGCATTCCAGAATCGCGGATTCTCTTTGCCCACGCCCTGAAAAATGCCATGATTCCAGTCATTACCGTCCTGGGGCTGACTTTAGCCGCATTGCTTGGCGGCGCAGTTTTAACAGAAGTTACCTTCTCTTGGCCTGGTTTAGGAAATCGACTTTATGAAGCCATTTCTTTACGAGATTACCCTACGGTGCAGGGAATCATGGTATTTTTTGCGTCGATTGTTGTAGTTGCTAGCATTTTGATTGATATCATCAATGCTTACATTGACCCTCGAATTCGTTACTAAAACCGGCAACTAAGACAACAAGAATGGCTAAATTAATTGCTTTGGGTTGATAGGGGGAAATTAATTCAGCCATCTTGATTGGCTGCTGCCCTTGTTGCCAAAAGCTCAGCACTATTAGGAACTTTATGGTGCCTCGGCTGCGGTATTGAGCAATCGACAACCTTCACCCGTTGAAACGATTCGGTGAAGTATGGTGACGCAGAAGTGATGGAAGTGGTTGAAAACCCGGTTCTTTAAGAAACCGGGTTTCTGATATGCAGCCTAATTTTAGGTTGATTAACGGACAGTAACGGTGTTTGAGAAGGTGGAAACTCCGCGATCGCACTGAGAGCCAAATGCCAGTTAATGAGATATCCAGCAAATTTCCCGATGAAGTAGGGAAAGGAAGCAGCCAATAATCTATTTAACGTGAGTTCGGGTTAAGTGGGCGGGAGTAAATTGTAATCAATCGCAATGGATGGCTTCTTCGGTTGGTGAGCATAGGCAATCAGTCCACAAACAACATTCACCAAGCAGT
>NZ_JAMPKC010000031.1:0-53127 GCF_039961975.1 Trichocoleus sp. DQ-A3 | reverse complement strand
ATCACCCTACTCTCCAGATTTCAACCCGATTGAGCTTTGGTGGTCACACCTTAAGTCTTTTTTACGACAGTTCTCTCCAACCACAACAAAAATGGTTGATACTTTGCTTGCTAGTGCACTTGATTTAGTCAATCCAAAACACCTACGCAACTGGTTCACAAACTGCTGCTACTGTACTTCATGAACTTGCAATCTGCTGTAAATGGTTCCCTAAAAGCATTGTTTAGCCATTGTGAGTGGAGAATCACTCATCACGACACTGGAATGACAGAATTAGTTGTCATCTGCCCTAGCTTGGTCATTTATCAACGGCTATTAAAAAAAGTAATTTCCATTCAAACTCGGCTTGAAGATGCTATTGAAATTAAACAGACTAGATTTATTCTCTGTTATCCTCCAAATCCTCAAGCTTTTTATGAGCATGAAGTGACAATACAACAAGATTTCAATCCTGATCCTTATTTAGATTTAGATGAGAACGAGGAGTTTTAGGAGATCAGGAGAGAAAACTTAAACCGCAAGGGTGCAATCGTACCAAATCGTAGCAATGACAATAAGGAAAAAATAGATGCTAATTGTCCGCATTGCGAGCTTTGTTTAGCTCTAGCATTCAATGATGCGGACAATATTTTATCTAGCGAGGCCAGGGAATTCTAGTATCGGCAGCAATTTGGCGACCGATGACAGCCGCACCATAGCGATTTAAATGGCTGGGATCGGCAAAATAGCCATTTTGGTTTGTCCACTGTCTGGATAAGTCGAGAAAGATGAATCCTTTAGCACTAGATTGGCGAACCATATAAGGTCTAAATTGTTGCTCAGCTCTAAGACGAGTTCGGTCTAAATAATCTCTACTTAAAGGCAGGTTGATGAAGAATACTGGAATCCGACGCTGCTTGGCAAATACCATTAAATTATTCAACGCCGCCTCCTGCTTACCTCCGAGTTGGAAGGCACTGTAATCACTGTCATAAGCGCCTGCAACTCGCGGCTTTTGTCGATAGTAAATAGCAGGATTAAAGCGAATATTTACGGGAAGAAATCCATTGGCGTCGATTGCCGCTGCCGAGTAGTCGGGAGTCAATCCTCCTAGAGTATTTTGAGCCAGTATTGTCTCGCTGGACGGCTGAGAATTCAAAAGGGTGATGTTAAACTGGCTTTCGTTCTGGGGAATTTCGTCTAGGTTGGTATCAGCAACTGAGTTGAGGTTTGGAGGTGGGGTCGCTGTTAAGAGTGTATCCGGGCGGTTAGAGGGTGTAATACCACTTAAGGGGCGATTGCCCGTTAATAAGCGCTTGTAGCCTGGAGAAGCCAAAATCAAGTTATAAGTCCGATCTACACGCCCACTGTTAAAGGCTCTCACTCCATCCGCCCACACAATGAGTTTCGGCAACTGCTCTTCGGTTAAAATTTTCCGCAACAACAAATCAATCACTTGGACAGTCGCACCATTCACCCCGAAGTTAAAGATTTTCAATCCCCCAAAACCTTTACCCGCTAAAGCTTGCTGCATCTGTTTGGGATCGACTCCCTGCAAAGAGCGGGAACTGCCTACAATTAAAATATCGGGTGGGCCAAGGGCAGCGATGTAGGACAGATAAAGAACTAGCTGATTATCAAGCAATTGGTTGTTAAAGGTGGGGTATTTTAACTGAAAGCTGGTTGCAGCGGCTCTTTGTTGGGCTACCTGCAAAAAAGCCATATACTCGATAATTTTCTTCTGGGCATAGACTCGTTGGGGACTGTCGGGTGGTATGGCTTGCAGGGATGCGATCGCGCTTAGCCATGTTTGGGCAACTTCATCCCAGTCCGCCGCCGATCTAGCCGTTTGAGCCAGGGTAGCAGCCCTGTTAGCGTAGTTAATTGCCTCCGACAAGGAATCGCTCTTAGTCGCTGCTGTTGTGGCAGCTAAGGGCTGAACCAGCAGGTTCCTATGGGGAATTTGGGGTACTAGCGTTGTCGAACAGCCAATCGCCAGCAAACATCCTGCCACGACGGCAGTAAAGCGGGACAAGAAGCGATGATTCGCAGCAAAAATAATAAAGAGTCGATATATCATTGAGTTTCTCTCTTGCCTGATACTGCTCATTCCTGACAGCAAGATAGAATAAATCCAGCAAATTGTTCTCAGTATATTAAGTTAGGTAAGGAGAACACGAATCGCATGGGCAAGGTAGTCGGCATTGACCTCGGAACAACCAACTCAGTCGTAGCTGTCATGGAAGGCGGCAAGCCCGTTGTCATTGCCAATGCGGAAGGCATGAGGACTACTCCCTCCGTGGTAGGCTTCAGCAAAGACGGGGAACGCCTAGTTGGACAAATGGCACGGCGGCAAGCCGTTCTAAACCCGCAGAATACGTTTTATGCGGTAAAACGGTACATCGGACGCAAGTATGCGGAACTCAGCCCCACCTCGAAGCAAGTTCCCTACACGATTCGGCGGGATGACGAGGGCAATATTAAAGTCAAATGCCCCAGACTGAAGCGGGAATTTGCTCCAGAAGAAATCTCGGCAATGGTGCTGCAAAAGTTGGCAGATGAGGCGAGTCGTTATCTGGGACAACCGGTGACGGGCGCGGTGATTACAGTTCCGGCTTATTTCAATGATTCCCAACGGCAAGCGACGCGAGATGCTGGGCGAATCGCCGGGTTGGATGTATTGCGGATTCTTAACGAGCCAACGGCTGCATCTTTGGCTTATGGTTTGGATCGCAAGGATACTCAGACGATTCTGGTGTTTGACTTGGGCGGCGGTACATTTGACGTTTCCATCCTGGAAGTGGGGGATGGAGTGTTTGAGGTAAAAGCCACCAGTGGCGACACCCAATTGGGCGGGAACGATTTTGACCGAAAAATTGTGGATTGGCTGGCAGAGCAGTTTCTGGAAAAAGAAGGGGTAGATCTCAGACGCGATCGCCAAGCCTTACAACGCCTCACGGAAGCCGCCGAAAAAGCCAAAATTGAGCTGTCTGGCGTTACAGTCACGGATATAAACTTACCTTTTCTCACTGCTACGGAAGAAGGTCCCGTACACTTAGAAACCAGGTTGACGAGGGCGCAATTTGAAGGATTGTGTGGGGATTTGGTGAGCCGATTGAAGGCACCCGTCAAACGCGCTTTAGTGGATTCTGGTCTTAACCCCTCCAAGATTGACGAAGTGGTGTTAGTGGGGGGTTCTACTCGCATTCCCTTGGTGAAACAGCTGGTTCGTAGCTTAATTGACAAGGAACCGAACGAGAACGTTAACCCAGATGAAGTCGTGGCAGTGGGTGCCGCAATTCAAGCGGGAATCCTCGCCGGTGAAGTCAAAGACGTGCTGTTGCTGGATGTCACGCCTTTGTCACTAGGATTGGAAACGATAGGCGGCGTGATGAAGAAACTCATCCCCCGAAACACGACGATACCCGTGCGGCGTTCGGATATCTTCTCGACCGCTGAAAATAACCAAACCTTGGTGGAAGTTCACGTCCTGCAAGGGGAACGGGAAATGGCGGCTGATAACAAGTCGCTAGGGCGGTTTAAGCTCACTGGCATTCCCCCAGCACCGCGAGGAGTGCCCCAAGTTCAGGTATCTTTTGATATTGATGCCAACGGCATTTTACAGGTGACGGCGTTAGACCGGACGACAGGGCGAGAGCAGAGCATCACCGTTCAAGGGGCTTCCACTTTAAGCGAATCGGAAGTTAACCGGATGATTCAGGAAGCCGAGCAATATGCCTCAACAGATCGGGAACGGCGCGAACGGGTGGAGAAGCGCAACCGCGCCGAAGCACTGGCTTTCAGTGCGGAACGGCAACTGAAAGAAGTGGCGCTGACCTATGGAATGCAGTTTGCTGCCGGTCAGCGGCGTCGCATTGAGAACATGGTGCAGGAACTGCGCCAGAGCATTGCCCGCGATGACGATCGGTCTGTGGATCGGGCACAAAGCGATCTCCAGGATGCTCTCTACGAGCTGAACCGAGAGGTGCGGATGGAATCAATGGAGGACGAGGACGACTTTTTCGGATCGATCCGTCGCACGTTTTCCGGTGAAGGCGATTCCTTGTTTGGCAACTCGACACAAGACCGCTATGAGAGTAGCCGCTATCAAGATCGTTATGAAAGTAACCGCTATCAAGATCGCTCGGAGGGTAGCCGCTATCAAGATCGCTCGGAGAGTAGCCGTTCGCGCGATCGCTATGACGATGACCGTCGCAATAGCGGCTCTACAGGCGGTCAGCGGTATAGTCGGGATAGTGACGCGGCTCCCCGCCGGACTTCGAGAATTGTTCAACCTGAGGATGATTGGGATGATGATGATGATTGGCTGTAAATTAGCTATAGCTGTTAGCGATTAGCTGTTAGCTATTGAAGCGGTCTGGCACAAATAGTAGAGGATTAGTCTGCTAAAACTGTGAATATCCAACGCTCAATCAGCTAATCGGTAACAGCTAATCGGTAACAGCTAATCGGTAACAGCTAATCGTTAATTAACTATGCAAAATTTTCGGGACTACTACCAGATGCTGGGCGTTGCTCGTGATGCCTCCGGCGACGAAATTAAGAAAGTTTATCGGCGGCTAGCTCGGCAGTATCACCCCGATCTAAATCCTGGCGACAAAACAGCAGAAGAAAAGTTCAAGGATATCGGTGAGGCTTACGAAGTTCTTTCCGATCCGGGTAAGCGATCGCAATACGATCAGTTCAGCCGTTTCTGGAACCGGAGCGGTTTCAAGGGCGCTAAAGGGACGAAGGGGACTAAAGCCTGGGGGACTCGCTCCAACGGTCGCAACGGCACGCAAGAATTAAAATATGACGATTACCCGGACTTTAACAGCTTTGTCGATACGCTGCTAGGACGTCGGGAAACCCGTGTAGCTACTCAGGCACCTAGTTCCAACAACCGAGTTGCCTCAGCCGATACCTTCCGTCCTGGTAACACGAAAACATCTTACACCGTGAATTCGCGCCCTAGTCGGCGCGATGTTGAAGCCAGACTGACGATGCCCCTCGAAAAAGCTTATCAGGGAGGACGAGAGCGGATTCGGCTGGAAGATGGGCGATCGCTGGAAGTGGATATGCCACCCGGAATGGTCAACGAGCAACGCATCCGGTTGAAGGGTCAGGGCATTGAAGGTGGCGACTTGTACCTCAAAATTACCGTATCGCCCCACGCCTTCTTTCAAGTAGAAGGCTCGGATATTTTCTGCCAATTGCCAGTCACTCCCAGCGAGGCAGTCTTGGGGGGAGCCGTGGAAGTTCCTACCTTGGATGGTTTGGTGAAAATGACGCTTCCTAGCGGTGTCGGGCACGGGAAGCGCCTGCGCCTTGCCGGAAAAGGCTACCCGACAGGTAGAGGCGATCGCGGCGATCAGTTAGTTGAAATTCAGGTTGTGGTTCCCAAAACGGTCACTTCCCAAGAACGGGAACTCTACGAAAAGCTGCGGCAAATCGAAACCTTTAAACCGCGTCTCGATTTGCCAGTTCAACGCTAAAAAATTAGCCCGCGCAGGCAGGGCTAATTTTTTGTCTAGCCGCAGACTTCAGTCTGACGGATGAGATGGGCTTTAATTGAAATACTGGCGTTTAAGCGCGATCGCGATAGCACAAACCCAACAGCGTACCGCTAGCAATCAACTTCAACGCTTCTAATGTCCAGTAGCCCCCGTGCATTTGATTCATCCCGGCAGGAATCTCAGCAACGGGTTCAAAAAGATTGAGCTGTAGCCCCAGCGCGCTCATTTGTGGGGTTAAAAAATATGTATCAATAATGGCAATTGTCAGCAAGAACAGGGATAAGAAAATTACTTTGCGCCCTCCCAGCTTAGAAGCAGCCTGAGTGCGGTGAAGAACCAACAGCCCCGTTAACACTAAGGCTGCACATAATAATTCAATCCGATTAAAAATCCAGAAAATTGAATAACCTGCTGTTGCAAATCCAGGTTGAGTCATCATCCCGGTTGCAAACAAACTGGGCATAATTACCCAGTCCAAAAGCAAGCTTCCGCTAAGCCAGAAAGCCAACGTAAAGGTGACGGTTGTTTGCCATGCTGGTTGCTTTAATCCAGCGCTAGAAAAAGCGGTCATATAATTTCCTCAACTTTCTGTCTTCTTTCAGCTTATCGAATTGTTTTTAGAAACGATATGAAGTATCTTTTCGATTTTTGGCAGTTTTGCTGTTAGGAATTTACATTTAGTTAAATTCTCCAAATCATTAAGAATTTCAGTAAATTCCTAAGCTAGTTAATTGAGTCAGGAGGGCACCATCGGCTTGGTAAAGCGCGATCGCTTGCAAAGAAAACAGGTGCGAGTCGCTGCATCGCCGCCTACCAAGAAGGCGATCGCGCTCTAGACCCGTTTAAGATGTGTAAAACCCTGAAACGGAGATTTCCATCTAGACGTTTTTTGAGTCGAAATTAGGTCGCAGCCGAGTTTGATGACGCGGCTCTAAAAGTTTTTTGGACTCTATCTCGCAAAAAGGCTTAACATTTGCCTCATTCTGCCGATATTGTTCAACTTGCGCTTACAAATAAAACCAAGAGAAAACATCTGTCTAAAGAATGAACTTTATTAGGCAAATATACCTTTAAGACAAGGATGGAATCAGATTTACAAAATCTTTTCTCGATGCCCTTGCCCAAGTAAAATCCTCATCAAGAGAACACTATAGGCTTTTCATCGCTATCCGAAAAATGCAATCAAGCTTCGCTTTCTAAGTCTGGAAGCTGCTACTGGTTATCGTTCACCCTCAACCTTAGTTCACCGAAACACGCCATGATGAAAGCGATTCTGCCTAAAAATGAAGCTGATCTAGTGTATGCACCCACTGAGGGCAGCTCAACGAAGCACTTGCATCGGAAATTCTTCTACAAGGTTGCGGGAGGTCTGGGAGTGGCAACTGTCCTACTGGTTAGCATTGGTGGGATTTCGTACCGGAGTATCACGCAACTTGTGCAAGCGAATAACTCAGTAGACGATACCTTTACCTTCATTAATCAGCTTGATGATGTATTTTCCGGAATCAAGGACGCAGAAACTGGGCAGCGTGGCTACATAATCACTGGAGACGAGGCTTATTTACAACCCTACTACACAGCAACAGCTAAGGTTAATCAACAAGTTGAGTTTCTCAAGGGATTAGCGGGAAATAACCTCAATCAACAGCAGAAGCTCGGCACTCTGGAATCTCTGACTGCAAGTAAATTTTCTGAATTGAAACGGTCAATCGAATTACGAAAAAACAAGGGATTTGAAGCCGCGCAACAATTAGTTAAGACGAATGAAGGCAAGGTAGTGATGGATAACATCCGCCTGCTTGTCAATGATTTGGAAAATGACCAAAAGCATTTGTTGAAGGAGCGGTACCAACAAGCGAAAGACCAGGCTCGTGACTCTCTAATTACATTTTTAAGCGGTGTATTCCTAAATTTTATTATTGCTTTATGGGTTTACAGGCTTATTTATGGGGAGATGAGCGATCGCTATCGGACAGAAAATGAACTTCAGAAAGAACGCGACTATACATCATTTATTGTTCAGACTACACCAGCACTGGTCGTTGGGCTAAAGCTTGATGGGGTGATTACATTTGTCAATCCTGCTGTTGAGCAGGTGACAGGCTACTGCGCAGAAGAATTAATTGGACGCAACTGGTGGGAAATCTTTTATGCTGACGATGAATACAGAGGTATCGAGCAGTTATTATCCACCCTGAAGCACGGAGGCGTCCGCGACTATGAAACAGTTTTGACCATCCAGAATCGAGAAAAACGGATTATCAATTGGAATGTTCTGAAGCGGTTTGACGAGCGAGGCAAATTGGTTGATGTGATTCAATTTGGCAATGATATCACCGATCGCAAAGCGGCTGAGGACATTCGCAAAGGCGCAGAACTGTTGCAACTGATTTTGGATAATATTCCCCAATATATCTTCTGGAAGGATAGAAACTCTGTCTATTTAGGCTGTAATAAGGTTTCATGTCAAATCACTGGGATTAGCAATCCAGAAAACATTATTGGCAAGACGGATTATGACTTGTGGTCGCAAGAAATAGCAGAAAAATACCGCAAAGACGACCGTCGCGTGATGGCAACGGATACCCCGGAACTGCATATTATCGAACGCTTGATTCAGCCAAACAATGAAGAACTCTGGGTAGACATCAACAAAGTTCCCATTCACGATGCGATGGGCAAAGTAATCGGTATCCTCAGCACCATAGAAGACGTTACCGAACGCAAGCAGGCGGAGAAAGCCTTGCGGCAGAACATGGAGATGCTTGACTTAGCCAGTGACGCGATTATCATTCGGGATTTGAATGACAAGATTAGCTATTGGAATCAGGGCGCTGAACGGCTATATGGTTGGACAAAAGCAGAAACGCTAGGTCAGTACATCCACACCTTCTTGCAAACTGTCTTTCCTCTACCAAAAGAGGAAGTTCTAGAGATATCCCTGCGTGAAGGGAATTGGGAAGGCGAATTAATTCACACTAAGCGTGATGGCACTCAAATCACGGTAGCCAGCCGATGGACGCTGCAATTAGATGAATTTGGTCAGGTGTCCGCCAGACTAGAAATTAACAATGATATTAGCGATCGCAAGCAAGCTCTTGATGCCTTGCGCCAGTCGGAAGCGAAGGAACGAGAAAAAGCCCAGCAGTTGCAGCAAACTTTGCACGAACTCAAAAAGACCCAATCTCAACTGATTCAGACTGAAAAAATGTCCAGTTTGGGTCAACTGGTCGCTGGAGTGGCGCATGAAATTAATAATCCCGTTAACTTTATCTACGGCAATCTCATCCACACCGAGCAATATACACAAGACTTGCTCAATCTAATGAAAGTCTACCAACGGTACTATCCCAATCCCGCGCCAGAGATTCAAGAAGAAGTTGAGGCTTTAGACATTGAGTTTGTTCTTGAAGACCTGCCCAAAATGGTCGCTTCAATGAAGTTAGGCGCTGACCGCATCCGCCAGATTGTCCTCTCTTTGCGAACCTTCTCCCGCCTGGATGAAGCAGAAATGAAGCCGGTTGATATTCACGAGGGTATTGATAGCACCCTCTTAATCTTGCAGAATCGGCTGAAAGCTAAACCAGATTCTCCAGGAATTACAGTTATTAAGAAATATGGCACGCTGCCAGAAGTAGAGTGTTATGCAGGACAACTGAATCAAGTATTTATGAATATCTTGAGCAATGCCATAGATGCTTTAGAAGGGTTGCCCTCTAATCGTCAAAAGCTCATGGATTCTGGAGAAACAAGTTCTAATAGCGAGTTCCCCATTCCTAATTCTCAATTACCGACCATCCAGATTTGCACTGAAGTTTTGAACGCGAACAAAATTGTTGTGCGAATTGCAGATAACGGCCCCGGTATCCGTGAGAATGTCAAGGCGCGACTTTTTGACCCATTTTTCACGACCAAGCCAATCGGTCAGGGCACCGGGCTAGGATTGGCAATCAGCTATCAGATTGTCACAGAAAAACATGGAGGGTCGATCAGTTGTGTATCAGCAGTGGGAGAGGGAACCGAGTTCGTTGTAGAAATTCCAGTAACACAAAGTCCAAGGCAAGGGAATTGACACATTTTCCGCGATTTCAAACGACAGAAGGGATTTCTAAGGCAATCCTTTTTGGTTAATGCTGTAATCCTGGGAGAACCTCTCAATCCCTTTGATCACCAGATTTTGGAGTAATTTTCCCTGTTACTAAGTTAATCCCCCCTTGAGAAGCATCTGTGGGTGGATAGATGAGCGATCGCTTAAAACTAGATTTCTGGGTTTGAGAAAGAAAATCTTAAAAACCCGTAAAAACACAGTGTTTATTTTCTCCAATCCTCCTGAGAATGAGGATTGAGTGAAAGCATGAATCTAAATTAGCAGACTCAAAATTTAAGTAGTAATCTCTCATATTACCACTTAACTTAAGATGTGAAAAAATAACATTTTTTGAAGTGTTACTTTCATAATTTTGGAAAGCAGTATTATTCTCCAAATACGGTAAAGACTTAAAAGGTAAACATAGCCTTAAACAGAATGCAACAACATCTATCTTGGATACGGAATCGCTCTTACAAACGAGCAGCGACTTGCTTCCTCCTAGCCTTGACCGTTACGTACAGTTGTGTAGCCTGTACTCAGCTAAGTGAAAGTACCACAACCCCAATAAGCCGAAGCTCTCAGCCACTGAGCGATAGTTCTAGGAATACAGGAGACGAACTAAAAACCATAAATATGGCGGTGATTCCGTGGCAGGTTTCAGCAGAACAGGAAAAGCAACTTCAGCCACTAGCGGACTATCTAAGCAAGACATTAGGAAAACCTGTTAAATTTCAGATTACAAAAGACTACGACACATCGATAGATTTACTGGTAACAGGAAAAGTAGAAATGGCTTTTCTAGGCCCCCTGTCGTATGTGAAGGCACATCTTCGAGATCCCCAACTTAAGCCAATTGTTGCGCCCATTGAAAGAACAACTGGACGACCTTGGTATACAAGCGCGATCGTTGTTAATAATGCCAGCGGTATCAAAACTATTAAAGAGTTAAAAGGTAAGAGGTTTGCCTTCGTCAGTAAATCCTCAGCTTCGGGTTACTTAGTGCCTTTATCTCACTTTCAAGACATTGGTATTAACCCCGAACGCGACTTTGCTACAGTCAAGTATGCGGGTAGTCACGACAAGGTGAAAGCGGATTTACTAGCAGGAAAGGTGGATGCGATCGCGGATGATAAACGCTCGTATCTTCAGCAACAGAAAGAGGGAAATATCGACCCTTTAAAATACAAAATTATTTGGGAATCTGACCCAATTCCTCTTTCGCCCATTGTCGTCTCTAGTAAGCTTCCATCCCAACTGGTAATCGACCTCAAGAAAGCATTTGTCAACTCTCCAGAGGGACTGCTAGATCCCAGTGGTTCTGAGTCGGCTGGATATACTCTGGTAGAAGATCGAGACTATACACCGATTAGAAAGCTCCAAGAGCGCCTCAAGTTGAAATAAAGCCGAATGCAATGAAAATATTAACTAAGTTTATTGGATCTTCTATTGCCGTATTAGGGCTAATTTTATGCCTTACGGTTGGCAGTGAAGACTGGCTCAAGCAAGTAGAAAAATCTACCGAAACGAGCCGAGAAAGAGCCGCTCAAGCTGACAGTATAGTCTTGAATCTAAAAGTTTCTTTAAGAGACCAGATCGCAGCACTGAGGAACTATCTCATCCTCAACCGCGACCCCTCAGACATGGCAAAATATCACAAGGCGATGTCTGACTTTATCCTTAGCTTGGATGACTTAGAAAGTCTGATGCCAGAAAATTCAGAACTGACAGTTGTTCGCCGTCGCCATAGTTTTCTCGTCCGCCTAGCAACAGAGCTTCGCGATACACCTTCTACTCTTAAACAGACTCAGCAGGATTTCAGAACCATCAATTCTTTTAAAGAAGATATTGATTTCTCTTTAAATTATCTAGTTACTAATATTCAGCAGCAGTATGCCCTAGCAAGGCAAGAATCAAATAAATTTAAACAGACAACCCATATTATTAGATATGCCACTACAGGTTTGATTCTTATAATTCTTACTGGGCAGATGATATTAATATTGATCCCAGTTATTTTATCTATAAAAAAACTTCAGTTAGGAGCAACAAAAATTGGTGCAGGTAATTTAGATTATCGTCTAAATATTCAAACAGGAGATGAAATTGAAAAACTGTCTTGTGAGTTCAACCAAATGGCAACAAAACTTGCAGAATCTTACTATTGTTTAGAGCAAAAAGTAATTGAACGGACTGCCGAACTGATTGAGTTAAACCAAAATTTAGAAATTGAAATTTCCGAACGCAAGCAGGCAGAAACAGAACTTCAGCAAGTTTTGCAAAACTTGCAACAAACCCAAGCTCAGCTCATTCAAACCGAAAAGATGTCTAGCCTTGGTCAAATGGTTGCTGGGGTAGCTCATGAAATTAATAACCCTGTTAATTTTATCCACGGCAACCTTGTGTATGTGGGTGAATATACACAAGATTTGTTGAGACTGGTGCAGCTTTACCAAAAACACTATCCTAACCCAATTACCGAGATCGAAGAGCAGGCAGAAACTGTCGAACTTGACTTTATTATTGCAGATTTAGACAAAATTCTATCTTCGATGAAAATTGGCACTGAACGTATCCGTCAAATTGTTCTTTCTTTGCGGAATTTCTCTCGCCTTGACGAGGCAGACATGAAGCCAGTTGATATTCACGAGGGATTAGATAGCACTCTTTTAATCTTGCAAAATCGATTAAAAGCTAAGCCGGAGCATCTCGCTATTGAGGTGGTTAAAGAATACGGAAATTTGCCTTTAGTTGAGTGTTATGCGGGTCAGATGAATCAGGTATTTATGAATATTATTAGCAATGCTATTGATGCCCTAGAAGCCTTTGATGGCTTATCGTTCATTGCTCGTAACAATGAACAATCGATAAGTAATCTTGAACCATCCCCAACGATTCGGATTAGCACTCAAGTTTTGCACCCCGACCGTGTTGCTGTGCGAATTGCTGATAATGGACTAGGCATGACGGAAGAGGTAAGAAAACGGCTATTCGATCCGTTTTTTACGACCAAGCCAGTTGGGCAAGGAACGGGGCTGGGGCTATCAATTAGCTATCAAATTGTAGTAGAGAAGCATTCAGGAATGCTTCTCTGCATTTCCGAAGCGGGACAGGGAGCAGAGTTTTGGATTGAAATCCCGATGCGTCAAAGCCAGAGAGGCTCTACTGCAACTGTTCGAGAGAGGTCAAATCGGTCAAAACCTATGGCAATTTCTTAAGCGTTGTCCTCTTATTGTTGAAGGGATGCATTAGGGAAGCTTAAGGAGGCGATCGCTCTTTGCTTTTGGTCTTCCTCTAGGCGATGCCGCAGCGATTGGATATTAAGTTTCTCTATCTCCTTCTTGACGTTGATTTTCTAGAGACTCCATATCCCGCGTCTCTACAAACGATGAATGCTACCTCTAGGTTTCTGGCTTTTCATAAAAGTTTTATGTCTAAAATTTAACTTTAGTATCTTTTTTATTAATCTTTTATAAAAAAATCATATATTTTTGGAAGTCTTTTTAAGGTTTTCCAGTTCTATGCCAGAGAGATGACTTCTCTAAACTGGCATTACCTTGCCTATTCCAGAATTCACGAATAGGTAATTGTTACTAAGCATTTATTATTGAAACACTATTTCAAGTAGCAAGACGGTTTAGCATCAGGAACCCATTTAGATGAAAATCAGCCACAAATTGATGACAGGTTACTTAGCCGTTGCTCTACTTGTTGAAGTGGTTGGATATGTCGGAATTAAAGGAACGAATAATCTTGAAAAAAAGTACAACGAAGTTATTAATAGAACAATTCCTTTTCACTATGAGTTAGAGCGGTTGCAATATGTTTCGGATACAGTAGTTTTGTATACTAAAGAATTAGAATTCCAAGAAATAGAAAGAAATCTATCTGCAAAAGATATTGTATCGACGCAAAAATATCAAAAGGTGGAGACTAGCCAGGAAAATTATCGCAAGGCTCTGAATGATTATAAAGAATTAGCGAACTATTTTTTCCCATCTGAACAAGGATTGCCAGAAGAAATCCAAACTTCAGGTGAGAGACTTTTAAAATTATCCAATGAGGTAATCGGCTTAAAAAAGCAGGGAAAGGTAACTCCAGAGTTACTGGCAAAAGAAAACGAACTGGAAAAAACCAGCCAACAATTTATAGGAACTATTAACCAAAAAATTCAGGCTCAATCGCAAGAGTTGGAAACGGAAAGAAAGAAGATTCATGAAATTCTGCTCTTGACCGACAGAATGATATTTGGCGTCGGTTTATCTACCGTCTTAATCGCTATACTTCTTGGTCTTTCTATCTCGCGGTCTATATTGAGTCGGCTAAACAAACTCAAAGCGGCTGCGGTAGAGATAGGCAAGGGCAAGCTAGAGACAAAAATAGACGTTTCCACCAAAGATGAGCTGAGCGCCTTAGCTGATGCTTTCAATAAAATGGCTGAGGATTTGCGGCAGAAAACAGCGGATGTAATCAATGTTTGTGAAAGCATGGTGGAATCTCTGATCGTGGTAACGCCCGATACCATGATTCAGTCAGTTAATAAAGCAACCTGCGAACTTTTGGGGTATCACAAAGAGGAATTAATTGGGCAACCGATAGGAGTTATTTTCGCCGATGAAAAATTTCCTTTCACAGCGTCGGAGTTGGATGATTTAACTCAAAAAAGGGTTGTCCGAGATGCGGAAAAAATTTACCTGTCCAAAGACGGGAGAAGAATCTCGGTGCTGTTTTCCTGTGCAGCGATCGCAAGCGTATCGGATAGAATTCAGGGAATCGTTTGTGTAGCCCAAGATATCACGGAACGGCAGCGAGCGGAGTTGGCGATCAAACAAGCGAAAGAAGAACTAGAAATTAGAGTTGAGGAGCGCACAACTGAGTTAAAGCGTGCAATTGGGCAATTTCAGGGCGAGATTGTCGAGCGTCAGCGGGTAGAGGAAGCACTGCGCGAAAGCGAGGAGCGGTTTCGGACACTGATACAGGAGCTTCACGTCGGCGTTTTACTGCAAGGAGCCAACGCAGAAATCCTGCTGAGCAATCAAGCGGCTATCGACCTTCTCGGTATCACTGACAGCCAACTGCTGGGGAAAACTTCCTTCGATCTGAATTGGAATGTCATTCATGAAGATGGTACACCGTTCCCCGGAGAAACCCATCCGGTGTCGCAAGCGATCGCAACTCGTCAAGCTGTGCGGAATGTCGTGATGGGCGTTTATCGTCCCAGTGTGGGCGATCGCATCTGGCTATTAGTCAATGCCGAACCTCAGTTGGCAGCGGATGGTCGCCTTGAACAAGTAATCTGCACCTTCAGCGATATCACCAAGCGCAAGCAAGCAGAGGAAAGACTCGCGCAGCGCGAACGCTACTTATCAGCATTGGTTGAAGTTGAGCGCCGGTTGCTGACTTTTGATGGCAGCACGAATTGCTACACGGAAATATTGGTACAACTCGGACAAGCAGCAGGCGCAAGTCGCGTTTATGTATTCGAGAACCATCGTTCGCAAATAGGCAACTTGCTGATGAGTCAGCGTGCGGAGTGGTGTGCCGAGGGCGTTCGCCCAGAAATTGACAATCCGGCGCTGCAAAACCTTTCTTATGACGACTTCTTCCCCCGCTGGGCATATTTGCTAGAAAAAGGTGACATTGTTGCCGGAATTGTCGCTGAATTACCCGAATCAGAGCGTTTTATCTTAGAACCTCAGGGAATTCTTTCCATCCTAATTTTGCCCATCATGGTTAAGGGCGAATTCTTCGGGTTTATCGGCTTTGACAACTGCATAGAAGCGCGTGCTTGGGAACCTTTGGAAATCAACCTGCTGCGTGCAGCGGCAGCCGCCATCTCTCTTACTCAAGAACGCAAGCAAGCAGAGGAAGCAGTAACACGCCTTGCCGGGATTTTGGAAGCAACGAGTGATTTCGTAGGCAGTGCGGACAATCGAGGACGCGCATTTTACATTAACCAGGCAGGTCGTCGCTTGGTCGGAATTCCTCTCGAAGAGGATATCTCAAACCTCAGTGTTGCCAGTTGCCACCCGAAATGGGCGGGTCAAATCATCTTGGAGGAGGGAATTCCTAGTGCGATTCGCGATGGCGTCTGGTGTGGCGAAACTGCACTTTTGACCCGCGACAAACGGGAGATTCCAGTTTTGCAGCTGATTATTGCCCACAAGAAGCTGGATGGAAGCGTTGACTTTCTTTCTACCATCTCCCGCGATATTAGCGATCGCAAGCAAGCAGAAAACGCTCTCAAACAGCTCAACGCAGACTTAGAAAAACGAGTCCTTGAGCGTACAGCAGAATTAAACAATGCGATCGCGCAATTGGAGGGCGAGATCGCCGAGCGCAAGTGGGCAGAGGAGGAATTGGAAAAATCCCTGTCGCTGCTAAAGGCGACGCTCGAATCAACTGCTGATGGGATTCTCGTAGTTGACAAAGTCGGAAAAATAGCCAGTTTCAATCAAAAATTTGTCCAAATGTGGCGCATTCCCGATTCCATCGTCGCGGCACGGAATAGCGACCAAGCCTTAGCATTTGTCCTAGAGCAGCTAAAAAACCCGGAGAGCTTCATCACCAAAGTTCAGGAACTCTATGGCGAACCCGACGCAGAAAGCTACGACCTCCTTGAATTTAAAGATAGAAGAATCTTCGAGCGCTATTCCCAGCCTCAACGGATTGCGGGAAAAGTCGTCGGTAGAGTGTGGAGCTTCCGCGATGTCACCGAGCGCCAACAGGCAGAAGAAACCATCCGCTATCAAGCGTTACACGACCTGCTGACTGGCTTGCCGAACCGGATGCTATTCAATGAGCGGCTGTCTGTGTCCTTGGCGTATGCACGTCAAAGCCAAAGTACGCTTGCCGTAATGTTTTTGGATTTGGATCGTTTTAAGACGATTAACGATACATTGGGGCACGCTTTTGGCGATCGCTTGTTGCAAAGCGTGACTGAACGAATGATCGGCTGTCTGGGGGAGGATGACACCGTTGCCCGCTGGGGAGGGGATGAATTTACCCTACTGATCCCCCAAATTCGTTGTAAAGAGGACGCTGCTAAGATTGCCCAGAAAATCTTGGAAGCTTTAAAGCCAGAATTTTATTTAGAAGGGCACTCCCTGCATATCAGTAGCAGTATTGGGATTGCACTTTATCCCAGTGATGGCACAGATGCTGAAACGCTTTTGAGAAACGCCGATGCTGCCTTGTATCGTGCCAAAGAACAAGGTCGGAATAACTATCAATTTTATAATCCAGCAATGAATTCTCAGAATTCTGAGTTATTGGTACTCGAAAACGATTTGCACCATGCTCTAGAACGGGGAGAATTTGTCGTTTACTACCAACCTCAAGTCAATACAACGACTGGAGAAATTACCCATGTTGAAGCCCTGTTGCGCTGGCAACATCCAAAATTTGGGCTAGTTTCTCCAGGAATATTTATTCCCCTAGCGGAAGAAACCGGACTCATCGTACCAATTGGGGAATGGGTGTTAAAGACTGCCTGCGCTCAAAATAAAGCTTGGCACGATGCAGGAATTGCCGACTTACAAGTGGCGGTTAACCTTTCTGCCCGACAGTTTCAGGAACCCGATTTAGTCAAAATGGTGACGCGAGTTTTGGAAGAAACTGGACTAGAAGCGCAATTTTTGGAGTTGGAAATTACTGAAACAATCACGATGCAAAATGTAGAATTTACCCGAAAAACTTTGAGCGAATTGCATCGGCTAGGAGTTTACATTTCTCTAGATGATTTTGGGACGGGATATTCTTCTCTGACTTATTTGAAAAAGTTTCCCTTCCATACCTTAAAAATTGACAAATCCTTTGTTCGGGACTTGACAAGCGACCCCAATGATGCTGCCATCATTACAGCGATCGCAGCGTTAGGAAAGGTACTCAATCTGAGACTGGTTGCGGAAGGCGTGGAAACAGAAGCGCAAAAAGATTTCTTGCAAAATCTCCAATGCGAACAGATGCAAGGCTACTTTTTCTGGCGACCCCAAGCAGCTGAGGAGATTACTAAAATACTCGAAAAATCTTTCTCAAAGATAGCCAAGCATTCAAGTTGTGTATCCGTTGCTAACTGTTCCTGTAGCTTTAGACTTTCAGCGGAAGCGATTCGATGAGGGCTTGGGATGGATTTGGAAGCGATCGCACAAAACTTAAATATTTTCGTTTTGCTCATGACGGAGTAGGCAACTCAAACAGTAGCTTTAACCAAGTAACAAAGATGAGCGCGATCGCACAATCGTAACGTAGCACTTGTGCTGTGATTGCCTGCCCCATAGGCATTCCTGGTGTTTGTTGCCAAGCTAGCCAACTGTGGATCAAGGCTTTGGGACGGTGAACTAATGTATAGCAATTGAGGCAATCCTGTTCAATTTCTTGCAAAATTGCTTCTGCTTTCGGACGCAAGGCATCATTTTGTGGGATTAGATGGGCAACGAAATCTTCTAAAATTCCCGGAATTTGATTATCTGGCATCAGCCAAACCCCTACTCGTGGTAAGTCTGGCGGAGCATAAATCCAGCCTTCAGCAGGTGGAGATTTGGGAATGTCTTTGTAGCCACTTGCACTCAGGCGATCGCGTACCGCTTGCCATCGTGCCAGTAAGTCTTGATCGGCATCCACTACAATTCCTAATGTACGCAAGTTTTCTTGTTTCAGTTTTAAAGGCAAGCTCATCAAAAGTGCTTCTATTCCTGGATCTTCATCTTCTTGAGGCACTTCTACAGAAAAGGTTTCTGGAAGTTTATGTTGTTCGCACAAAGCCCAAATAACGTGTCGGTCATTCTTTCCTTCAACCAATAATTGCTGCGGTTTTGGTTTAGGTGGTTTTCGTGATAAAGGCATCAACGCACCTCAATACTTTGGCGCACAGCAATAGATAATTCATCAGGAGTGTATTCAACAGCACGTATATTTTCATCCTTCCGGCTTAAGCGAAATAACTTTCCTATTGAGCTATCTTTTGTTTGAGCCAAAGATTCTTGAAATGCAGTTATACAGTCCCAACTATGGGTAGTAGCAAATACTTGAATGTTCAACCGTTGTGATATTTCTAATATTAAACGCCACATATCAGTTTGCGTCTGATAGTGAAGACCTGTATCAATCTCATCTACAATTAAAAACCCGTTTTCAACTGTCACTGCTGCCATAGCTAGAGTTAGAATCCGGCGCATCCCATCACCCATACTACCTAAAGGAATTGGGTTAGGCTGTCCGCGCAGCTTGACTAGGATGCCACTGTTAAAAGTCTGTCGGCTAGTGAAATTAATGCGCTCTATAGCTGGCTCCAGAATTTGCAATGCTTCTATTATGCTGTTTTCTTTGGGGGTGAGTGTTATTTTGTCCCATAAAGCAGCTAATTGCTCAAAGCTCATCATACCAGTTGTCAAAAACAGGCTTTTAATACTAGTCTTTAAAAAGACACTGGATGGCGCTTGTTTTAGTAATTGAAAGGAGCGTGATTCAATCGAGCCATCCTCATCGATAGATATATCCTGTCTTGTAGCTCGCTCGTCTGAAATGTAAATAAATACAAGGTTAAAAGCATCTGTATCAATATCATCTTGTTCACTTATGCCTTCATCCTCAGAATGTAAATCCTTCTGAACTGAAGGAAATAGGCCGATGCTAAGTGAAAGGGAAAGGGGGCTTTCTTGCCGCGATTTAAAATGAATGTCTTGTTCAGGCTGAAACTGATGGCTATGAAAGATATGTCTAATTTGATATCGATTCAAGCGATGTATTACTTCGCCAGATTCACGTATAAAAAGCTGTTCAGCAAACTCACCTCGCTTATCTAGTAAATCCAGAAGAAGCGAGGGGCTATTCTGATTAACTAACAGACAAACTGCTTCCAGTAGACTGGTTTTCCCGCTGTTGTTCATGCCGACCAGAAGATTGACACGCGCCAAACCGTCGATATAGAAATCCTTGAAGCAGCGATAGTTTTGGATAGTGAGATCGCGTAACATAGATTCTTCTGCTGTGCAGCGGTTGTTATCTTCTATATTAAGGGGCAGTGGTAGATTCGATGACGGCTTCGGCTTGGTGAACTAAGCTTCTCAACTTATCCACCATTTCTTGATTGACGTTTTGCCACAAACCGCGCTGATTCGCTTCTAGCAACCGTTCTGCCATATCTCGCAATGCCCAAGGATTCTTCTGCTGGATGAAATCCTGCACAGATTGGTCGAATAAGTACGCTTCTGCAACTCCTTGATACATGAAATCTTCCACACAATTTGCTGTGGCATCATAAGCAAAGAGATAATCCACGGTTGCTGCCATTTCAAATGCACCTTTGTAACCGTGGCGCATGACTCCAGCAATCCATTTTGGATTCACGACACGAGAACGATATACTCGCGCAATTTCTTCTCGCAGTTGCCGCACTTTTGGGTTTTCAGGAAGGGAATTATCCCCAAAGTAAGTTTGAGGATTTTTGCCACTCATTGCCCGAACTGCTGCTGTTAAACCGCCTTGAAATTGATAGTAATCATCTGAATCTAATAAATCGTGTTCCCGGTTATCTTGATTGTGCAATACGATTTGCATCTGGCGTAGACGCTGCTCAAAGGCTTCTGGAGCGGCGATTCCCCCTAAACCTCTTTTGTTCAGGGAAGGAGAAGAAACAGCTCCTGGAACTCCTTTTGACGAGGGAGGCGAGGAATCTGCGGTGCTAGTGTAGGCGTAACTACTCCAGTTGATGTAGGCACGGGCTAAATCTTCGTCATCTGTCCAGTTTTGGGCTTCGATTAAGCCTTGCAATCCCGCACCGTAGGCACCAGGTTTAGAACCAAAGATGCGATAGCGCGATCGCATTTCTGCTTGTTCCTGATTTAACCCCGCCGCTTCCCATAACTTGGTTTCTTGTTTAACTTGCGCGGCTAAGGGGTTTTGTTCTGGCGGTTCATCCAACGCTGCGACTGCTGCCACTGCTTGATCGAATAGATCGATTAAGTTTGGAAAAGCATCGCGGAAAAAGCCAGAGATTCGCAGCGTGACATCGACGCGAGGACGCTTTAAGACAGAAATTGGCAAAATTTCAAAATCCACCACCCGCCGCGACGGACTATCCCACACGGGTTGTACTCCTAACAATGCCAGTGCTTCTGCCAAATCATCGCCGCCAGTCCGCATCGTGGAAGTTCCCCATACGGATAATCCGAGTGTTTTGGGATACTCGCCGTTTTCTTGCGTATATCGTTCAATTAAGGCTTCTGCTGCTTTCCGCCCGACCAGCCAAGCGGTTTCTGTGGGAATTGCCCGAATATCAACTGAGTAAAAATTGCGACCCGTAGGCAGAACGTCTGGGCGTCCTCGTGTTGGTGCGCCAGATGCCCCGCTGGGGACAAAACGCCCATCTAAACCTCGCAATAGGTTGGCGATTTCTTGGGTGGTTTGTTGCAGGGAAGGGAGGAGGGAGTTGCGTATCCACTCCAGTTCTTTTTGCGTGGCAGTGCCTACCCCACCCCAACCCGGTTGGTTAACGGGGAGGGGGCAAGAGGGGGCGGAAACGGAGGGGGCGGTAAATAGATATTCCACCAAGTTAGCTGCTTGTTGTTCTAATGCTTCAACTGCGTCACCGACAGTTCGATAGGCTGCAATTGTATGCTCGTTGCCCCCCCTACTGTTCACAGGGGGGGGTTCCGCGCTGCTAGGAAGCGGTTGAGCGGGATCGGCTGTCAGGGGGTCGAAATCTAAACCCCAATCTTGGGCGATCGCGCGAGTTAAACCGATACGATGAGTACCGGGATGACGAGCGATCGCTACTATTAAATCTCTGAGTTGTCGCCCCTGCGGACATTGCCCAAAAATGTGCAAACCATCTCGAATTTGAGCCTCTTTTAATTCGCACAGATACCCATCAGCGCGGGTAAGGAAATTTTGGATTTCCTCACTTCTGTTGTTAAGAGTTTCTAGCCCTAAATCCTGATGGAGGTTTTCTTCAAGGATTAGCTGAGTGATGCGATCGCTTATCACTGGCAGGCGCGACGGATCTAAACTCTGGGCTTCATAATACTCGTCAATTAATCCTTCCAATTGCTGCAAAGAACCATAAAGTTCAGCGCGAGTCATCGGCGGCGTTAAATGGTCAATAATTACCGCTTGGGCGCGACGTTTAGCTTGCGAACCTTCGCCAGGGTCATTGACAATAAAAGGATAAAGATGAGGCAACGCCCCAAACGCCACCTCTGGATAACAATTTTCAGACAGAGCAACACTTTTCCCCGGCAACCATTCCAAATTCCCATGTTTCCCCACATGAACGATTGCATCAGCCCCAAAATGTTGTCGCACCCAATAGTAGAAAGCGAGATAACTATGAGGCGGTTCCAAATCCGGAGCGTGATAATTCAAACTAGGGTCAATATCGTAACCCCGCGCTGGTTGAATCCCCACAAACACATTACCTAGATAAATACCAGGAATTGGGAATTCTGAAACGGAACCCGTTAGATCGATAAATCTCTCTTCCCTCTCTTCCTTTGCGCCCTTCGCGTCTAAAGCGCTAACGCGCATGGCTTTGCTAGTGCGGTTCATCTCCAAAACCGAACTCCAGCGATCGCAAATTCCCTTCTGCACTCCCACAGGCAACGTCGCAAAATACTCCTGATACTCTTCCCCGCAGACAAATTGCCCGACTGGGCGCGATCGCCCCTCCGGATCGTTCGTCACCCCAGCCGTTAAACGCCCAATCAATTCATCTCCCGTTGCTGGGATATCTTCAACCTGATACCCAGCCAACTGCAACGCCTTGAGGATTTCTACACAACTTGCTGGGGTATCCAACCCAACACCATTGGCAAGACGCCCATCTCGGTTGGGATAATTAGCCAAAATTAGGGCAATTCGCCGCTCAGATGGTGGCGTTTGGCGTAGTTTTACCCAATTAGAGGCTAAGTCAGCAACGAACTCAATGCGATCGCGTACTGGCTCATAAACCACCACATCCGTTTCCAACTGAGGATTCCGGGTTTGCACCGCCTTAAACGAAACCGCACGGCTAATAATCCGCCCATCCACTTCTGGTAGCGCTACATTCATCGCCATATCCCGTGGCGATAGCCCCTGAAACCCAGATTCCCACTGTTCCACCGTGCCACCGCTGAGGATTACCTGCAACACTGGTACATCTAAGGTGCTGAGTGCTAATGGCTCATCGCTAATCGTTAATTTTTGACCATTCGCGCTTGGCAATGAGCTAATCGCAAAGCTGGTAGTACTGAGCAAAACTTGTATGGGTTCTGCATCTTTGGGTTGGAAGTATTGCAACGCCTCTACCTGGACATCCGGATCTCGCAGGGAAGAGACAAAAACGGGGACGGGTTCTAATTTTCGAGCAGCTAAAGCTTGGCAAAGAGCATCAATGACTGCTGTATTTCCAGCTAAATAATGAGCGCGATAGAACAAAATTCCAACTTTTGGCTTTAATTTCTCCTTCAACCCCTCTCCAGCAAGGAGAGAGGCGTCATTCTCCCCCTGCCCTCGTAGGGAAGGGGGCTGGGAAGTTAGGTTTTTCTGATTGTCTTCCTCATCCCTCATTTCCCATTGATAAAGCCCCACGCGAGGAACTTGTTGGGGTGGGAGTGGATTGTAACGACCTTCTAGACAAACATCAGCAATAAATTTTAGGGCGTTGGCGAAATTTTCCCCGCCCCCTTCGATGAGGTAGCGCCACAACTGGTTAACAACTGATAGAGAAACAGTAGAATGACTGATTAAATCAGGATCTGGGCGATCGTCTCCTGGCAAGACAATCAATGCTGCACCCGTTCGCTGCACTGTCTCGCGTACTACTTCTAACCCGTAAGACCAGTAAGAACGTCCTCCCAGTAGCCGTAGAATAATTACCTGTGCCTGCTCTAGCACTTCCTCAGCGTAAGTATCAATACTGAGCTGTTGCTGCAACTGCAAGAGATTGACGACTCGTAGCGCTGGAAATCCCTCTGGCAATTTGGATACTGCTGCGGCGAGAGTTTGAATATCGGTGTCAGCTGCGGTGAGAAGGACGATCGGGGCAGGGGTTTGTTCGATAAAAATGACGCCTTCAGCGTCAGGATTCCATCCCCCAGGAGTAGCGGCTAGACGATGCATAATAGCGATTTTAGATTTTAGATTGGCTCTTGAGATTCGCTCTTGCCAAGGTATGACTTTCTCATACTTGGCTGAAAGTGGATTGCTCAAAGCTCATGGTTCGTTGTTCAATGTTCATGGCATTTGACGATAAACCATGAACCAAAATTCCCAAGGATTAAACGCGCTGAGTCAAGGTCTGATTGTATCTTGTCAGGCTCCGGTTGACTCGCCTTTACATGAGCCATCGGTAATTGCCGCGATCGCGCAAGCGGCGATCCTCAACGGAGCTGTCGGTGTCAGAATTGATACACCCGCTCATGTAAAAGCAGTCCGGGAACGGCTAAAATCACCGATTATCGGGCTGTGGAAACAACAGATACCGGGGTACGAAGTCTATATTACGCCGCAGTTTGAACACGCGGAAGCGATCGCTCAAGCCGGTGCGGACATTATTGCCATTGACGCTACTTTACGCGATCGCCCAGACGCGGAAACAGTAGAAACACTCATTACCCGGATTCACGATGAATTAGGCAAGCCGGTGATGGCTGATGTGGATACGATAGAGAGCGCGATCGCTGCTGCTGCGGCTGGTGCAGACATTGTCGGTACCACGCTCTATGGTTACACTGCCCAAACGAAAAATCTGGCTCCTCCCGGCTTCGATCTTCTCGCCCAAATAGTCGAACAGCTAAGCGTTCCAGCAATTTGTGAAGGCGGCATTGCCTCACCGCAGCAAGCTAAACACGCCTTGGAATTAGGAGCTTATGCTGTTGTCGTCGGTACCGCAATTACAGGTATAGATTACAACGTAAAGGTGTACCGTGCTGCTTTCCCAAGTTCCCAAAAATCATAATTTTTAGCTAAAAATGATTGTAATAATTAAAACTTTGGCTACTTAATTATCAGTATTTCTCGTGAAATAGCAGTTTCTCTCTAGATTTAGTCTCAGCACGTAGGTAATTATTGGGATATACTTCTTTAGGTAGAGGCATACAAAGATTGCTCTAGTTATCTTTGTGGTCTAAAAAATTGTGAATGTGCCAGGGCGCTACCTAGGGTAATTTTTATGCACGCTTTACCACGAGTTATCAGGAAAACCGGCTTTTTATGGGCGTTGGTTGCAGTAGGTGCATTTCAGGGATTGCTGATTACCTGGATGCTGCCAACCCAAAGTTTGAACTTTAACAATCCGCCCCAATCGGTGCGTGCGGGAAATCGGTAGTTAAGTGCAAAAACAAAAATACCCTCGATGCCTCGAAGGTATAACCAGAAAAAGTATTTTAGGTAGATTTGGCGGCACCCGCGCAACAACTAACCCGCCGCCAGTTGACGCCGCTTCACAATCACCATCGTGTTTCCCACGACTGGACTACGGGCTAGCACGTCGCCTTGAGAATCGGCGAGTTGTAGCTTGCTGAAGTCGAGTTCTCTAGCACGTTGCAGCATTTCAGAAGCTAATTTGTCCTGCTTAGAGACAGAGAGATTGTACCAAGCATCTCCTACCTTCACGATTAGCAAACTGCCTGGAAAGTTAGCTTCAATCGACTGAATCAGCCCATTTTCATATTGGCTGGTAATTTCAGTGACTCGATTTTGGATAGAGGCAATCAGGTTTTGCTCTGGAGTCAGCACTGGGGGAGGCGGCGTCACCGTTTCCACGGGTTCCGGTGCTTCAGGCGCTTTTAATTCCGGTGGAGTGGTGATTTGTGAAGGCGGAAGATTCGCCACGTCAGTCGGAGGCTTCCCAGGTATCAGGGGGGCTGTTGTCCAGAGTACTACGAGAAGAACGCCTGCGATCGCGCCCGACAAAGCCGTATTCGACAGCTTTTGACTGATTGATTCCGGCAGAATTGAGCGGATTCTCGCCAGCGTCGCATTCCACAACATCACAAAGCGCATCCAACTCTGACGGAACCTCTCTAGAGGACTCGGCGTCGGTGGCAAAGGCACCACCTCAGCAGGGGGTGTCTCTGGTGCTGGCGTGTCGGCAGAGGTTTCCAGGGCTGACGTCTCTGTAGCCAATGCTGGTGCTTCTGGCGTCACTTCTGGCGTTACTTCTGGCGTCAGCTCTGTCACCCCCTCAGTAGGTTGAAATACCACCTTTTCCGGAGGAGAAGGAGTCCTTGAGGGTAACTGTTCGGTAGGTTCTGCCTCCAGTTTTTCGACAACCCCTTCCAGTAGCTGAATTGTGCCACGCAGAGTTTTAAGGCTTTGCACTTTCAGAACGGGTTGGAATCTAGCCCAAATTTGCTGGAGGGCTTTTCCCGATTGGCTTTTTGCCCCCGTGGGCGTCGGCGTTTGGGGTGCCGGTTTAGCTGAAGAAGTTGGCTGTTTCGGTTGATCTTCTGGCATCGAATTTCCCCTGAGGGCAGTGCAAATAGGTGCAATTACGGTAAATTTTTACCGAATGCTGCCTTCACAGCCCTAATCTACCACTTTGCTATTCTGCTTTAATCGACTTGCGCCCAACTTACGTAACTCTTAATCAAGTAATCCATGCCCCTTAAACGCCGTGACTTTCTAATTTTAAGTAGCCTCAGTGGCTTCGGCTTAGCTTTTTTGGTCAGAAAATTCCGCAGCCAAATCGCTCAGAGTCAAGATATCAACCCAGGAGAGACGTCAAAAACCTCCCCTTCCTCCAACTTAGGCTCCAAATCGACAACCGTTAGTTCATCACAATCCCCTCTCCTGCGGTTTGTCTCCGTCGCTGACACCGGCACTGGTTCGGCAAGCCAGTATGCTGTAGCAGCGTCAATGGCTCGTTACCACGCGCTAAAGCCCTTTGATTTAGCAATTCTTGCGGGTGACAATATTTACAACAACGGTGAAATCGAGAAAATTGTCGATGTCTTTGAGCGCCCCTATCAAGCTTTATTGCGGCGCGGAGTAAAATTTCAGGCGGTTCTTGGCAATCACGACATCCGCACCGATAACGGAGAACCCCAAGTGCGCTATCCAGGCTTTAATATGCAGGGACAACGCTACTACACATTCCGCCGCAACCCCGTACAATTTTTTGCTTTAGATACTAATGAGAATGCTGACTGGGAAACTCAACTAAAATGGTTAGAAAAAGAACTCACTCGCAGTAATGCCCCTTGGAAAGTAGTTGTTGGTCATCACCAAATTTATTCATCGGGTGCATACGGGGTTAATCAACCCTTTATACAAACCTTGACGCCACTATTTAAAAAGTACGGAGTGCAACTTTACATCAACGGTCACGACCACCATTATGAGCGCACTCAGCCCATCAATGGTACTACCTACCTCATCTGTGGGGCAGGGGCAGGACTCCGCCCGGTGGAACGTTCAGAATGGACGGCGCATTCTGCCAGTCAATTAAGTTTTGCAGCATTTAATGTATATCCAGACAGAATAATCATTAGCGGTATCGGCACCGATAACCGTATTTTCGACCAAGGCATCATTCCTCTGCACTCAGCCTGATTCAAACTATGAAAGTCAAGCGCTTGAAAGTAAAATACCTGTTGTGTACTACTTTCCCAATCTTGTCATATATGAGCAGCTAGATGTCGATGGGCAACAGAGCCTTTATTGTGATGCGATCGCTTATATCTTTAAGGCATACTATCCTTAATATTGAGCTAGATTAATGGATAGGAGGAAATACGCGATCGCATCTAGTTCATCCACCTATTTCACTGCGAGTCACTAACTTTTTTGCCTCCGAATAAGACGAAATATTTTATTTTCTTAAAAAAGATGAAAAGGAACAATAATCATGAAATTGCAGAATCCCAAAATTAGATTATTCCTTCTCGTCTTAGCTTGTGCAATTATTTTCAGTATTCAATCCTTATCTTTAGCACAAAAAGATGCTCAACTAGCCACCGAACCGATTACTTCACCTGCGTCCCAATTACTCGCTCAACAAAACGGGCAGTTAATTATTACTCAAGTAAATCGTGAGTTTCAGATAAATTTAAACGAAACCGCTATTTTACCTGATGAAAATATTTGGGTGAAATTTACTGACATCACAGAAGATTCGCGCTGTCCTATTAATGTCCAGTGTTTTTGGGCGGGACGAGCAAAAATCGTGGTAAATATTTGGAAAGACAGTCAAAATACAGGAGATTTTGTTTTGACCACTGGTGGCGGAAATCCAGCATTAGCAGTTCAAAACTTTGACAGCAACTATAATATTAAGTTTGTAGACCTTCAGCCAGCTCCCATTAGTGGATCAGAAACTCAAAAATCAGCTTATACTGCTGCTCTCGTGATTTCTAAAACAACAGACAAGATTTAGTCTTGTAACTTGCGTAGGCAGGTTTCATTTGTGTAGGTGCGGTTTCAACCATCCCTGCAAGAGGTGAGGGATTCTGACCCGCTGGCATATCGCAATTCAAATACGATTGCTATAGCATTTTTTAACTATAACCATATCAAATTAGAAGCAAATAACTAAAAGATGAAGCACATAAACATTATTATTTCTAGCATTCTTCTAACTACGAGCCTGACGGCTACAGCAGCCTACAGTCAAAGCGTTTCCCCACGCCCAACTCTACTTCCCACATCCAGCCCTATTCCAAATTCAAATCAAATTAAACCCAACAACTGGGAGATAAATGTAAAAGAAATTTTAGAAACTCCTAATTTGGCTGACTGCAAATTTTGGATGATGCTTGGGGTAATCCTCGCTGCTGGAAGCCTGGGTGGGTTAGTCTACGAACTGCTCAATCTCCAGGGAAATATTGAGTTACCTCATAAGCCGACCGATGATGATTTAGCAGTAAAGTTTGCCTATGCTCATTCTACAAATGTGATTGATTTAGGGGTAGTGGCACGGTTACTCATTGGTGCCCTTGCTGCACCTCCAGCTATCGCGATTGTCCGACCAGAAACGGCTTTTATCCTGTTAGCAACCTCCGCAGTTGCTGGTTCCGCAGGTACTTTGATCTTTCGCGCTCTACAGGATCGGTTATTGGTCGCGGTACTTCAAACTGGGATAAACGAGGTCACTGCAAGAAGTATTAAACCGCAACAACCAATCGATGAAGCAATTAAAGATTTTGACAAGCTAGTACAAGAAGTGAGAAAGCATTCAGAAAGTCCCAGAGGATTGACTGAGCTAAAGTTTACCAGAGACGCGACTTTAGACCCCAGCGACTTCGAGGAAGTCAGCCAACATTTGAATCAAATTCAAGGAGTAAATCCTAAAGTTGACGAGGCGATTGAGATTTTTAAAGAGCTGGTGGAGGAAGTGCGAAAGCACTCCGAAAGTCCTAGCGGGACTACTAAACTAAAGATTACGAAGGGTACCGTTTTACCATTTGAGCATTTACAGAAGATAAAAACACTTTTGTGGCAAGCTAAAAAAGACACGGAAACGACTACATCCGCAAATGATAGCACTGCTGAATTAGCATCTAAGCCGACGCCACCCGCAGAAGGCAGTACTTCTTCTCACAACTGAAATAAATTCAAGCACACGGATAAGCTAATCCTGCCAGATGCAGTTGCCTTGAAAAAACAGAATTAACACTACTTGTAATAAAACTTTACAGTAAAATCTTGTCGTTCGATCTCTTGAGTTTTGTTAGTTAACCAGTAGGGGTATTGTAGTCTAATAGAAATAGAATTATTAGGTTGTTAATATATTAAGTTTAAACGTATGCAGGCTGGATGATATTTGTTCAATCTATCGGAAGAGTGAATTATTTGAACAATTTGTAATAAGGCAACATCTGTCTAGAGAGCGGTTTAGCTGATAAGCCAAATGAAGTAAATATAGGATTGCTAAACCTAATGAGATTGTGTTCTATGCAACCAAATTATTTTACGAAAGGACTTTCAACTGTAGGACGTTGGCTGGCTACAACGCTGTTTTGCGTGTCAGCGATCGCGTTTGTTTGGCAGGGTGCCTTTTTCTCGACCAGCGCAGCAATGGCTGCTCCTAGCGCAAACCTAATCGCATCTGTAGATACGAGCGACCAGGTTAAAGGAAAAGCCAATGAAGATTTGAACCGAAGCAAGAATTTCATTGACGATGTCAAAGACAAGGTAAAAGCAACTGCCAATAAGAATGCCGACCGAGTCGAGGAAGGAACGGATGGGCATGGGAATCTCATTGAGCGTAAAGCCAACAGAGATGCAGCGCGAATTGAGAAAAGAGCAGATGAAGATGCGGCTCGGACTAAGGAAGCAGTAGACAACACAAAAGGTCTTGTTGAAAAGGCTGTTGATAGCATCAAGGATGCTCTTGGTAACTAGAGAATAGTTGTTAGGGAAAGGTCAATGTACATTATTCCGTTCATTTAAACCTGAAGGATGGATGTACATTGATTGGCTGTTTGCAATTCTACTTCGGCAAGAGAAATAAAAATAAAGAAACGAAACACAAGCTTACTCGCCGCTATCCCTGTCTTGTCACTCTCTGAAAACAAAAATTTAAGACGATTTTTTAACTCTGACTGGAATTGGGTTTATCGCTTTATTTTCTAATATTCTAGATATAGTTGTTGCGTAAAACTAAAATGCTTGTGTGGGAAGGGTTACATTTTTTCATCTGAGAATAATGATGGAAGAACGATAGAGTTTTAAGCCGTGTTCTTCAACTTTTTCGGGGTAGCCAGCGTTGCGTGGAAATTTCGCAAAATTGATGATCGCAACTGCATCATCAATCGCTCTGTTTACGGTTGTGTCGTTCGTTCTTGAGGGTTTAGTTTGCTTGACAATGTGGACATTGCATCGTGCTTCAATTGTGCAATGCCCAAATCAATTATCCAGTCAGAACTTCACAAGGGCGAAAAGTCGTCTCGATCGCCCCAGCCATTTGTACAAATACTTGTCCTACAGTGGAATCTGGGTGAGTCAGCGTCAAAGGCGTTCCCGTATCTCCGCCCATGCAAATACTAGGGTCAATCGGAACCTGTCCTAGTAAAGGGGCATGGAGTTCTGCCGATAGCTGCTGCCCTCCACCACTCCCAAAAATCGGAGTGCGATCGCCACAGTGACCGCAGATTAAATAACTCATATTCTCGATAATGCCAAGCACGGGAATGCCGACACTACGAAACATATGGACGCTGCGACGTACATCGGAAACAGCGACTTGTTGAGGAGTCGTCACCAAAATTACCCCGCAAATCGGACTTTCTTGCACAATCGTGATTTGAGCATCACCTGTACCAGGAGGCAAATCAATCAGCAGGTAATCCAATTCTCCCCATTCCACCTCCTGAATGAACTGAGTGACGATTTTGTGTAGGACAGGCCCTCGCCAAGCTAGGGGATGATCGGGTTCTGCCAGCAGTCCTACTGACATGACTTTGATGCCGTGTGCTTCTAGGGGAAGAAACTTTTGACCGTCGGGTGTATCAATAACCTTTACATCTGTTTTCCCCAATCCCAACATCTGGGGAACGTTGGGGCCATAGACATCAGCATCAAGTAAACCCACCTTCGCTCCCTGCAAACTCAAGGCAACGGCTAAATTAACAGATGTTGTGGATTTGCCTACTCCTCCCTTACCACTAGAAATTGCCAGCGTCGTTCTTACACCAGGAATGGTGCAGAGTTGGATATAAGTTTTCTTACACCAAGTAAGGTGCGAAAGTGCTGATTGAATGTCTGCTTGCAACTGATGCTGATGTTTACCAACATAAAGACGTAGATAAATATAGTCATCCACAACCCGCAGATTTCGTACCATTCCTAAGCTAACAATGTCGTTTTTGAGGATGGGTTCAATCACCTGTTTGAGAGACTGGACAACTTCTCGTTGCCGAGATTCAGTCACTGGGTCAGGAGGAGTGACAATTTCTGGGTCTATTGAATGAGTTTGCCGGAAGGGAGATTGATGGCTAGGCATTGGATGTCTGTGGTGTGGACTCCTGGATTTTCTGAATCGCTCGTTGTGCGAAAATACACACGTCTTTGTCTGGATCGTCTAGGGATTGCTGGAGTGCATTGAGGGCAGTTGGGTTCTTCAGGATACCAAGTGCGATCGCTGCATCTCGACGCACATCCGAATACTCATCTGCCAGTGCTTTAACTAAAGCAGGTAGGGTTTGGTCAGTTGGTGTTTTCTGCAAAGCCTGAAGTGTAAACTTCCGCACCTGCCAATGCTCATCTGCCAAAGCCGTTTCTAAGGATGGAACTGCCACAGAATCAGCATGGAGTGCCAACGATTTTGCCGCATTGCGCCGCACCTGCCAATCTGCATCGGTAGTGAGTGCTTGACACAGACTGGGAACCACTTCTGCATCTGCTAAGTGTCCTAAAGTCAGGGCAGCAGAACGACGCACGTTCTCATCGGGGTCGGACATCAGGGCGATCGCTTCTTGACAGCGTTCCACCTGATTGAGATAGCGTAGCGTTGTCACTGCTGCTTCCCGTAACTCAGGATTTTCCGACTCGAAGAACGGTAGCACGTAGGGCAAAGATTGAGCATCGTGAATCTTCCGCAACAGAATTAACACATTCAGTTGCATATTTGCGTCATCTTGATGCAGGGCATCTAGCAGCAGCAACAAATGATCGGGAGTGACTAATTCACCCAAGGCAGATAGCGCTTCTTCCCGAATCTCCTCATCAGTTGAAGCCAGACATTCCACTAAAGCCGGAACTGCCTTGGGATTGGCAAGCTCCCACAGTGCTGTCACTGCTAGCTTTTGCACAGCAAGGCTCTCATCTTGCAGGGCTATAATTAACGGTTCCAGAGCATCTTCATCACCCAAATGTTGCAGCATTTTGATGGCAACTAAGCGATCGCTAACATCGGGCGATCGCAGCATTTCCAACCATTCGTTCAATTCAGTATCAGCAGACATCATTATTCCTCTATCGCAACAAAAAGGGAATTTTAACCGTAATCGCGTTAGTGGGACACTCTTTCTCACAAGGCAAGCAAAACCAGCACTCGTCATATTTCATATAGGCTTTGCCTGTTTCTGGGTTCTTCGCTAACACATCTAGCGGACACACTTCAATGCAAGCTGTACACTTTTCTAAGCATTTTGATTCATCAACGATTACGGGTACGTCAACTCGTTGCGTTGTTAAAGCCATAACTCTCTCTCTAATTGTTAAAAACCGACAAACTTACCGCACCGCCACATCATAAACTTCTCGTTCAATATCAACGTCCACAACATAAGGCTCAACCGGACGCTTGAACAAAACCATCTCGCCTGATTCTTCTTTTTTAAGATTGACGTGGCAGAACCATTCTTCATTGTTCTTTTCAGGGTAGTCCACTCGGTAATGGTACAGTCCCCAACGGCTTTCTTTTCGATACAATGAGGCGCGTGCTGCCATCTCAGCACAATCGCGAATAAAGTGAACCTCCATGCAGCGCATTAGTTCATGTGGATCGTGTGCGCCCATCATTTCTAAGCTTTCGTGATAGCGCACAAAGTTTCTTAAGCCAATTTCCATCTTGTGGTCTACTTTGGGCGGCTGTAAGTAGTCATTAACCAACCGTCGTAATTTATACTCCACCTGAGTGTGCGGTACACCATTCGGGTTGTTCAACGGAGCATAAATTCGTTGTTTTTCTGCCTCTAAAACGTCAGGATCTGGTTCAATATGCTCTAACCCTTCGATATAATCCACCGCATTTGTACCTGCCAACCGACCAAATACAAACGCCCCAATCATGTAGTTGTGGGGGACGCTTGCCATATCTCCCGCTGCATATAATCCTGGGACAGTCGTCTCCGCTTTCTCGTTAACCCAGACTCCAGAAGCACTGTGACCGCTACACAAACCGATTTCTGAGATATTCATCTCCACACCATTCGTGCGGTAATTTTCCCCTCTCCCTTCGTGGAATCGCCCTCGGCTGGGTCGTTCATTCGACCACAGAATCGACTCAATTTCTGAAATCGTGTCTTCATCTAAGTGGGTCATCTTCAGTTGAACTGGGCCTTTACCAGAATTCAACTCCTTCCAGATTTCCAGCATCATCTGACCACTCCAGTAGTCGCAACTGATAAAGCGGTGTCCTTCAGCATTGGCGGTGTAAGCTCCAAACGGACTGGCGACATAGGCGCAGGCGGGACCGTTATAGTCCTTCATCAGAGGGTTAATTTGAAAACACTCAATATTGGTGAGTTCTGCGCCTGCGTGATACGCCATTGAATAGCCGTCACCCGCGTTGGTGGGGTTTTCATAAGTGCCGTAGAGATAGCCGGAGGCGGGTAAACCTAAGCGTCCGCAGGCTCCTGTACACAGAACGACTGCTTTTGCCTGAATTACGACAAAATCGCCATTTCGCACGTCAAAGCCTACCGCTCCAATGGCGCGTCCATTCCTGACTAGAACGCGAGTCGCCATTACCCGATTTGTGACTTTGGCTTTGTGGCGCTTTACCTGTCGGGTCAAAATTTGTTTGAGGTCTTTTCCTTCTGGCATCGGTAGCACATATTTACCTACGCGATGCACTTGCTTCAGGTCGTAATTACCGTGAATGTCTTTTTGGAACTTGACGCCCCAGCTTTCCAGTTCTTGAATGACTTCAAAGCCTAATTTCCCAGTTTGGTAGACCGCTTTTTGATTGAGAATGCCATCGTTGGAAATCGTAATTTCGCGAACATATTGCTCTGGGGTAGAATTACCAGGAATGACGGCTGTATTGACCCCATCCATACCCATTGCGATCGCTCCACTGCGACGGATATTCGCTTTTTCTAAAATCAGCACTTCTGCGTCAGGATTTGCCTGTTTTGCTTTGATGGCTGCCATCGTTCCCGCAGTACCACCACCGATGACAAGAACATCGGTCTTCATCCATTGAGTATCCACTCTTGACTCCTCTTCAGTTAGCAAAAACTTTTATAACTTTGTACGAATAAATTCACTAAGTCTGCTTTTTTACCTTTTTTTATATTAGAGAAGAGAATTAAAAGTTACAAGCTTTTTTGTAACCAAAAATACCATCTATTCATTCGCGTTTTTTATGATCTTATAAATTAGCTTTATTCATTCATTAAGCTGTAAAATGAAAATTTCAATTTGGGGGATTAGAGAACGTGGAGGTTTATCAAGTTAAAGTATTTCTGGAGGTAGCTAGGCATCTCAGTTTTACTGAAGCCGCTGATGCTCTAAATCTGACTCAGCCTGCGGTCAGCGCCAAAATAAAATCCCTGGAAACTGAACTAGGAACTGACCTGTTTTATCGTCTTGGTCGTAAGATTCAGCTAACCGAGGTGGGACAGTTTTTATTGGAGGAAGGGCCAAGACTGATTGATGTTGAAAATCAATTGTTTGCCAAAGTCGAAGAAATCAAAAAAGGCAAGTTTGGCAATCTCAAAATCGGCTGCACAGCCGCGATCGCTAATGGATGGCTACCTGAAATTCTCTTCCAGTACCGTCAGCAGTATCCTGGGATTCAAACTCAGTGTGTCGTATTTGATTCGGCTGAATTTCTCTATCGAGCTATTACCAGCAGTCAGATTGATATAGGATTTTCAGATATTAGTTTTGCAGAATTTTCTGAAATTTCAGCAACCCCAATTGCTCCCATTCACTATTCTTTAGTGGTTGCGGCGAACCATCCTTTAGCGAATCAAAGCTGGTTGAGCTTAAAAGAACTGCAAAAAGAGCGATGGGTGATGCTAAATACTGGCTCCCCTAGCCGTTTAGTGTTTGAATCTCGGCTAACTGAATTAGGGATAAATTTTTCGGATTTCGCTCAAGTTGAAACTGTTGATACTCTCAGTTTGATGCGAACCTATATGATGCAGGGTGATTATTTAGGATTTGCTTCTAACTTTGAATTTAAGTCTGAATGTCAATCGGGAATGCTTGTTGCAATTCCCCTGCAAGAATTTGCCTTATCCGGTAATGTTTTCCTAGTGTTACCCAAACGATTAAGCCAATCTGCGATCGCAGACTCATCATCGCAAAATCGGCGCTCGCGCAACTCAAACCCGATGCAAAAATTTATTGCTCTGGTTGAGAATGGTCAAGAGCAACAGCACGCCTCTGTTCGCCCTCATTCAACCCCAGTGCGTTTGCGATCGCCTAACCTAATCATTCGTTCCAACTCCCTGCAACATCCTGAGACAATTGATCTAGCGATCGGGATTCAAAACAGCACGATTCCAACAGTAACGGCGGGCTTAGTGATTCAGCGCTTAGGCTTGCTAGAACACTTCTTACCCAGAGAAGGGCGATACAGTTCCACGCAGTATCGCATTCATTGGTGCGATTTTTCCACAGGAGCGCCGATTATTCAAGGATTGCACGCCGGAAAATTAGATATTGGCGTTTTAGGGGATTATCCCTTGTTACTGAGTGCTATCCAGCAAAATAATTCCGGTAGTGAAACTCGACAGACGCGCCTGGTTAGCTTTGTTTCAACGAATCCCGATGGTTCCTGTAATGCCGTAATTGTTCCCAATAAGTCCAAACTGCAAAGTATCGAAGACTTACGAGGAGGTGTGATTGCGGTTCCTTTCAGTTCTTCGGCACATGGGATGGTGATGCGATCGCTCAATTCTGCGAACTTACTTAACGAGGTTAAGCTTGCTTCCTTAGAGAACTCCAACATTACTCAGCCCTTTGGTTATTCCATTCAAGCAGATGGGTATGCTCATTTTGCTCCCTTTCACGATATTGCCTATCGTCAAGGCAAGTTTCGTTATTTACCAGGTGACAATTTGAATGTGTTACCGGCTTTTCATGGTGTAGTGGTGAGTGCAGAGTTAGCAGAACAGTATCCGGAAGTTGTAATCGCTTACTTAAAAGCCTTAAGCGCCGCCCAATATTGGTATACTATTACGCCCTCAGCGCTTTCTCTGATCAGCCAGTGGACAAACCTGGATGCCGAAATCGTCTCCCAAATTCTCAGCAATGTCTATCACCAGAATCAACCTGGGCGTTTTTTCTGCGAGATGATGATTCGTCCCGACTGGATTACTCAACACATTGCCCAACTGCGTCTAGTTCCCGGAAATGAAGGACTAGAGACAATTAACCTCGATCGCTGGATTCAAACCGAATTTCTCCATCAATCTCAGAACTTAAGCAGTTAGTAAAAGGGACAACAAAAAACACGCCAAGCCGCTATCGAAAGCAACACACTTGGGCTGTACTAACAGTACAAATACTGTTTGCTTCAATCAACCCAACTCCATACTCTTGAGAGTTTCTTCGCGAATCAATTCAAAGACTTGCCGATTGAGATTTACAAAATCTGGTGAAAGCATCGTATCTATATGGCGGGGTCGATCGAGATTCACCACAACTGTTTCTTTGATATGCCCTGGACGAACGCCCATAACCAGAATGCGATCGCTTAAAAAGATAGCTTCTTCAATATCGTGGGTGACAAAAATAACCGTAGATTTCAAATCACTCCAAATGTTTAACAGCAACTCTTGCATCATGTGCCGAGTCTGGGCATCCAAGGCTGCAAACGGTTCATCCATCAACAATACTGAGGGTGAGTTTACAAGCGCCCGCACAATGCTTGCACGTTGTTGCATTCCTCCTGATAGCTGATGAGGATAAGAATGACGATGCTTATACAGCCCGACTCGGTTTAAGTAATCATTTACCAATTCAGTCCGCTCTACTCTGGAAATACCCCGAATTTTCAAACCAAATTCCACGTTTTGAAAGGTAGTCTTCCACGGTAAAAGCGAGTATTGCTGAAAGACAAATCCGCGATCTGCGCCCGGTCTTTCGACGGGTTTCCCATCTACCAATACCTGTCCCCTCGTTGGCTTCAGAAAACCCGCAATCAAGTTTAGAATCGTTGACTTGCCACAGCCCGATGGTCCCAACAAGCAGATAAATTCACCAGGATTAATCTTAAAGCTCGTCGATTCTAAAACCAGCAAAGGCCCGTACTGGTCTCGTCGCTTGAAGGAAACGGATAAATCTTTAACCTCAACTGACCCTTTCACCAAGCCGCTAATATGCTTTTCTGCTAGGGTTGCCACAGCGTCTAAACCTCCAAAAATAGGCAACTTGAATATTCATTTTCATTGATACAATTAGACGCCCTGCTTTTTCGTTACTCGCCAAGGCATCAGCAACTTCGTCAATAGATCGACAATCAGCGTGCTTACCAAACCCATCAAACCAATCAGCAGCATTCCCATCACGATCGGTGGATAATTTGATGTAACATAAGACTCCCAGGTTAGATAACCCACCCCAAACCGACCCGCCAGAATTTCAGATGTTACCAAACAAAACCAGGCATTTCCCATACCAATAACCAAACCGCTGGCAATGTTGGGCATCGCTCCTGGCACCACAATATCCTTAAAAATGTGCCACTGTTTAGCCCCCAAACACTGCCCTACTCGCAGCAGCACTATATCGGTACTTTCTACTCCCCGAATTGTGCTGATCAAAATTGGGAAGAATGCGCCTAGAAATGTGATGTATACCATCCCTGACTCTGCATTGGGAAACATGAGAATTGCCAGCGGTATCCAGGCGACGGCGGGAATTGGTCTGAGCAACTCCAACGGAATGAAAAGCAAATCTTCAATTTGCCGAAACCAGCCAATCATGATGCCCAAGCTAACGGCCAGAATAGCCGCAATTCCAAATCCCAGCAAAACTCGTTGAAGACTGGCAGTAATATGCACAGCCGCATTGCCAGAAAAGAATTCAACCGTTGCATTCCAAACTTCAACTGGAGAGGGTAAAAAGGTAAAATTGATGAAGAAATTGAATTGAGTGACGCACAAAAGCTGCCAGATCCCAAAGAATAAAACAATGGAAATGGCTCGCTTTAAATTGCGACTTTTGAGCAGTGCCAGACTTATAAGCGCTAATTTTGACAAGGAGCGCTGCTGCAAAAATTTGCTACTCAGTACACTGTACTTCTCTCCTTTTGTCTTTCGTGCTGATTTTGGAGATACAGCCATTACAAACCTCTCATTTGAATCAACATAGTTCTATCGTTGCGATCGCTCCCCTTCATTCATCGCGCAACCGCTAAATCCTTTGACTGCGTATTTTTGGCATAAAGCTGTTGCAACTCCTGGAAGCTTGCAACCTTTGCTCCAGCTTTACCAGCAAATGTTTGTGCATCTTTTTCTAGTAAGAACGCAGATACCTGGTCGCCATTCCGAACATAGAAAGAATTTTGGGCGAATAATTTCCAACCTTTGTCGCGATCGTGTACGAAGGCTACAGCTGCTGTCTTGCCCTCAGACTTGAGCTGTTGCAGCTTTGTCAGCATATTCTTGATGGAGGCAAAACTGAGAACTTTATCTTCTCCTTCTACCCAAATCTGAGCTGCTAGTTTTGGATCTTGAATCGATTCTTGAGTGAGTGCATCATTGCCACGAATCAAATTATCTGCCGACTTAGCCACATCCTGTTCGCTAATGTTGCTCTCATTGAGCGCTTGTTTCAGGTAACTATCGTCCGTCCAACTTACAATATCATCTGGGTTCACGCTGGCATCTAATTTTCCAATCTGCTTCAACGTCGTTACGCTATTTTTGAGCGCAGTGATTTGGTAGGGCTGAATTCTCGGATCGAGCTTTTGAATACCCGATGGACCGAGGAACATATAAAAGATTTCTTTCTCAACCCCTGTCCACTTTTCTAACTTCGCACTAAGGGCTTCTGGTTGTTCCCGGAAACGCTGATTCGCCTCCAACATCGCTTTTAGATAAGCCACCACAATTTCGGGATTTTCTTTCGCAAAGTCCGATCGCACTACAACTCCATGAAAGGTAGGAGTTTCTGTTTGTGCACCATCGTAAATCTTGCGAGCAAAGCCTCTAAAGGGAAATAACTCACCATAGGGCACAAAATCCGCATGAGCATCGATCTGACGGCTTCTCAGGCTCGTGCCACCTACTTCTGGTGATTGACTCACTAACGTCACTTCTTTCTGTGCATCAATGCCCTCATTCTTCAGCGCCCGCAGCAGCATCCCATGCGCCGAGGTTCCAAAGGGAACTGAAATGGTTTTCCCCTTCAAGTCTGCTAGTTTTTTATAAGGTGTGTCGGTTGGAACAACAACCGCATTTCCGGCTCCATTAGGGCTGTAGGCAAGGGATGAGATTAAAACAGTCTTAACGCCATTGCCTTTCTTCTGAAACGTCGTCAGGTTGATCGTTGCCGGAAAGTCTGCCATGCTGCCGATATCAATTTGATTCGCCAACATTTTGTTGGTAATTGGTGGGGCTGATGTGGAGCTAGACCACTCAATTTTGTACTCAACATTTTGATATTTCCCTGTTTTTGGCAGGTACTTCTCCAGCAGCTTTTCTTCTCGGATGACTGCACCACCTGTCACGGTGTTAATGGTTTGGTCTTGGGTACCAATCGCAATCCGAATCACCTTTTTGCCAGAGGAACTACCTGAAGTATTTGCAGAAGTATTTGCTGAAGTATTTGCAGAAGTGTTACTACAAGCGCTGGTAAAGGTTAAGGAAACAACTAGCAGAGAAAAAAGAACACTCTTTAAAGACAATAGTTTGATATGCATACGGCTCCATTCCCGCATTGAATCTACTGCCCCACTTGTTTCACGCAAATCATGTTGGAGCAGTAGCTAGTTTAATCTCCGGTTTATCGGTCGGAATACGACTGTTTTAACAGAATGCCATAGTCAAACACCGAAGACAAGATGTAATCCCCGGTTTATCGATAGACTTTTCGTATTTATAGATAGATTTTTTGAATTGAAGCTGCCAGATTTGGAAACTCGCGGTGGAGGGAAGCACCTTTTAAGATGCTGGCTATGTGTCGCGACGCCGATTCAACCTGGTTTTTATCAATTCCCACGATCAGCTATAACGCTCAACGTTGTTGAATCAATACGGCTGATCAAGCGGATCGAGTTTCCGGAGGAAATCCCAGTCCAGGAGACTCCCTCGCCACGACAGTGCAATTTGTAGGGGGAGCAGAATGAGGTGTACTCCTGCATCAGGTTGCCCTTGTCCAACAGAACAACGCCCCAATTTCCAAGCGACTATAAGCCGACTATAAATAAAGCGATAAGCCGGACAGGATATTAACTCTTTCGTTTCTCTGCGGCGGTGTCGAGGGGAAGGCGAATGCTGAAAGTTGCGCCTTGACCTAGAGTGCTAGTAGCCGTAATCGTGCCGCCGTGTGCTTCCACAATTCGTCGCGCGATCGCTAACCCCAAACCCGTTCCGCTGCCTTTGCGCGAGGGATCTGCTGTATAAAATTGTTCAAAAATGCGGGGCAAATCGCTCTCTGTGATTCCGGTTCCCCGATCGCGAATTTTTACTGAAACCTGGGCACCCTCTGTATTGCTTGAGACAGACACTTTAGACTCTGGTACTGAGAACTTAATCGCGTTGTCCAATATATTTAGAAAAGCTTGCAATAGTCGTTCTGGATCGCCTTGGATTTGAACATCCGCAACCTCCACGCTGATGCCAACTTCCTTGGCTATCATGCGGGACTCCATTGCTCGCACCGCCCGTTCGATTAAGTCTCGCAGCTTTAGCGGTTGCTGTTCTAGTGGCGTTACGCCAGCTTCGAGTCGTCCTAAATCCAGCAGATCCTTAATTAGCCTGGACAGGCGCAGGGTTTCATCCTGTGCAGTCTGGATGAAGCGATCGCGTAACTCCGGCTCCTCAGCCGCTCCATTGGCGAGTGCTTCTAGGGTGACATAGACGTTGCTAACAGGAGTCCGCAGTTCGTGGGACACATTTGCGAGGAATGCCCGCCGCTCTTTATCTAAGGAAGCCAGCCGTTCGCTCATGCGATTCAATTCACTGGCTAATTGACCCACTTCATCATCTTGATGAATGTTCAGCTTCTCACCTAAATGACCCCCACCCACCTCAATTGCAAAGTGGCACATCGCCTGAATCGGTCTGGCAATATTACGGGCAAGGCTTTCGCTAATCAGCGCACAAAGCAAGAGCGTCAAGAAGAGCGTTCCAAGAACGGTGAAAATGACGCGGCGAAACTGACGCTGAAACTGTTCTAAAGTGATCGACATCCGCAGCGCACCGAGCAGACGACCCTTCCGAAATATCGGTCGCACTGCATACACTCGGTCATCGTTGGATAGAATCCCTTTTGCTACCCCTTGCGTCGGCTGATTTTGTAGCGCTTCTCTCACGCCAGCAACAGCTAACCAGTTAGGGACTTGCCGATCTAGCTGGGGGGCGGAGGTGAATAGCAGGCGACCATCAGGTGCAAAGACGCGCAGGGTGACTGCTTCCGGTGAACCGTAGCGTTGCACTAGCACTCTTACCCGCTCAAGATCATTTTCCTCTAAAGCGTCAGCAACACTCTCGCTGAGGGCTGTTGTCCAGGCATCTAAATCAGCCTGTCTCGTCCTCATGAAATAGGCATGGAAAGAGAACAGAATATAGCTTGCCAGAATAGAAGTTCCTAATGCGGTGAGTGCTAAATAGGTAACTAACAGTTTCCGGTAAATTGAATTCCATCGGATATGAATTGCTAACCAGCTCCTTGAATTTTTCAAAGGTGCAACTTCAATTTTTTTAATCTCCCTGTAGAGACTGTTGACCCACAGCGCGACCCCGGAGAACAGCTTTTATGCGTGCCAGAAGTTCGCGAGTGTTGAAGGGTTTGGTGATATAGTCATCTGCACCCGCTTCTAATCCCCAAACTTTGTCAATATCTTGGTCTTTAGCTGTCAGCATCAAAATCGGGATATTAGAAAATGCTCGGATGCGCCAGCAGAGTTCCATCCCATCAATGCCTGGTAGCATCAAGTCTAAAATAATCACATCCGGCACTTGCTTGTGGAACAACTTGAGTGCAGTCTGTCCATCCCCTGCGGTTGTCACTTGATAGCCTTCTTTAATTAAGGCGTAGCTGAGACTGGCACGTAATGCCTCTTCATCATCGATCAGTAAGACGTGTGGCATGCTGAGTTGACCTCTTCGTTCAAGTGTACCAGGTTGAGTTATTCCCTTTTGAATTTTAGATTTTGACTTTGAGCTTTTGAAATCTACCAATAGATAGTTTCTAAAATTAATCTTTTGTTAATTTAAAGCTAACGGGGATGAGTTTAAACGGAAAATGAAAATAGCGATCGCGTGCAGTCAGAACAACACCTTTACCGAGCAACTGCTATAGAATCTTACTGAATGGTTCGGGAAGGTCAGGTACCCGACTTTTTTTAGAGCAGTCAGGTATCTGAAGGGCTGGCTCACAACTTCAATAAGATTGCTAGATTTTCTAGTTAGGTTCAACCGTCGTCTATTTCGACTAGCTTATTTCTTGACGATAAACCCGATTTGATAAAAATTCTTGATTTTGATATGTTAAATTTTTTAGAGAGTATTTGAATTAACTCTTCATTTGCCTTACCATCTACAGGTGGCGATTTTAAATGAACCGTGAGGCTACCGTCCTCAGCCTCCTCAATGCTTTAGTTTTTTGAATTGGGTTTAACCTTTACTTGCTTCTTCATCTGGCTGGGGTGATGGTAATCTGGTTGTAGCTATCATGCGAGTTAACGATAAATTTCATAACCATAGCGATCGCTCAACACAGGTTTTCGTGTAGTGTAGTATACAAATATCGTTAGTATTAACTTCTGCCTGGAGATAGAAGTTTAGTTGGATTAGTCTCTAATATGTTTTATTTGAAAGGGCAAAGCTAAATCTACGAATTTAATCCATTGTCAATAAGTTTTGACGAAAAAAATTCATCCAGAAAAATTGATCTAAAATTGCTAGATGAGTAGATAGTACGACGATATTCTAAATTTTAAATGCTCGTGTGGCAACCGCTACGCGGTTGCCACACGAGCGCTCGATTTTTGGCATCCACTGAACCAACTTCACTCTTTTACAAAACCACACCAGCATCTTCATCAACTGGATTCCTAACATGACAAAATATAACGTTAGCAATAGGAAGTGGCAAAAACTATCTTGCTGTAAAATTCATCAAGATAATTTATATTTAGCTGAATCTGGACAGCAAGATTCTGAAATATATCAGCCAAATATAATAACTAAAACAGATTATCTGCTCAGCAAATCATCTAGGCTGATCGGCGAAAGTCAGGATCTAATCGCCACAAGTGAAGCGCTAATCGCTACAAGTGAAGCGCTAATCGCCACAAGGAAAAAGCTGCTGGTACAATCCAAGCAACTAATATATAGATAAGTAGATACTACAACCCGTCCAAAAATTCGAGCGATCGCGTAGCACCTGCTACGCAGGTGCTACGCGATCGCTTTCACCTTTAAAATCTACTAGTAAGTTCAAATTTTGTCTTTTACAATACCTGCTAACATCTCCGTTAACTGGATTCAGAGCATGACAAAACACAAACTGAGCAACAGGAAGTGGCAAAAATCAACTTGTTTTGAAGTTCCCCCATATCCTTTAGATTTGGCAGAATCTAAACAGCAAGATTCTGAGATATCCCAGCAAAATATAACAACCAGAACAGACTATCTGCTCAGCAGATCGTCTGAGCTTATCTGCGAAAGTCAGGAGCTAATCGCCACGAGCCAAGAGCTGATATTACTATCCGAACAGCTAATTACCCTAAGCTTGATGCTGAAAGAAAACAGCTTGATGCTGAAAAGCTGGCGAGAAAGATCAAAAGTTAAATCAAGGTTAGGCCATCCCGTTCGGGTTAATTCAGTTACCTCTGATTAACCATCAAACACAGGCTAAAAACTACTGAAAATTCTCCCTATCTAATCATCCTATCTATTTATCCGAGCGAATCGGGGTTTTATCTTTGTAACCTCTAACAATTTGCTGTAACCATAGCCACCCAATGATGCAACCGAGCAGATAATGGGGGAAATCCCACCAAGAAAAGGTGGTTCCAAGCAACAGTTTGCCCAGAAAAGTCGAGCGAATCGAGTCTAAAACAGGTTGGTGCCACAGTTGCAGAAATTCGATCGTACAGGTGATACCGAATACCCAAATTGGAATTTGGTTGATTGCTTTGCGACTCGGAAACAGGAAAAACCCGAACAAACACCAAAATATTTCGTATAAGATATCACCTGAGAAATCGTTGACCCAGCCGCGACCGAACCCAGTGTATCTCTTGGAGAGCAATCCCAGGGGCACAATAATCAGCAGCGAGAGGATAATCCGCTTGATATATTTGGCGTCTCGAAGCATTGGCTACACTTCCAAGCAGTTCTCAGTTCTGTATTCTATACATTTAGACTAAAGCCGCGCCAACGAGCAGGCTTCTGCATCCAACTGAGCTTCATAGCACACAGAAGAGTTCAATATTTCCTTCTTAAGTAGGAGATTAATTTATATCCTAGTTGTTATTAATTACGCAATCTTATATAAATTTTTTATACTTTGACGATCTAATACTCAAGGTAGAGTATAAAGGTATACCAAAAATTATATTCTTAGTTTCTAAAGCTGAATATTGTTGGGAGAATAATAGTCATGAATAATCAAACAGATAACGTAGACAGCAGTCAACGAGTTGGTGAAGATAACTACGATCGGGGGATTGTACCTGCTGAAACCGCAGCACGTAGAGAAAGAGAGGGGAATGCATTTAAAACAACTCCCGGAAAAGATGATGAGGAAAAATCCCCTACTAACGATCAAACAAATGATGGAAGTATCGATACTACAGATGGCTACACGGTAGACAAAGAGGGTCTTTTAAATAACTATGCCATCGAACCCGAAATGTATGTGAACGAACCTGGAGACTTAAAAGCCAAAGAAGAAGCCGAGGCTGCCGAACGCGCTGAAACTGTCTCAGAATTACAGGACGATGAAGAAGGGAAGCTGACGATGGAAGGTGACAAGCGTCATCAAGGGCCAGGATTGATATAACGCAGAAAAATTTAGCTTTTGCGGCTTCTACCTTTTAGCGATGCTAAACAAGTGTAGAGGAAATTTTTAAATTAATTGGCAGGCGACGTGGATGTCGCCTGCTTATTTTTTCTATCTATTTGAATCGCCGTAGCCGATCACAGCAACTTTATGCCGATAGACTAGCTCGGCTCCGTACCAACCCGACAAACCGAGAAGGGTTGCCACAATAATTGAGATTGTAAGCCCCGTAGGCAATATGGCTCCAGAGGTATTGCCCCAACGGAGTGCAAAGTTGGCAATTGTCAGCCCTAGGGCGGCGACATTCAGTACCATGTGTGCCCAGCCAGCACTGCGCTTGCGAACTCGTTCAATTCTCAGAAAGTCCATCATGCCGCTTAGGGCTGCAAGCACCCCGCTTGCCAAGCCAATGCCGATTAGCCAAAAGGAGGCTTGTGCCCAGAAGAGATCTTTTGTCCACCAGTAGGCGAGATCCGCTGCTGCTGGTGTAGTCAAAAAAGCAATGGGAAAGGTGACGATCAGTGGATGCAGGGGATGTCCTGCGATCGCGACTGTGCTCGTCACCCCGCTATCTTGATAATCGGTCTCATCACTTTCAATCAGCGGCGGGATATTGGGAGTTTGTGTCATGTTCTTCTCTATGGATTCTAGGAGTTAGACGAGTGAAAGCAAGCGATCGCTGTTGGCTATTAGCTTTGGGTTGCCGATCTTAACCCCCTCGATTAACGGCAAACAGCGAACCGCAAACAGTTCATCACTAGCCTGAAGGAATTTGCTCCACGCGCGCTTCCGCCAAAAGCGTCATTTTTCCCGATTCTAGATTTAATTGTTTGATGCGAAGCGACATTCCTTGCAAATCGAAGTTGCTCAGGTTCAATAGTTCGCTCGATTTTTCTAATAGCGCCGCCGTCAGTTCCGGGGAGAGTTCCTTGCCTTCGGTATACTCAACGTCTTCCAGATTGACCTTCTGCCCATTTGCACCAACTCGGGGCACTGCTGTAAAGGCAATTTGCGTGGTTTCTCCAGATTCGCGTAGCAGCACGTCGGCACTCAATGCAATTTTGTTCTCACCAGGTAGGCGAAAATCTACCTTTTTAGTGTCAATAGTCATCGGTTGTCCATTGACTGATACCTGCATACTTTGCAGCTTACTACCGACAAATTCCGAGTTGAATGCCCGGTTGATGTCTGCTTCCGTCAACACAACATGGGTCGTTGCATCAGTAGGTTTGGTTAATTCAATTTTGCCAAAAGCAGCGCTGAGGGGATTGATGGAGATGCCACGCATTTCCATTTTCATTTCCTCCATCCGGAGGTCTTTGTTCATCACCAAACCTTCACCTTCAACGGTGACTGAATCCACCTGTCCCTGAACCATTTTCAGTGGATCGCTCTGGATATCTACCGCTAATTCTTCTACTTCATCGAGTTGGCTAGATAATCCTATTTCCGCTGCTTTGTTAAGTGCCTGCTGCCCCAGAGAAGCATCCTTATTCGTCGTCACGCCCTGTCTCCTGCCCTTGTCTTAATTGAGTCTGTTATTGAGTCAATCTAGCGACCCGTATTAAGAAGTGTATCTGCCTGATGGTGGAATGGTGACAAAGTGATCGGCTATACACAAATTTAAACTCAATATTTCATTCTTAAGATAGTGGCACGAAGCTGTTTTTATAATAACTAGCTTGTCAAATCTCCGTCATCAAAGTTCAGGCTATTTTAACTTTTCAAATATGATTTACGATAGATGCCGAATAACCAAAATAAGAATATACTAATCCAACCAAAAAAAAGAAAAGTCCTAATGTTTTGAATCTTTTCTATCTTTGGATAGAGCCAATAAAAATTGGACGTTATAAAAAGGATAAATAAGGGGGATCTCTCAAAAGAGAGATGAATCTACTCGACAGAGATGACTATCTTCGAGATAGATTCCGATCCTATGATTATTGAGTGGAGAACAAAAGAATGGTAACGACACTAGATGATACCAAGCGCATAGCGATTGGCATGAAGTTGGCAGATATGAAAGCGCTGCAAAACTTGCTAATTGCTAACGAGCAAAAGTTCATCTCTGCGCTCGCCGATGATGATCTTCGCAAGCGCATACAAGATATGCTTGATGACGATCAGAAAAACCTCGGTGTTCTCGATACTGTAATTATTCAGTACGGTGTCAAAGCCGAACCCAAGGAATCCACAACCAAGATAATTGGTGAAGCTCAGAAACTAATGGAAAGTTCTGAACTGACTTTGTTTGAAAAAGTATCTCAGCATGAATTGCTTAAGCATAAGCAAACCATGACGGGTCTACTGATTCACAAAGCAGCTCAAGTAGTTGGTGCTGATGTTGAAGCTGCCATTACTCCCTTGAATACCGTTAACTTTGAGAACCGCGCTCACCAAGAGCAACTGAAAGGTATTCTGGAAATTCTGGGTGTTCGCGAACTAACCGGACAAGAAGCCGATCAAGGACTGTGGGGACGGGTTCAAGACGCCGTTGCCGCATTATCAGGGGTATTTGGTAGTGCTGTCACCCAAACCTCCGACCGTTCTGATATGACTATCGGTGAAATTCTTCGCATGGATCACAGCAAGGCGAAGACCTTGTTTATGGAAATTGAGAATTCCAACGACGCTCAAAAGATCCAAGAATACTTCGGTCAGCTTTACAAAGACTTGATGGCTCACGCTAAAGCCGAAGAGCAAGTTGTTTATCCAGCAGTGCGCTCCTATTATCAGGACACGCAGGATCTGTATAATGAGCAAGCTGAGCAAGCTCGGATGCTGGATGAAATTAAGGCGATGAGTCCTTCTTCTTCTGAGTTCAAAGCGAAAGTTCGTCAGCTAAGCGACGCTACCAACCATCACATTAATCAAGAAGAGAACGAGATGTTCGCTAAGCTGCGCGATAATTTCAGCAGCGAGCAGCAACAACAAATGGCAACCGAGTTCAAATCTGTTAAGAGCAAGCTACAAGACCAGATGGCAGCTTCTAGCAAGTAGTAGTGCGCGCGAACAGAATTAACTCTGTAGGGAGGTTTGGAACGTAGCTTCCCTATAGTTAATAAGTGCGATCGCTAACTGCCATCGCTGGAATAAAGCAATTAAATCTAGGAGGGTCTATAAGCTATCCTCCTAGATTTATTTTATTGACGAGTTAATTTTTCTTGAGCGCGTAACTTTACGTTTTCTATTGAAGGAATAAAGTATATCTATCCTCTTTTAGGTATGAGATACCATTGGTTCAGCTCTCCAGCTTTTTAGAGAAGCCGGAGAGCTCCCGTTCACAAATCATTTACAGCGATATATTCTTGAAACTTATTTAGATGAATCATTACCATACTCAAGAACCCTAATTTTGCAAACTATCAAAAGTAGAAGTTTTAATAATTTGAATTCCAAATAAAAATCTATAAGTTAAAAGTATTTATCTCCTCTATAAACCATACTTTTGGATTCAGTCGCGGGAAAGATGAATTGCCTTAAGAGATTGTGAGATTATTCATAAAGATTCAAAAATCATAATATTTCAAAGAAGGAACAAAAATGGTATCAACACTGGACGATACAAAGCGCATTGCGATCGCACAAAAATTGGCAGACATGAAAGCGACGCAAAATTTAATCATCTCTAACGAGCAAACACTGCTCGGTGCCACTCCCGATCAAGATGTGCGCGATCGCTTGCAGAATATGCTCCAGGACGACCAGAAAAACCTGGGTGTTCTAGAAACGGTAATTGTTCAGTACGGCGTTCCCTCTGAACCCCACGAGACAGTTCAGGAATTTGTTCAGAAGACCCAAGAATTAATGTCTGGTGATAAGCTGTCTCTCTACCAGAAATTAGTTCAACACGAACTCCTGAAGCACGCTCAGGCGATGAGCGGTATTGTAGTTCACAAAGCTGCTCAAGTCGTGGGTGCTGATATTGAACTGGCGATTGGACCTTTAAATGCTGTTAACTTTGAGAACCGCGCTCACCAGGAACAACTCAAAGGACTGCTAGAACTCGTGGGTGTCCGCGAACTGACTGGAAAAGACGCAGATCAGGGACTGTGGGCACGAGTTCAAGACGCTGTTGCAGCCTTGTCTGGTGTGTTTGGTAGCGCCGTCACCCAAAACACCGATAAGCAAGATATGAACATCCAGACGCTCATCCGCCTGGATCACAATAAGACCAACACCATCTTTACAGAAATTGGGGCTACTGACGATCCTCAAAAACTCCAAGAGTATTTTGGGCAGCTCTACAAAGATTTATTGGCACACGCTCAAGCCGAAGAAGAAATCGTTTATCCCAGAGTTCGCTCTTTCTACGGGGACGACAATACTCAAGAGCTGTACAATGAGCAAGCCGAGATGAAGCGGATGTTGGATGAAATTAAAGCGATCAACCCTGCTTCTTCCAAAGACGAATTCAAATCAAAAATTAAGCAGTTGATGGATGCGGTTGGCGATCATATTCGTCAAGAAGAAAGCACGATGTTTGCAGCCATTGACAACAATTGCAGCACCGAGCAAAAAGAGCAAATGTCTAGCGAATTCAAAGCTGCCAAGAGCAAAATTCAGCAAGAAATGGCAGCTTCGATGAAGTAATCGGAAGCACGTTCAACCTCTAAAGCCATACCTCTCTAAACTTAACTGACGTTTGCACTCCTACTACTTACGTGGTGGGAGTTTTTTTGTTTCACTAGGTAAATACACGCCCCCGCACTAGAAGCGTAGGTGTACATAAACAAAGCCTGCCTACGCAGACTCAACTAAAAATTCTTCAGCCTACGGGGAGCAGCTTTTGTACGCACAAGACCCACCTTTCAAGGTATAGGCGCATGCACTAGGATGCATCCCATTGCTAACTCCTAACATCTATCAAAAAACCCGTTCTCTAACCAGAAAACGGGTTTCTATTCTTTCAAGAAAAATCGGTAGTCATCTCAGCGTTAAGCATTGACAACATCGCCACCGTTGGGATGCAAAATCTGACCGGACATATAAGAAGAGTCGTCTGACGCCAAAAAGACGTAACTAGGCGCAACTTCTTCTGGCTGTCCAGCCCGTTGCATCGGCACTTGTTTACCAAAAGAGGCAACTTTTTCCTCTGGGAAAGTTGAGGGAATGAGCGGCGTCCAGATGGGACCTGGGGCGACGCCATTCACGCGAATTCCCTTTTCCACCAGAGATTTTGAGAGCGATCGCGTAAAGGCAACAATAGCCCCTTTAGTAGACGAATAATCGAGCAGCTGCTGATTCCCTTTATAAGCTGTCACCGAAGTGGTGTTGATAATCGCGCTGCCTTCTTTGAGGTGCTTGAGTGCAGCTTTCGTCAAGAAAAACATTGAGAAAATGTTAGTCCGGAACGTGCGCTCAAGCTGTTCGGCAGTGATGTCTTCGATGCTTTCTTGAGGATGCTGTTCGGCAGCGTTGTTAACAAGAATATCGAGTTTCCCAAGCTCCGCAACCGTATTTTCTACAGCCTGCTGACAGAATTTTTCGTCACCAATGTCGCCAGGAATCGTAATACATTTGCGCCCTTGTTCTTCTACCAGCCGTTTCGTTTCTTGGGCATCATCGTGTTCGTTCAGATACATGATTGCCACGTCAGCGCCTTCTTTGGCAAAAAAGATAGAAACTGCGCGACCAATGCCACTATCACCGCCGGTAATCAGTGCCACTTTATCGCGTAATTTGTTGCTACCTTGATATTTACTATCATCCGCCTTGGGGCTAGGCGTCATTTCTGATTCACTACCCGGTCGATGGTCTTGATGTTGGGGTGGTTGTAGCTGTTGTTCTGCTGGCATTAGTGTGTCCTTAAACTGTGTCTAAAAAAATGAAATCCAGAGAGGATTTCTGGTTTCTATTCACCCAACACGCTAGCAACCCTCCAGATTGACTTAATCAATCTGGAGAGGGAAAAGAAAAGTGAATGGAGTTAACTTTTCGTTGTAAATTCACTGGGCAATTCTTTTTGATCGAGATCCGTAATCGGTGGGCCATTGAGTACCTCACCCGTAGGGCTGAAACGTCCACCGTGGCAAGGGCAATCCCAAGTTTTTTCGGCGTTATTCCAGTCAACAATGCATCCAGCGTGAGTACACACTGGAGAAAGCGAACAGAGATAATCCGTCTCGTCGCGGTAGACGGCATATTTCTTCCCGTTGATGTCAAGAATTTTGCCTTCGCCTGGTGCTACGTCCGAGGGTTCGTTGCCCTCTGATTTAAAAAGCCGATCCGCTACAAAGTGCTTGGCGACGCCCAGATTCTCCGTCACAAACCGCTGGGCGCTGGCGAGGATATTCGCGCGATTGGGGTCGTAAAGGTCGCTCCAGGGATTCGTCCGTCCCAAAATCAAGTCGCTTGTCAGCATCCCGCCAACGGTGCCGAAGGTCATGCCGTTGCCAGAATAGCCGGTAGCAACGTAGATATTAGAATTCGCTGCGGTTTTCCCGATATAGGGTAGACCATCGACCGGCTCATACAATTGAGCTGACCAGCGATAATCGATAGAGGCGACATCATAGAGCGATCGCGCATACGCTTCCAAGCGCTCGAAACACGCCTCATTATCCACATCCTCACCCGTCTTGTGGTCTTCACCGCCAATAATCAGCAGGTCTTTGTAGCTGCGTGTATAGTGATACGGCTCCTCGGTATCCCAAAACAGTCCTGGCGGTAATGGCGATCGCAATCTCACTCCAATAACGTAAGAGCGATACGGGGCAATTTTCGTGGTCATTACATACAAGTCCGGGAGACTGTTCAGATTGTGAATCGGCGTATGAGTAGCAATAATCACATCTAGCGCCGTTACCGTCCCCTGTTCGGTAGAAACTCGACTCGGCTTGTCTCCGGTGATATCGACAACAGATGACTGCTCAAAAATAAAACTGCCACCACCGTCAATCGCCTTCGCAAGCCTTTGGAGATAGGGAATCGGGTTAAACTGCGCTTGATTGGGGAACATCACCGCCGCTTCTACCGGAAATGGCAGTGGCACATCCTTGGTCAAAGCAGCCGGAATCACTAACTTGCTAACCGCTTCCGCCTCTGACTCAATTTCAGACACATCCTGGGATTTTTCAGTGTAAAGATATCCCGGCACTCGCTGAAAATCACAATCAATCTTCTCTTCTGCCACAAACTTAGCAATGCGTTCAATCGCCGCACGACTGGATTCTGCTACCAGCTTCGCATCCGTGTCGCCCAAGGAGGAAATCAGGTCTTGGTAGCGTTCGTCAGCAGCTTCGGTGAGGTGGGCAGTCGTATAGCCGGTGACACCACTGCCAATTTGCGATCCCTCGATTACTGCAACCCTTAATCCAGCGCGTTTCAATAGCAACGCAGCGGTTAAGCCAGTAATGCCGCCGCCTACAATGGCAACATCTACGGTAATATCACTGGTCAATTGCGGGTATTTTGTCCCTTCTGTAGTGTCGAGCCAAACAGAGACGGAGGTTCCTGGTAAATTCATTCAGCGTTCTCCTGAGACAGTATAAATTTTTATACAGCAGATTGCAAGTTCATGAAGTACAGTAGCAGCAGTTTGTGAACCAGTTGCGTAGGTGTTTTGGATTGACTAAATCAAGTGCACTAGCAAGCAAAGTATCAACCATTTTTGTTGTGGTTGGAGAGAACTGTCGTAAAAAAGACTTAAGGTGTGACCACCAAAGCTCAATCGGGTTGAAATCTGGAGAGTAGGGTGAT
>NZ_JAMPKC010000030.1:0-53343 GCF_039961975.1 Trichocoleus sp. DQ-A3 | reverse complement strand
TTTCGGACAGCGATGTCTTTCCGTTTTATGGAGTGGGTGAACGCTAATCGAGATGTATTCTCAGCCTATAAAGCTGCTTTGGGTTTTATTTGGGCTTGAAATCTGTTTAAGTCCCGATAAGAAATACTATAAAGTGGAATACCAAAACTTCTCCTATTAATGAAAAATCTTACAATTCGTACCAAGCAAAAACTATTACTAAATATTGATGGTAACTTCTGGGTAAGTTAAATTTAGAACAGTGTTGAGCTATTTTCTATAATTCTTTACTTACTTAGTCCTATTTGCAGGTAATTTATAAATTACTAATTATTACTGACTCCTTATTAAGGATACACCTTCTAGTTTATGAAACATTTTATACATAGACTCCAGAAATTAGCGAAACTATCAATTCATCTAATTTGTTAAATTTCAAAATGTAAATTTATAGGGGCCTTAGGTAAACTCTGAGTAATGTTTAAGTAGGATTACCCAAAAAGGCAAGTTCTGCCCTTGTATAAATGTATGGTGGGCAATTTCTCTAGCAGAAAGAATATTTACTCGTTTTGGATTACTAATGGGATTGCCCTCTGCTGTCTAGTGACGGCAACCCCCAGCGTGGCTCAAATTGTCCCCGATGCCACTTTACCTAACAATTCCACGGTTACAACCAAGGGGAAAGTTAGCACTATTACTGGGGGAACAGTAGCAGGAAACAACCTGTTCCACAGCTTTAAAGAGTTTTCTGTAATTAATGGGAGTACGGCATACTTCAACAATGGTTGGGCTATTGAGAGCATATTGACCCGTGTGACAGGTTCATCCGTCTCTAACATTAATGGTTTGATTAAAGCTAATGGCGGTGCTAGCTTATTCCTGATCAATCCAGCAGGAATTATCTTTGGTTCCAAAGCCAAACTAGATATAGGAGGTTCGTTTCTAGCAAGTACCGCCGATACTTTGCTGTTTAACAATGGTATAGAATTTAGCGCTACAAATACTCAACCAAAACCCCTCCTGACAGTAAACACGCCTATTGGTTTGCAATTGAGGGACAATCCTGCCAGTGTAGAGGTGGAGGGGTCTAATCTAAAAGTCGAACCAAATCAAAATTTAGTTCTGGTAGGCGGTGAGATTCGCTTACAGAAAACGAAACTAACAGCACCGGGAGGACGACTTGAGCTAGGAGGATTATCTGTAGCCGGGGAAGTTGAACTCAAGGAAAATGGCAGTTTGAACTTTCCTAATAATGTAGCGCGAGCAGATGTGTCTCTTACTAATTATAGTTCTGTTGATGTGGGTGCTGGAGGTGGAGGCTTTATTGGAATTCATGCTCGTAACTTTAAAGCCTCGGAAGGAAGTAAGCTTACAGCTGGAATAGAAAAAAATTTAGGAACACCGGAGGCTCAGGCGGGAGATGTGGAAATTAATGCTTCTGATGCAGTCTCTTTGGATGGGAGTAAAGTAGAAACTCAGGTAGATAAGAACGCCAAGGGTAATGCAGGCAATATCAAAATTACCACTGGCTCACTTTCGCTTACTAATCAAGCCTCACTGAAGGCAAACACTCTGGGACAGGGAAATGCAGGTCAGGTAATCGTTCGTGCCAGCGATACCATTTCTTTGTGGGATGAAGGTTTCATCACCAGCAGAGTGGAAGAGAACGCCGTGGGCAGCTCAGGGGGCATCGACATTACTACAGGAACCCTGTCTATGGTGAATAAAGCTGGACTAACTGCTTCCACCGAGGGTACAGGAAATTCCGGTGAGATAATCATTCGTGCCAGCGATGCCATCTCCTTGCAGGATGGAAGCTTTATCAACAGCAGGGTGGTCAAGAACGGCGTAGGCAACTCAGGGGGCATCAACATCACCACAGGCTCACTTTCTCTGAACAATGACGCCTCAATGAATGCCAACACCCTGGGAAAGGGTAATGCAGGCAATATCAAAATTACCACTGGCTCGCTTTCTCTGAACAATGGAGCCTCATTGAGCGCCAACACTCGGGGACAGGGAAATGCAGGTCAGGTGATCGTTCGTGCCAGCGATACTATTTCTTTAGTAAATGGAAGTATCATCACCAGCAAAGTAGAAAAGAACGCCGCAGGCAGCTCGGGCGGCATCGATATGACCACAGGCATCCTGTCTCTAGTGAATGAATCGGGACTCACTGCCTCTACCGAGGGCACAGGAAATTCCGGTGAGATAATTATTCGAGCCAGCGATACCATCTCCTTGGATGGGAGTTTCATCAATAGTAGGGTGGTAAAAGACAGCATCGGCAACTCAGGGGGCATCAACATCACCACAGGCTCACTTTCTCTGAACAATGACGCCTCAATGAATGCCAACACCCTGGGAAAGGGTAATGCAGGCAATATCAAAATTACCACTGGCTCGCTTTCTCTGAACAATGGAGCCTCATTGAGCGCCAACACTCGGGGACAGGGAAATGCAGGTCAGGTGATCGTTCGTGCCAGCGATACTATTTCTTTAGTAAATGGAAGTATCATCACCAGCAAAGTAGAAAAGAACGCCGCAGGCAGCTCGGGCGGCATCGATATGACCACAGGCATCCTGTCTCTAGTGAATGAATCGGGACTCACTGCCTCTACCGAGGGCACAGGAAATTCCGGTGAGATAATTATTCGAGCCAGCGATACCATCTCCTTGGATAGGAGTTTCATCAACAGTAGGGTGGTAAAAAACGGCGTCGGCAACTCAGGTGGTATCGACATCACTACCAAAACACTGTCTGTGACTAATAATGGAGAGCTGAATGTCAGCAGCTTTGGACAGGGTAATGTAGGAAACCTAGATATTCAGGCTGACTTTATCCTACTTGAGAACCAAGGAAAACTAACAGCAGAAACTGCATCGGGTAATGGCGGCAATATTACGCTACAGGTGCAGGACTTATTGCTATTGCGCCACAACAGTCAAATATCAACTAATGCAGGCACTGCCAAGGCTGGTGGAAACGGTGGTAACATCACCATCAACGCCCCATTCATCGTCGCCGTTCCTTCAGAAAATAGCGATATTACCGCAAACGCATACACAGGTACTGGCGGCAAAGTCAAAATCACTGCTCAAGGCATCTTTGGCATCCAATTTCGAGAACAACCGACAGCACAGAGTAGTGACATCACTGCCAGTTCCGAGTTTGGGCTTTCAGGAACCGTAGAAATCAACACACCGGATGTCGATCCCAGCCAGGGGTTAGCCGAGTTGCCAGTTGAGCCAGCGAATGTGGAAGTTGCACAGGGGTGCCAAGCAGGTGGAAAACAGGCGGCTATAGGGTTTTTCAGTACGGGTAGAGGAGGCTTAGCACCTAATCCTTACGAACCGATTAGCAGCAATAAGATTTGGGAAGATGTGCTACCACCAGTGCGGAGGGTTGAGAACTCGACAGATGCTAGCGCTTCTGCCTCGCCACCACTTCCACCTGACCAAATTGTAGAAGCCCAAGGGTGGAGCGTTAACGATAACGGAAAGATTGTCCTCGTTGCCCAAATGCCCGCCACTCAGTCCCAACGTGGCTGTCGCCTACATTAGCTACCTGTGACTGTTTGATTTCACAGTTGAGAACAAGCAGATGAGCAGAAAATTACTTATATTTTGGGATTGCATCCAACGCTTAGTGAAGTTTGCATCACTCAAGGCGTACCAGCGGATACTAGGACTAATTCTTCTAGCACCGTTGGCACTCATTACAACTTTATATATCCCGGCTGTTTTAGCTCAACGAGTTGAAGGAAGTTCTCAAGTTAATTTTCAAACCTCAAATGCCCAGTTGTTACTGCAACAGGGTCTAGAACTTTATGATGCCGAACAGTATTCAGAGGCAATAGGATTCTTCGGTCAGGCGGCTTCTGCATTTGCAAACCAAGGAGATAGTTTGAACCAAGGGCTGGTGCTGCGCTATCTTTCGTTGGCTTATCAGCATCTAGGAGAGTTGCAGGAAGCAGAAAAAGCGATCGCTAACAGCTTCAAACTGCTAAACGAGCGGCAAAATACGACTAATACCCAAGATTACTTAGACGTTTTTGCTAAAGCTTTGAACACTCAAGGTCGCTTGCAAGCGACAAAAGGGCAGTGGTCGGAGGCTCTAGAAACGTGGAAGAAAGCAGCAGCTACTTATAAAAAAGCTGGCAATGAAACGGGTGTCATTGGTAGCGCGATCAACCAAGCTCAAGCGCTGCAAGCATTAGGATTAAGCAGTCAGGCGGAAGCGGCATTAACACAGGTCGAACAAATCCTCCTAAAGCAATCAGATCCGAACCTCAAGGCAACTGGATTGCAGAGTCTCGGTGAAGCTTTCAGACGAGTTGGCGAGTTGAAAAAGTCTCGTGAGGTTTTGCAGCAAAGTTGGGCAATCGTGGAGAGAGAATTTCAACTTTCTAAAGTTCGGGGTTCTACTTTGCTCGAATTGGCTAATACCGAACGCGCTTTAGGTAATAGAGCGATCGCAATCGGCAACGTGAAAGATGCTCAAGAGCATATTCGGGATGCGATCGCATATTATCAACAGGCAGCCAATTTACCCAACCTCCGACTCCAAGCTGAGTTGAATCGGCTAAGTCTCTTAGTAGAAACTGGGAAATTGTCAGAGGCAGCGCAACTCGGCTCGACAATCCAAACTGCGATTGCTAGCTTGCCTCCGAGTCAAACAAATATCTACGCCCGACTTAACTTTGCCCAGAACCTGACTTGTCTCCAGCCTGGTTTTGTTGGCAAAAACTCGCTTTCCTGCATCAATTCCGAGCGCTCGTTGAAGCTTAGAGAAGGCTTTTCTGAGCCAAGCGCTGCCACAACCCCTCCCTCGTTGCCAGAGATTACGCAGATATTAACAACAGCTATCCAACAAGCTCGTAGCTTAAAAGACCGCAGAGCGGAATCCTATGCTCTTGGTCAATTGGGTGGATTGTACGAGCTGACCGCGCAATCGAGCGCTGCTCAAGACTATACTCAGCAAGCTCTCCTGCTAGCTGAGGAAATTCAAGCTCCTGATATTCGCTACCGCTGGGAATGGCAGATGGGGCGTTTATGGGAAAAACAGGGGGATATAAATAGAGCGATCGCTACCTATCAAGAAGCGGTTAAAACTCTTAAATCCGTTCGCAGCGATTTGCTTACTATCAATTCCGACGAACAATTTTCCTTTCGGGATAATGTCGAACCCGTTCACCGCAAATTAGTCGATTTGCTATTGAGTGCTAAAGGAAACTCAGAACCAAGCCAAGAAAATCTCAAGCAAGCGATTGAGGCAATTGACTCCCTCCGCTTAGCCGAACTTGAAAATTTTATCAACTGTAACCTTTCGCCGACAGTACGGCTGACGCAGGATATTGACAAGATAGACCGGAAAGCAGCCTATATTTATCCAATTATTTTGGAAGACCGATTAGCGGTTATTTCCCAATTGCCAGGGCAACCTCTAAAGCATTCTGTCACTCTAGTCAAACAAATTGAGGTAGAAGAAACGGCGAGCGAACTGCGCTCTAACATCCTTAAACGCAACCGGCCAGAAGACGTTATAGAAAAGGCTACACGGGTATACAACTGGTTGATAGAACCTCTAGAAAAAGATTTGGAAAATAATAGCAGCGAAGTCAAAACTGTAGTATTTGTCCTAGATGGAGTTCTGCGAAATATTCCCATGTCAGTTCTCTATGATGGCAAACGACAAGAGTATCTGATGCAGAAGCCGTATGCCCTCGCCGTAGTTCCAGGTTTGCAGCTTTTCGACCTCCGACCTTTGCAGCGAGAACGCTTAAAAGTTTTAACAGCGGGAGTAAGCGAACAACGGCAATTTGGAGGACGAAAGTTTGAAAAGCTTCCTAACGTAGTACAAGAATTGCAGCAAATTAAGAATATAGCCCCTTCAGAATCGCTGCTGAATCCAAAATTTACTGAAGGAAATCTCGAACAGCAAATTAATTCAGGAGCTTTTTCCATAGTTCATATTGCCACTCATGGCAAGTTCAGTTCTAATCCCGAAGAAACGTTTATTCTGACTTACGATCGCCTGCTCGATAGCAATAATTTAAATAACTTGCTCCGGGTTAACAATCAAAGCTCATCAAATATCATCGAATTACTTGTCCTCAGTGCTTGCGAGACAGCTAAGGGAGATAACCGAGCAACTTTGGGATTGGCTGGAATAGCCGTGCGGGCAGGGGCACGCAGTACGCTAGCAACGCTATGGCAAGTTAGCGATCGCTCGACATCTGAACTGATGGAGCAGTTCTACAAGGAGTTAACTAAGCCTGAATTGACAAAATCTGAGGCACTTCATCAAGCTCAGCAAGCTCTATTTAAGCAATACAAAGCTCCCTACTACTGGGCACCTTACGTTCTAGTTGGGAATTGGCTTTAGTCTTTGCCATATTGAGGGTTTTTAGAAATGTCTATTTAACCCTCAACAAGCGACATATAGTTTTAGAGAGCAACTCCAATATCTGGTGAAGCAAGGGGCATGGCGCTGAGTGTCTATTCACCATGCTGAGCATAAGGAATCTCTGATTTTTACTCAGCCTCAACAGCAAGCAGTGATGCGTTTTGTCACAAAAATATATTTTTTAAATTTTGCATAAAACCCTGGCTTTTTGAGTTGAGTAATAGGCAGAGGGAGGGCAAGGAAGCCTAACCCTCAGTTCAAACAATAAGCTGATAATTGCATTCTATTTTTGGAGAAGAAACATCATGGCTACCTTGACACTCAAAACTCTATATTGCCAAGAGACTGAGGACTGGACTGGATCTGACGAACCTTACTTGCGTGTTAATGGTCAGACAGTCTGGCAGGGAACTTTGAACGACCAAAAAGACGCTTCTTTATTTAACGAGAAGACTGCTGACCCAAACGATTTTTTGGCATTTGATTTCAGCGGTCAGGCTACCATCAAGCTTTTTGACGCGGACGCTGGATGGTTTGACGATGACGATTTTCTGGGCAGTATTCAGGTCACCAATCAAGATATTGGGTTAGGCGACCAGACAAAGCCCTTCAATTTAGATGGGGCATATTATGAACTGACCTACGAAGTCACAGCTTAAGGGAGCGAATAGTTCTCTGATAGGCTGAGTGAGTGTACACATTCACTCAGTTAGATTGATAGTGGCAAGCTTAACCAGGATAGCCTCCCTTTTCAAAAAATTGAATTTTTAAGGGAGGCTTCATGCAAACCACGATAATGGACTTTGATTGAGTAATAACAGTCTTGAAACCTTTGCCCATTGCCCTTCCATTTCTCTGCGATCGAGTGAAGCACTATGAATACATTGAGTTTATAAAATATGACCAAAGTTTTACAAATTTGGAACCAAAACATTACTACAGAAAAAGTCGTTACTTTACTGGCGAACTACCAGATGCTGCCGCAATTTTTGCGTGAGGTCATTACCGATTAGGCTATTGCCTCGATCAACTGCGCGCCCGAAGAGAAAGCCAGTGCTTGCCAGCAGTTCTATGAAAAATATCAGCTCACTTCCGAATCAGAACGTCAGGAATGGCTAGAGCTTTATGAAATGACCTTGGAGCAACTAGAAGCCTTAGCCACACGAGGGCTGAGGATTGAGAAATTTAAACGAGCCACCTGGGCCAATAAACTGGAATCTTACTTCCTCAGTCGCAAGTCGTTGCTAGACAAGGTCATTTATTCTTTAATTCGGACGAAAGATGTGGGTGTCGCCAAGGAACTCTATTTCCGCATTCAGGAAGGGGAGCAGTCTTTTAGTGAACTAGCCCGAGAATTCTCTCAAGGGTCGGAGGCGCAAATCGGTGGATTGGTTGGCCCTATCGAGCTAGGCAAAATCTCCTCTAAGCTGGCTCAGATGCTCTATATCAGCCAAACTGGTCAACTTTGGCCTCCCACTCGCTTAGGGGAATGCATAGCGATCGTGCGCCTCGAACAACTTATTCCGGCTGTTTTGGACGAAGCTATGCGCCAGCAACTGCTCAATGAACTCTTTGAACGCTGGGTCCAAGAACGCCTCGTTGAACTGACTAGTAGTGGATTGATATCGCTGGATTGAGTAAGGTAAATTCAGTGATTTTTAAAATTACTGACCGAACTAACCAGAGGTGCTTGAGCAAGTCCTTCCAAGCTTACAGATTTCAAAAGTTTTGCCCACGCATTTCTCACTTCAGTATTTTGTGGCTCAGACAGATAGCGATGAGCTAAATTGGTTAGCTCATCGTGCCAAATTACTTGGTTTTCAAGATTAGGGCTTTGCTGAACTCGTGTCACCCAACCCTCGACTACTGGATCGGTCGCCGGGTCACTTTCAGGTGTTTCTTGAACACAACGAACAATAAACCGCCAATAGTAGCTTTCATTAAGTTTTAGAGAGGATTTTGGGCCGGGTGGTAATGCGATACCAATTATTCCTGGTGTTTTAGTGGTTTGGAGGGTAGTTCGGTAGAGAGTAGTTGTATCGTTACGGTCATGTAGTGAAAACTCGATGGAATGTACGTCTTTGGGAGTATCAGGAATATAAAACCAAAAAACTGGATGCTCGGAAGTTGTTAAACTCTGAGTGCTTTTTTCAGGTATCAAGGCAGTAAGGTGTTGCTCGGTCTGCTTGTGTTTGCAGGCTCCACCACGGCTTCCTCCTGGTGTCGCTCTCCTATTATCAGGTGTGCCAGTATTTGGTGCTTCTATCAAGCCAGCGATCGCTTGCGAACTGTATTGTGTCCATAACAGTGCAAGATTGCTGGTAAAGCTAGCGATCGCTAAAACAGTAATAAACGCAAGTTTCATTTTCGCAAGGTTGTTCATCGCTTTACTCCACAATGGAACGATGAGTATTTAGGAGTGCCTTCTGGTGCTGGGTTGGAATTAAAGGGCAGGTGTTAGAAAAGCTCCTTGGTAGGAGGCTCGCAGCGCCGCCTGTGAGCATCAAAGCTAATGCCGCCGGGACAAAAGACAACCAACCACCTTGTAGTAAGAAAACCCAGCACAGTCCATACAAGACAGTGACAGAGATGCAAATCGCCAGAACCAGGAGTAGTGGCGATCGCGCTTTGCTCTCGCTTCGCGATCGCACCATCCAAACAACTATTCCACCTGTCAGCGACCAAACCCAGACCCAGAGAACATCGCCCCATTGAGGCAACCACCAGATTAGAGGGCGTTTATCCAGAACTGCGCTTAAAATTTGACTCACCAGATGGGCATGAACTTCCAGCCCTCGCATTCTGCCATAAGGAGTGTCGTGATAGTCTTGAATACTGGCAGCAGTAACACCGATCAGAACCACCCGGTTCCTCACCCACTCTGATTCTAACTTCCCAGTTAATACATCCTTAACTGTTACTCGCTGGGCAATTCGGGGAGTGGCGCGGTAATTAATCAACACTTGATTTCCTCGCGCATCCAAGTTTTGATACCCGCCGCTACGAGGTTCTAAACGTTTAAAGACAACGCTACCAAATTGCCAATTTTTATCTGGAGTCGTTGTTGCTGAAATCCCCTTAGCTTCCAGATATCGGTAGGCAAGTTGCAGACTGAAGGAATAGGGTGTGTCGCAGGGTGAAAAAGAAGATATTGGGTTTGGGGTTCGGGATTGGAGATAGCGACGAACGGTGTTGTCTTGGGGGTCATTTTCTAAGTCATTAAAGCCAACTTGTTCTGCTGGACTTGTGGGTGGGGGTGCGACGGCATCTTCTTGGCTGGTGCCAAGCGTGCAGACGGTAACGAGACGTTGATTTTGCTGTAGCTGTGTAGCTAGTGACTCGTGACCCGGCGGTACGGGTTGGTCGCGAAAGATATCAAGACCAATTGCTATCGGTTGATAACGATCTAGTTTTTCAATGAGCTGAGCTAGGATAGCGTCGGGTAACGGATACTGGTATTGACGAATATCTGCTTCATCCGCTCCCACAAGCAGAATCCGAGAATCTGCCGGTTCGGAAGGACGTTGGCGTAGTAGCTGGTCATAGCTCTCTAACTCCCATCTTTGCATTACTCCGAGCGATCGCATCCCCATCACCAAACCAGTGACAACCAAACTCGTTGCGAAGACGGTTCGCAAACCGCGCCACAGAGGGAAGGTTGGACGACTAACTTCTTGTGCAGGTTCGGGCAACTCTGGCCAAAACAGAGGCATAGCTGCCGGATTTTGGCAGATTACTGGCAACCAACTGGCACAGGGATAGTCATTCTCGAAACCTTGCAGTCGCTGTCGCGCTTCCCGCACCGCCTGGTAGAGAGGTCTGCCACTGGCAAAGCTGTCAAGAAAATACTTCAAAAATGCTTGTGCCACCAGGTCTGGCACTGGTTCTCGCATGACAATTAGTTTCGGGATGTGCAGTGATTCTAGCTCCCGCGCTAATCCCAAACCATCGCAGGAATTGAAAATAGCCAATTGCAACCCGTTTGCAACCGCTTTTTTTAAGCCATATCGGAGTTCGTCAAGGGTTAAGCTATCCGTCTGGTTGAGATAAATCCGTCCTTTTTCACCCTCAGTCTGACTGTGACCTGCGAAAAATAGAATATCCCAGGATTGTTCCCAAAGCCGATCGTTTAACTCTTGGCGTTGCGGTTCCACCAGAAAGGTTGTTGCTGCACCAGGTAAATTCTCTAGCTGTTTTCGATCTTCCTCAACTTGAATGCCTTCACTATTACCTAAAATCGCTAGGATTCTAAATTGGTCTTTATGGCTGGGCGTTTGAATTTTTGGGGGTCGTTCGTACTGTAGGGTACTGAGTCCAATTTCAGCAAAGCTGTAGCGTTCCAACAAATCCCACTGATGCCAGGGAATCTGCCATATCTGCTGGTTTTCGGCACGAATTAGCACCCGCACTTCGTCAGAGGTACTGACTTTTTCTAGCCACTTCTCGCGGATTGAGGAAAATGATTCGGCTTTGAGCCAAGTATTCAAGCGATCGCGGAACTCTAAAGCTTGGTTGCGGCACTCTTCCTTCTCTTTTTTGAGGGAACCATCAATCCTGACTGTTTTGGCTTTAATAATGCGGGTAGCCTTCCCCAAACTACGATAGGTTGATTGCCAGCCGCTATACTGTACGGCAAGTTCGGGGGCGCTGGGTAACTTACCAGTAATTTCCGTTTCTGGGCGATCGCTTTCTGTTCCAATCTCCAGCGTTACCCGAAAGCCGGAGTTGAAATCGCCATCTAGTTTGAGGACAATTAACTTGCTCATTAGTCATTAGTCCTTAGCCAAGGGTCAAGACTGAATTTCTCCTTGTTACCCTCAGATGACAAAATTCTCTGTTACGCTGACATCACCCACAGCCACCTTAACTCCAAAATGGTCTCCCGGCTCCCCAGCAAATTCTAATTGAATACTCTTATTGTCGCTTCTGGCACGGGCGTCGATGACTGCTTCTCCATCCTCATCCATTACCATCAGTTGCAAATTTGAAGGCAGATACATTTGACCTTTTGGGGGCTGCACCTCTACGCTAATATTTATTTCCTGCTCGGATTGTTCTGTAAGCGAGACAATCGCAACTACAGCTTGAGCCGGCGTTCCCAATTCAATCAGCTTACACCGCCTAACTTCAAGAGCATTTCTAAAGCTAAAAGCTAGTTCTGTTGGTTGCGGGTTTAAAAGCGCTTCCACAGCTTGCCAACCGGCTTCAAAGAGATTTTCAAACCAGTGGCTCAGGTTTACTAAGGGTTTGATTTCATTCAAGTATCCGGGTAATTCGGATAGCGATCGCAACTGGCTCAAAGGTATCTTGGAAGCAGCCACTTCCACAAATCCCAGTAGTGTTGCTTCCCTCAACGATTCGGAAAGATGCACCGCAACATAACCAATCCGTTCGTCTCTAACTTCTGCCGGAATGCGGACAAATCCTGCATCTGAAAACACGGGTCTGCACTCTAACTTGCCGCGATTTTTTACTACTAAATCAGCAACATCCATTAGCATCTGCATCACCGGATCTGAACTTGCACTCTGTTCTAAATCCGTTTCAAAGCCCCGGCATTCTAGGTAAACATTCACGGCATACACTGCCAAGGTATTGAGATAAACCTGTTTGGCTTTATCGGGTTTGGATTGATAGCGTCGAAATTGTTCTGCTCGTGCATGAGCTGACAAAGCTAGCGGAACCGTAAAAGTCCAAGCATCTATTTCGGAATTCATAATCAATTGATTTACGCTCATTAGTATCGCACCTCGTTAAGAAAAACAATTGGTTCTAGGCGTATTGCTTGAACTTAGGGCGAAATTTTTCACAACAACGCTGAAAAAAGGAACTCAGCGTTGGCAGCGGGATTTTAAATTCTGCTGAAATTTCTTCCCAGCTTTTACCTGAAAGTCTTGCTAAAGCTATTGCTGAGAAATTAGCATCCGGTCTATTTCTAATATGTGTCTGTTTAAAAACTTTTTCCCGATCTTCTTCTAGACATTCACGCACTTTTTCAAACAAAGAATCTGGTTCGTCTGACTGTACTATATACTCCAATTCGTTCAGTGAAGGTAGTTCCTTAGTATTCGGCTCTCTAAATTCACGGCAACATTCTATAAATACCCTATCTAGCCGAAAGTTAACCCAGTTCATAAATTTTTTGTCTCCTCTCTCTGGGTCGTAATTGTTAATGTGCCGACAGACATAAGTTAATGTTTTATTAACGGCTTCATCATAAATCAGGTTATAAAACTGAGCCGAAAAGCTGGCGCGATGTGGACGGCAAAGCTTACCCGATAGCCGAATTGCTTCAACGAGTTCCCCTAAAGCATACTGTCGTAACTCTGTAGCGGGCGGGTACCCTTGAGCAACCATCGCTAACTGTTTAAGTTGAGCATCAACCAAGATTGTTCTAAACGCTAGAGCCCGCAAGGTATTCGCCCATTCCCTCACGGTTGTCTGTTTTGAATTGTATTGGTTGAGTTGTCCGCTTACGTCGTGCAATAGCTGCTGTCGGACTTGCTGGTAAATTTCCTGATAAATGCCAAATAGGGGTTTACTTGCAAGCGAACGGCAAATTTTGCGCGATCGCAGCATTTCATCAACCAACTGAGTTAAAGCCAACTGTCGCTCCTCAGACTGAGGGGCGTGCCGTTGCGCTTCTGTTACTAGCTTCTCAAGTCGCTCATCCATAGTCTTGAAAGTACCACTAGAATCGCAACTCGTTAATAGAACGTTCACCATTGTTGAAAGTCTCTCCTTTTAACCAGGTGAAGCACCAATTTGACGATCGGGTTGTGTCTGATGAACCAAGGGCGTCGCACTTTTAATCAGAAGCTTCCGATTGTTACTCAGCCAAAACAGCCAGCAATTATATATTTTGTTACACAAATTAATATTTGCAATTTTGCATAAAACCCTGGCTTTTTGACTTGAGTTACAGACAGAAGGAGGGCAAGGAAGCTTAACCCTCAGTTCAAATACCAACCATAACCATCAATTAGGAAAATTAGGAGAAACTAAAATGGCAACTATCTATGGTTCCACAGGCTCTGACACAAAAAATGGAACTTCGGGAGATGATACTATCTATGGCTGGGCGCAAGGTGGTAGTGCCAATAGTACATCCGGCAATGACAAACTGTATGGCAAGGCTGGTAACGACAAACTGTATGGTGGGACGGGTAGTGACAGCCTCGTCGGTGAAGCAGGCAATGACACCCTTGATGGTGGTATAGGTAACGACATCCTTAAAGGTGGCACAGGCAACGATACCTACATTGTTGACAGCACTAGCGATACCGTCACTGAGAACTTTGGTGAAGGAACCGATACTGTTAAATCTTCTGTCAGCTTCACTCTGGGCGCTAACCTGGAAAATCTAACCTTGACAGGTAGCAATGCTATTAACGGCACAGGAAACAGCCTCAATAACACGATTACAGGTAACAGCAAGAACAACTCTATATATGCCGGAGAAGGGGACGATACTGTTCGTGCGGGAGCAGGTAATGACTACGTGGACGGCTGGGATGGCGATGACAGCCTCTATGGTGAATCTGGTGATGACACACTGTTTGGCTACAGTGGACAAGACCATCTGTATGGCGGCGATGGGAATGACTCGCTCTATGGTGAAGCTGATGATGACCACCTCTACGGTGGTGCGGGCAACGATATCCTCAATGGCTTTAGCAGCGATAACTATATTGAGTGTGACACGCTCGAAGGCGGAGCTGGTGCAGATATCTTCGTACTCGGCAATACCTCAGGTGCCTTCTACCATGATGTTCAAAACTACCAAGATGCTCAAAGCTACGCGACAATCACGGATTTTGGCTGGAATCAAGGTGATAAAATCCAAGTTTACGGCAGTGCGAGTGACTATAGCCTTGAGTTTAATAGCGACTCGGGAAGCTTCATGTATGGGCTTGGTATCTTTTATATGGGGGAACAGATTGGCCTTGTAAAAAATACCTCTGATGTCATCATTTCTGAAGACTTTGTTTTTGTTTAAAAACTGCTGTAGGATTTGCCTGCACTAATAAAACTGGGGATTAATGTATTTTTAATCCCTAGTTATATGCAAGAAAAAGTTATCGAGCTTTTCCTAAAGCGATCGCTATCGAACCAGATATTACAAAAATCGCCCCTACCACTCCTAAAACAGTCAAGCGTTCCGGTGCAATGAGGGTTGGTAGAAAGATTGACACTGCTGACACAGAGATTAAGGTGACAATGGGCGTTGTCGCTAATACTGCACTCACCCGCGATGCTTCCCAGTGTTCTAAAGATTCGGCAAAAGCACCGTAAGCGATGATGGTATTCAAAGCACAGAAAAGCAGCATTCCTAAATGTAAAGGATTCAGTGTCAGAATGGGTTGAGGTGCCGCAAAAGGGCTAAATAAAACAGCACAGCCGCCATAGATTAGCAGCATGATATTTGAAGACGGTAATCTTTGTAGAAGCTGCTTTTGTGCTAAAGCATAAATTGCCCAGGTTACTGCTGCAAAAAAGATTAATCCGCAGCCGATTAAATATTTACCTTGTGCTGTAATTAAATTAGTTAATTGTTCGTGAAAGAATAGTGCAAAGCCAACCGTGAGTACACTTAAACCTATCCATTGACGCAATGTATAACGTTCTTTGAAAACAACCAATCCCCCTAAACCCATTAAAACCGGAGCGAGTTGAATGAGAACTTGGGCGTTAGCGGGTGAAGTTTGGTGTAAACCTTGTAGGAAAAGAATGTAATTAGCTGCTAAAAATAAGATAGCGATCGCTAACAATCCAAGTGGCGTTGAACGCAGTTTTTCGACAGGTGGTAGTTGCCGTCGTGCGGCTAAATAAACGGCTAGCAGCCCAAACGATACCAAAAAGCGAAACCAAGTAACGGTGTAAACGTCGAGTACCTGTAGAGTCACCGTCAGGGCAATGGGCAGAATTCCCCACAAAAATACAGTCACAAGCGATAAGGCTAGCCCTAATCGCCATCTACCGGAACTAGAGTGAAGTGGCATTGGTATATTCTGATGAAAAGGGAAAAGGAGCGATACGTTTTGTGCCGCACGCTCCTACAATCTTTCCTTAGTGTGTTTGCTGTTGACATCTAATCTTCGACTATTTCCAGCAGTTCGGCTTCACTCAGTTGGGTGATTCCCAACGCTTCAGCCTTTTCTAACTTGGAACCGGCATCTTCCCCCACCAGTAAGTAGTCGGTTTTGGCGCTGATGGAACCCGTAACTTTACCACCGGCTTTTTCAATCAACGCTTTCGCCTCGTCGCGCTTCAGAGTAGGCAGCGTGCCAGTAATTACAAAGGTTTTGCCTTGTAGGGGCGAGGGAACACTTCTACTTTCTGCGGATGGGGTTTCTACCTGGGCGGTGAGTTGCAAACCGGCTGCCTTGAGTCTATCAATTAACGTTTGATTCGCCGGGACTTGGAACCAATCATAAACAGCGTGGGCAATTTCTGGGCCAATGCCGTACACTGCTTTAATATCCGATGGGAATGCCCAAGCTAGTTGCTCAACGGTGGTAAATTTTTGAGTTAAAGTTTGGGCATTGACACTGCCGACGTGACGAATCCCCAAACCGTATAATACTCGCGACCAAGGCTGAGTTTTTGAGTGCGCGATCGCATCCACCAACTTTTGGGCTAACTTCTTCCCCATCCGTTCCAAAGTTCCCAACCTATCAGCGGTTAAATCGTATAAATCTGCAACCGAATTCACTACGCCTTTATCTACTAGCTGGTGCATTAATTTTTCGCCCATGCCGTTGATATCCAGTGCATTACGGCTTGCCCAGTGAACCAGCGCCCCTTTGAGGATAGCGGGGCAAGAAGCATTCACGCAGCGCGTCACCGCCTCATCAACGGGCTTTACCACCGGCTGATTGCACACCGGGCAACAGGTGGGCATTTGGAAGGCTTGAGTTCCCTCTGGGCGGAGTTCTGGCAACACGCGCACCACTTCGGGAATGATTTCCCCGGCTTTGTGGATAATCACCGTATCGCCAATCCGAATATCGAGCGATCGCACATAATCAATATTGTGCAATGTGGCTCTTTGTACGGTTGTCCCAGCTAATTGCACTGGCTGCAACTCTGCCAACGGCGTCAGCGCCCCCGTTCGCCCCACATTGATAGAAATATTTTCCACTCGCGTTGGTGCCTCTTCCGCCGCGTATTTCAGCGCCACTGCCCAACGGGGAAACTTTTGCGTAAATCCCAACTGTTCCTGAAGCGGAATCGAATTGAGCTTCACGACGACCCCATCGGTCATATAGGGTAGATTTAATCGCCCCGTATTCCACTCGTCATAATAATCCCGAACATCTTCTAAAGACTGGCAAAGCTTGCGATTGGGATTCACCTTAAATCCCATTTGTTGCAGCAATTCCAACGATTCCCACTGAGTTCGGGCAACCTCGGCATCATGCTTCCCAGGAATTTGCAACGTATAGGCAAAGAAATCTAGCCGCCGCTTTGCCACAATCCGAGAGTCTAATTGCCGCAAGGTTCCCGCCGCTGCATTGCGAGGATTGGCAAATAACTGATCGCCAGCTTGCTGCCGTTCCTGATTAATTTGCTTAAACACATCTAAGCCTAAAAACGCCTCGCCGCGAACTTCTACGTGAGTGGGAGGGCTTTCTAAATTCAATCGCAAGGGAATCGCGCGAATTGTCCGCACATTCTGAGTAATATCTTCCCCCGCGATGCCATCCCCCCGCGTCGTCCCTCTCACCAAGATGCCATTTTCATAGGTGAGAGCGATCGCAGAACCGTCAATTTTCAACTCCGCGACATATTCAAAAGTATTGAGTTCGGGAACTTGTCGCCGCCAGCGTTCCTGCCATTTGGCAAATTCCTGAATATTAAAGGCATTTTCCAAACTATAGAGAGGGATATTGTGCCGCACCGAGAAAAACTGAGTTGCCGGTTTCTCACCCACGCGCTGAGTGATGCTGTCCGGTGTTACCAGTTCTGGATACTGGGCTTCTAAGTCTTGCAGTTCCCGATACAGCCGATCATAGATGGCATCCTCCATGATGGGAGCATCCTGGACATAGTAGGCATAACTGGCTTTGTCCAACAACTGTCGCAGTTCCTGTACCCGCTGCTTGACTGCCTGTGTCACTTCCACGGCATCCATCCCTACTTAAAACTCTATCGTTTCCGCTTTTAGTCTAACTGCCATCACCAGATATAGAACGGCTCTCAATGGATTTCAACACAACCGGAACCTCGCCCCCAGCTCCCTCTCCGCTTTTCGAGAGCCAAGGTAGTTTCATACAGTCAAAGAAAATATCGAGGTATTGCGACATTTAGTAGGGGCATAAACACGCCCCTACTAAGTGAAAGAGGAGAGAATCTTGATTTTCCTGGGCAATTTATTGTTGAAAGAATTTTAAAGCGCGATCGCTTAGCCTTATCTGACGCGAAACCTCTCCCCTCGTACTAGCAGGCGATTTTTGTATTTAAACTTCATATTTCTGGTTTGCGGAGTTTATCCAAATCAGGTTGAAGTATTCCAATAACAATCCTTTTAGTAGGAATCGTGACTAAGCAAAATTACGAATTTTCCTTACAGCGATTCCCGCTAAATCCGCAAAATCCACAATGCCATTTGTGGATGTATCGATAACAATCACAAGCAGTAATAATCTAAGGAAAAATTTAAATGTCTGAAAGAAGACCAAATCGTATAGTTCCTATTATTGTTGGCACTGCCGTTGTAGTAGCCGGAGGCATCGGTACTTATCTTTACTTGAAGGGTTCTTTTAGCGATGCGACCAGCCCTCTTGCAAGTGCCAAAGTGGTGCCGGATGAAGCATTAATGGCGGGTTTTGTCTCCACCGATCCGAAAAACTGGGCGCAATTGCAACAGTTTGGGACTCCGGAAGCCCAAAAATTGGTTGATAAAGGGCTGAAGGATTTCAACAAAGAGATGTTGACTGAATCCAACATCAATTATGAAAAAGATGTTAAGCCTTGGCTGGGTAGCGTGATGTTTGCTGTTCTGCCATCACCGACTGTAAAACCGGCACAAGCGACACCCCCAAAATCGTCACCGGAAGTCCGGATGTTGATGGTGGTTGGCGTCAAAGACAAAGTAAGTGCTTTAAGTTTTGCAAATAAGCTGAAAGCCAAGAAAGCTGGAACCAAACAAATAGATTACAAAGGCATCAAAATAGAGGAAACCACAGATAAAAGTGGCAAAACCTACACGGCTTTGTTAGACAGTCATTTAGTGATGTCCGATGAAAAAGAAGCAGTGCAACTCGCCATTGATACCTTTAAAGGACAACCTTCATTTGCTAGCAAAGCAGGTGCAGCCAGCCTTCTGACTAAGGGTGTAGACGTACAAAACTCCATCGCTCAATTCTATATCCCCGATTATGCGGGGACGGTGCAGCAAGCACTGGCAAATAATCCGAATACGCCCCCGCTTCCTCCAGAAACCCTAAAGCAGTTAAAGGCTGTGCAGTCGGTGGTGATGGGTGTTGGGATTGATAATGCTGGTGTGAGGATGAAGGCGATCGCAAAGGTAGATCCCTCGGTAATGAAAGTTCAGTACAAGGCTTCTCCTGGCAAAGTCGCGTCTCAACTTCCGGCTGAGACAATTGCCCTCATCGCTGGAAATGGAATCAGCCAAACTTGGGCAACGGTTGTCGAACAATCCAAAGCCGATCCCCAAGCCCAGCAGGGGTTTGACATGGCAAGACAGCAACTCAGACTCGTCAATCTTGACCTAGATAAAGATATCTTCGGATGGATGGATGGAGAATTTGCTCTCGCGGCGATTCCATCGACCAAGGGAATTTTAGCACCCGTTGGATTTGGTGGAGCTTTAGTATTTCAAACCAGCGATCGCAAAACAGCTGAAGCCACCTTCAACAAACTGGATGCGATCGCTAAGGGAAATTCAATCGCCGTAGCGCCTAGAAAAATTCAGGGTAAAACCGTCACAGAATGGCAAATCCCGCAACAAGGCGCTTTCTTAGGGCATGGTTGGATAGATGAAAACACGATGTATGTGGCGATTGGTGGCCCCATCGCCGATGTCATGGCAAACAAGCCCAGCCAGCCTTTGGACAATAGCACATCTTTTAAAACGGTCACGGGGTCTTTGCAGAAGCCAAACGCAGGCTATTTTTACCTCGACATGGACAAAACCATGTCTTTGGTGAATCGCCAGCTACCTCCAGCCCAAAAGAGTTCCATCACGCCTGAAACCACTGCAATTCTGAATTCCATGCATGGTATTGGTTTGACCGTGACTCAACCAGACGCATCAACGGGTCAAGTTGAGGTGTTACTTGCACTCAAGCCTAAAACGGGCAAATAGGAAGTCGCGGGGAATGAGTAATTGGTAATATTCTTGAAGGGTGGGCATTGCCCACCCTTCAAGTTTTGGTGGGATAAAAGCTCATCCTACTGAGACATCTTTATTCAGGATTGGTAATTGGTCATAAGGTCATTTGTTACTTACTATTACCCATTACCTATTACCCATTACCCATTACTTATTACTTTATGACTGCCACAGTAAATACTGAACTCGGATTATCTTCACGCTTGGTAAACGGATTGCTAGCGATTAAGCCATTAGCCAATCTAGCCAAGCAGCAAGCGCGTTCAATGATGATCAAACGCGCCGAGAAGATTGGAGTGCCTTGGAGAAAGCAAGTACAGACGTTTTCACAATACGACTGGGAAAGTCATCTGGCTCAAGTACAAAACCCCCAACTGACTTATCCAGAATATTACCTGCGCTCGTTCCATGCTTACGAAAGTGGTAACTTAAGCTGGGAAGCCGCTTGGGAAGTAGAAGTTGCGGCTTATGCCGTTCACGCCGGAATTTGGCCTGATGCGGGGGCGCAAGGAGATGCCCGACTGCGCCAGAGTTATCTTGATATTCTCAAAAACGAAATCGCTACTCAACCACAAGATATTTTAGATTTGGGGTGCAGTGTGGGAATGAGTACGTTTGCCCTCCAAGATGTTTATCCCCAAGCAAAGCTGACGGGTTTGGATCTGTCGCCTTATTTTCTAGCAGTTGCCCAGTACCAATCCCAACAGCACCAAAAATCGATTTCCTGGGTTCATGCTGCTGCTGAATCTACAGGTTTGCCAGATGCCTCGTTCGATTTGGTTTCTATCTTTTTGATGTGCCACGAGTTGCCTCAGTCAGCAACTATGCAGATTTTCCGAGAAGTGCGGCGCGTACTGCGTCCCGGTGGCTATTTGGCAATTATGGATATGAATCCTCAATCTGAGATTTATACCAAAATGCCGCCCTACATCTTGACATTGCTCAAGAGTACCGAGCCTTATTTAGATGAGTATTTTGCGTTAAATATTGAACAAGCGCTAGTAGATTCCGGTTTCACTACGCCGACAATCAGCCGCAATACTCATCGTCACCGCACGGTAATTGCCAAGGTGAAGCAGAATTAAAAATTCAACATTAAGAAAGATTTTCTTTTTCGTTTCGCGCAAAGATGCAAAGTTTTTCTTAGCGTCTTTGCGCGACACTATCATCCGTCCAATGTGCAACGTCTGGAAATTCTTCAATTTTTAATTATTCTGCTTCTCCAATTAAAGTGAATGCCCCCCAGTCTTTAGGATTTGGATGTTGCTTCATAGTGCTTAGCATAGCGCTTCGCAGAGCGGCGGCTTTATCGGGCGTTTTTTGAAGATTTTGATAAAATTCTGTCATCAATGAGGCTGTAGGAGCGTCTGGCACTTGCCAGAGGGACACAATTACACTGGGTACACCCGCACTCATTAAGCTGCGAGATAAACCGATCACTCCATCGCCAGTGATTCTGCCTCTACCTGTGTCGCAAGCACTCAGGACTACTAATTCGGCATTGAATCTCAAGTCTAGAATTTCTTCAGCGGTGAGTAAGCCGTTATCATTGCCAGATGGAGCCAACGCGATCGCACTTCCCAATCCTCGAATATCATCTAGTAAACCATGAGTCGCAAGATGAATGATTCGTGCTGTGGGTATTTGTTGCAGAATCGCTGCTTTCGTTGCCTCAGAGCCGGTGAAAGCTTTAGTCTTAAACAGAGGCGCGATCGCTAAAGCTTCTCGTTCTGCACCCGGTAAGCTTGGTAACTGAGTCGGCGGATCGCCAATTTTTTCAGGAACACTTGGCATTGTGGGATTCCCAACTATCAGCACATCTTGATTTTGTACAGAAGTAGAACTTCGCGTTCCTACAAGCTGTTGTTGCTGATTCGTTAAATCCAGTACCTGAATTGAAGGTGCCGTGAGGATAGTATGTTGTTCGATTAAGTATTTGCCAGAAGCATCTTGCAATGCTGGGAAAGGAACTAGAAACAGTTCGCTTTGTGGAATAAAGATAACACGAGCATTTGGGTCTTTTGGGAGTAGGTCGGCAATAGGTTTAATAAGTAGTTGGTGAAGTTCCTTAAAGCCTTGTTTTGCTGGACTTCCAGGAACTTTAGCCTCTACACCTAAACCACGACCTCTAACACCAATCGATTCGCGGCTGCTGACAACAAGCTCTTCCAAAGAACTCTTTTTTTGCTGTCGCAAAGACTTAAGGTTGACTTTACGAAAGGCAATTTCGCCGGTTGGTTTAACTACCCAAATATAAATTTCAGATGTTTGGGATTGCGATCTTTTTCCTATGGCATCTATGTCTTCGTAGACAATAGAATATTCAACCAAGGTAGCGTTCTGAAGCTTGGCAATCTCTTTGATTTTGTTGATATTCGGTGAGGTAAGCGTAGCTTGAACGGATGCTTCAGATAACCGCGAAGCTAATAGCTCAACAAAGGCTCTTGCTCTCCCCCGTTCAGCAATTTCCAATGCAGCTTCTATTTTATTTTGAGCAAGTAAAACTTGTTGCAAATTGCGATAAGTGCTGACTTGATCTTCAAAAAGTGATACCTTATTAGCATCATTTCTACCTAATCCGGTTCGGACAGATTCTAATACTTCGATTCCATTTTTTAAATATGTTTCGGCTTCCGATAGCTTACCCGCACGCATAAAAGTTAGCCCTAAATTGTTTAAGGCGATGGCTTCCCCTCGTTTATTTTTAATTTCGCGAGAAATTGCAAGATCCTGCTGAAAGTAATTAATCGCTTTATCGTACTCGCCCATAGAATTATAAACGAGTCCCAAATTGCCTATCGCTTTTGCTTCCCCGCGTTTATTATTATTTTGTTTGGCTAAGGCTAAGCTTTGTTGATAATATTCACTGGCTTGCCGGTAGTCTCCCAGATTTTGATAGGAGAGAATTCCCCAAAAATTTAAGATATCTGCTTGCAAATCCCGATCGTTGATTTCTTGGGCGATTTTCAAGCTCTGCTGATAAAATTCTTTTGCTTTATCTGTTGTGCCACTTTCTTGATAAATGTTTCCTAAGTTTAGGATTGTTTGGGCATATAATTTCCGTTCTTCTCGAACTTCTAAGGCACTTTGTTGATTATTGGGTTCATCGGTAATTGCTAAGCTCTGCTGATAATAGCGAATTGCTTGGGGAGAATCGTTCAAATTTTTATATACAGTGCCTAAATTAGACAGAATACCCGCTTCTGATTGACGAGCGTTAATTTTTTTGGCAATGGTTAAGCTTTGCTGATAATATTCAATTGCTTCCTGATATCTTGATAGATTGGCATAAATCCCGCCCAAATTATTCAAAATTTCTACTTCAATTGCCGATTCCCCCATTTCCCGCGCCATAACTAAACTTTGTTGATATTTATCAATAGATTGGGAGTATTCAGCGAGGGATTCATGAACATGACCCAGAAGTGCAAGAATTACCTGTTGGCTAGAGCGATCTTTCAGTTCTTGGGCAATAACTAAACCTTGTTGGAAGAACTTTCGAGCTTCAGGGTACTTGTCCAGCAACTGATAGTAACTTCCAATAGATGTGAGAGCAGCTCCTTCAGCCCTACGTTCTTTGAGTTGCTGAAAAATAGGGAGTGCTTGTTGCCAAGAATCAATCGCTTTCTGATAGTCTCCTATTCGTTGATAAGCAAGAGCCAGCATACCAAGAGCGGCTGCTTCACTTTTATTATTTTTAATTTCCCGTGCAAGAGTTAAACTTTGTTGCAGATACTCGATTGCTTGGGGATGTTGTCCCAGCGCCGAGTACGAACTTCCCAATTGTCTAAGATTCTTCGCTTCTAAGGGACGATCGGCAATTTCTCGCGCGATCGCTAAACTTTGCTGTTGGAAATCAATTGATTGAGAGTACTGTTGCACCCAATAGTAAATACTTGCCAGGTTTGCTAGAGCGGTTCCCTCTCCCTGACGATCTTTGAGTTCTCGATAAATCGTCAATGCCTGTTGTATCGACTGTAAGGCTTTGTCAAGTTGACGGTTATCAATCTGCTGAATACCTTGTTCTAAAAGGCGTTCAGCTTCTGCTTTGCGGGATTCTGAAGTTTGCGCCAACACCTGTGTTATGGAAGGCGCGTTCAAAGGCGCTGAAATGGTAGCTAGGAAGGCGATAAGCGCGAAGATTCCGAGTTGAGGGCGCATAGCTGAAGGAAGATGTTGATTGAGTGCAGCTTACAGTCTTAGCCCAGACTGATAGGGAGTGTCCAGTGGCGCAGGGGAAAGAAAACGCAGATCGCTCTCGGTACACATTCCCGTTAAGATTATCCAGTAAATTGTCCGATAATGGCTTGCGTCTTGAGTAATTGCGCGATCGCTAAATGGTGCTGGTGAAACTCAAAGGTATCTCGCGATCCTTGTGACTAGGGCTTACCGTTTAATTACTCAATAGCCATAAAAAAAGCCCGCTGAAGCGGACTTTATCGGTGCGTTCGGATAGATGTGTTCGGATAAATGCGTTCGGCGATGTTTAGCCCAGCATCTACAGAGGAAAGCTAATAGAGGAAAGTTATCTGAGTAGCGCGAGTGTAAGGCGGCTACTCAATCAAGCCTTTTTGAATTTATTTTGGCGACGGCGCAAAATTTCTGCGATTGGGAGAATACCAAACGCCAGTAAGGTTGTGGGTTCGGGAACGTCTTTGCTGGGATCGCCAGCAATCCGGTTGCGAACTGCAACAGCGGTATCTGGAAAGTCGCTAAAGACGCCATCAATCCCTAATTTAAAGAATTGTTCGTACTCCAGCTCTGGGTTGCCGTTGTAGTCTGGAGCGAGGAAGAAGTCTTCACTGCGGAAAGTGTAGGCATGAACCAGCAAACCCGCCGCATGGGCGTCACTAATTAGGGATGTGGGTTCTAACAATGGCTTGTCAGCATCGCTAATGACCCCATCTCCATTGAGATCGTCAGGTTGACCATCGCCATTTTTATCGACCGTCTCAGCTGGAATAATCAGGCGTTTCCAAGGGCCAATTCCGCTTGCATATTGCGCGATCGCATTCAATCCTGAAGAAGTTATGAGATCGCCATAGGTGCGAGAATCACCGCTGACAACAAAATCATACGGCTTGGCGGTACTTGCATCAAACAACTGAACTAGCGGCAAATTCGTCAGTGTTTTGAGAAATTTCAGGTTTGCAACTTCAAAGGATTGAATGAAAACCGCATCATCCGCATCGGTGTAACCGTTCTCGCTGAGGATTTTTACCAAAGGTTCCTCTAACGATAATCCGATGGAATCAAAGTAGGTGGGATGCTTCGTTTCCGGATAAATACCAATCGTGCGACCTTTTTCGGCACTCTTTTTCTTGGCTAGGTCGATAACTTCTTGCAAAGTCGGAATTTCATACAAACCATCAAATTTGACCGATCCGGGGCGCAATTCAGGGATACGCTCTTTCGCCCGGAGAGTCTTGATTTCAGCCAAGGTAAAATCTTCGGTAAACCAGCCGGTGACTGGTTTTCCATCAATTGTTTTGGTTGTCTTGCGGTTAGCAAATTCTGGGCGATTTGCAACGTCTGTCGTTCCAGAAATTTCATTTTCATGGCGAGCAATTAGAACGCCGTCTTTTGTCGAAACTAAGTCAGGTTCGATAAAATCAGCGCCCATCTCAATTGCCAGCTCATAGGCTGCTAACGTATGTTCGGGACGGTAGCCGCTAGCGCCCCGATGTCCAATCACAATTGGAGGGGCACCCGTCAAAGTTGCTGCTGCTGCTTCACCCACTGGAAAAACTGCCAAAGCTGCTGTTGTTAATAAAGCTAGCTTAAAAACGCGCCACATATTGCTTTCCTCACCAATCGGCTCAAGCTTGGTTGATATGAAATTCATCAGTAAATGTACTTAAGTAAATGTACGGTGCCGAGATTAAGCTTGAGCATTAGGCTGGGTAAAGCTAAGTATAAATACCATTTAAAGATTGATTAAAAGAGCAGAGATATAGCATTTGCGCTTGGATAGAATCTGCGATCCCACCCTTTCTCGCTCTGCTTTTTCTCAAGTTGACACCAATGGGCATAAACACGCCCTTCAAGCCAGCACTTTTTTGAGAGCGCAAGTAGACACAACGCTAAGTGAAGCTTGAAAATCATCGCGGCTGAAGTAACAAAGCATCTGGGTGTTCGCTACAAATTTGGATACCCCGCGCGTCGCCGTGCTTAGAAGAGAAGTCCACGCAGTCTGAAGGCGTTAACCTAAAGAAATAACCTCCTTAGCCCTGATTCTCGGCTATACTTCGGAGTCTTACAGGTCAATCTCACCATGAAGTTGCAGACTTATTTCGATTCAGAAAATAACGGTCACAAATCCTTTGAACTGCCCGGTGCCCGTCCCCACTACAACCCAGATCGACCCGGACAAGTCGAGCATATTTTCCTGGATTTAGCCCTGGATATTCCTAATCAAACCGTCGGAGGTACTTGCGCCATTACCTTACTGCCGGTGCGGAGTGGGATTGACCGTTTAACCTTAGATGCCGTCAACCTAAATATTCAGTCAGTGCAGGTTGACGAAATACCGCAAAGCTTTGACTATGATGGCGAACAACTGCACATCCAGATGCAGACACCCACTCAGGTGGGAAAAACGATCGAGATAGCGATCGCCTACTCGGTGGAGAAACCCCAGCGCGGTATCTACTTTATTTCCCCCAACAAACACTATCCCGATAAACCCGTTCAAGTTTGGACGCAGGGAGAAGATGAGGATTCCCGCTTCTGGTTCCCCTGCTTTGACTATCCCGGACAGTTAGCCACTTCAGAAATTCGGGTCAAAGTTCCCAAACTCCTAGTCGCCATCTCCAACGGATTGCTCATCAAAACCGAGGAAGATAACCACTACAAAACTTATCACTGGTTGCAAGAGCAAGTTCATCCCACCTACCTGATGACGCTCGCAGTGGGTGACTTTGCCGAAATTCAAGATGAATGGAACGACAAGCCTGTCACCTACTATGTGGAGAAGGGCAGAGAAGAAGATGCCCGCCGTAGTATGGGCAAAACGCCGGAAATGATTGAATTTTTCAGTGAAAAATTTGGTTATCCCTACCCCTATCCCAAATACGCCCAAGTGTGCGTCGATGACTTCATCTTCGGTGGAATGGAGAACACCTCCACCACGCTGCTAACCGACCGCTGCTTGCTGGATAAACGGGCATCTTTAGATAATCGCACCACAGAAAGCTTAGTCGCTCACGAACTCGCCCACCAGTGGTTTGGAGATTTAGTCGTCATCAAGCACTGGTCTCATGCTTGGATTAAAGAAGGGATGGCTTCTTACTCAGAAGTGCTATGGACGCAACAAGAGTACGGTTCGCAAGACGCAGCCTATTACCTGCTCAATGAAGCTCGTAGCTACCTTGTAGAAGACAGCAGCCGTTACCGTCGCCCGATTGTCACTCACGTCTACCGCGAGGCGATTGAACTGTATGACCGCCACCTCTATGAAAAAGGTGCTTGTGTCTATCACATGATTCGGGCGGAGTTGGGAGACGAGCTATTTTTTAAAGCCATCCACACCTTTGTTCAGGACAACGCCCATAAAACAGTTGAAACTGTTGACCTGCTACGGGCAATTGAAAAAGCGACGGGTCGCAACCTCCTATTTTTATTTGATCAGTACGTTTATCGCGGCGGTCATCCAGATTTCAAAGTTGCTTATTCCTGGGATACTGATAGCAAGTTGGCTAAAGTTACCGTTACTCAAACTCAAGCCACCAGCGATACAAATGGCAGCCGTAGCGATTTATTTGACCTAAAAATTCCCATCGCCTTTGGCTATGTCCCAGGAAATTCCCCCAGCGAGAATAATGTAGAGACGCGAGATTCCTCGTCTGAACAATCCTCCACCGTCAATTTCAAGACTTTCGCAGTCAGGGTTCACGAACGGGAACAAAGCTTTTACTTCCCCCTTGAAGAGAAACCAGATTTTATTAGCTTTGACATCGGGAATAATTTCCTAAAAACGGTGTCCTTAGAGTATCCAGTTCAGGAACTCAAAGCCCAACTGCAATCCGATCCCGATCCCGTCTCTCGCATCTACGCGGCTGAGGCGTTGGCGAAAAAAGGCGGATTGGAGGTCGTAAAAGCGCTTTCTTTTGCCCTCAAGAACGATTCTTTCTGGGGCGTTCGGGCGGAAGTTGCTAAACAGTTGGCAGAAGTTAAACTCGATCAAGCGTTTGACGGTCTAGTTGCGGGTCTAAAAGATAAAGAAGCCTTAGTGCGTCGTGCAGTGGTGCAAGCATTGGGAACGATCAAAACCCATGACAGCTACAAAGCACTGAAACCATTAGTAGAAGACGGTGACCCTAGCTACTATGTGGAGTCCGCAGCGGTTAATGCGATTGGCGGAATTGGGGCGGCAAATCTGGACGAAAAGCCCAAAGAAGAGAAAGTGCTGAAGCTGCTGCAAACAGTACTCAAAGAAAAGGCGGGTTGGAATGAGGTTGTCAGAACTGGCGCGATCGCTGGTTTGTCTCAACTGAAAACTTCACCCCAAGCGCTGGATCTGATTCTGGAATACACTGCCCAAGGCGTCCCGCAAGCGTTGCGTCTAGCAGCGATTCGCGCTTTGGGAACCATTTCAACGGGTCAGAATAATGTCAACTTGGAACGAATTCTCGAACAACTTGCCGCACTCTCCAAAGAGACATTTTTCTTAACCCAAGTATCAGTCGCGATCGCACTAGGGCAAATGGAGACTCCCAAAGCGATTGGGATTTTGCGAAGTCTTGCCGACCAAACCCCCGATGGACGAGTCCGTCGCATCGCTGAGGAAGCGGTTGAGCGGGTGCAAAAAAATGTTGGATCGGATCAAGCGATCAAGCAACTGCGAGACGAACTCGACCTGATCAAGAAGCAAAACCAGGAACTCAAAAGCCGCTTGGAAAACCTAGAAGCGAAGTCCAGCACCTCAGGTACCTAAGCAATTGCGATCGCATCAACCCGACCTCTCCCCCAATCTCCCCTAACCGGAAAACAAGGATCTCCTTTCCCTGTCACAGTGGAGTTGGGGGAGAGAACCGATAAGTATTGCCTCTCTACACTTTAGTTTGTTCCCTTTGAGGCTCCCCTGCGAGTTGCCGGTTCGATTTACCGCCGGGAATTAGCATTTCCAATCCACGGGCGATTAACGGTAGAAACCCGATAACCAACACTACGCCCAATACGTTGAATATCACCTGAGCATTGGCAATTTGGCGGGCAACATCAGCCCCCCCAGAAATCCACTGGGCAAGGCTTGCTAATTGAGCCGCAAATAAGATCCCCACGACTGCGGTTATCACATTGAAAATCACATGAAAGACACCCGTCCGCACAGCTTCGCGCGATCGCCCAATCGTTGCTACCAGCGTGTCAGCACAGGTGCCTACTTCCGCACCCAGCATCAAGGCGATGCCTGCGGGCAATGAGATCAAGCCAGAAGCTGCCAGCGTAATGACAATGGCTACTGTGGCGGAAGAGGATTGAATCAAAACGGTAAACAGCGCCCCAACTAAGGCACCCAGCAGCGGATTTTCCCCTAAGGTTTTCATCCAATCAATAAAGGGTTGGTAGTCCCGGAACGGTTTCATCGCCTCGTCAATCGTGTCTAGACCGAAGAACAGCAAGCCTACCCCCAACAAAATTAAACCGATGTTCTTCCAGCGGTCTGTCTTGCCCAAAAAATGCAACAAGAGGCCAAGGAACAGGGCTATCGGTGCATATTCGTTAATCTTAAAAGCGATCAGTTCAGCGCCGATGGTCGTCCCGATGTTGGAACCCAGAACCACGCCGAGAGACTGGACGAACGTCAACAACCCAGCACTCACCATCGCGATCGTCATGATGATCGTGACCGACGATGAATCTAATATGGTTGTTGCCACCGTGCCAGTTGCCACTGCGGCAAAGCGATTGCTGGTGAACTTGTCGATGAGATTTTTTGCGCGATCGCCTGCGATCGCTTCGAGTCCCTCAGCAAGCCGGGTCACACCATATAAAAACAGCACCAGACCCGCCAGCACACCCATGACAATTTTGAAAATATCAATCTTTCCTTTTTTTTCTCCTTCAGACGAAGCACTCTCAGCCTTGTCACTTTTTCCCTTTTCTTCGCCTTCAGCGGAAGCAGGATTCTGCTGTGCCGCATCAGTTCCAGCCGGAGGCTGAGCGTTGACACTGACTTCTAACGCCGGTGCGTTAAATAAGTGGAAATTATTTCCTGATAGGGAAGGACTAACAATCAAAGCTGTAACTACAAGGCTCAAACCCAACAACTTGAGTATTTTTTTCTTTGAATTTTTTGAAAACAACATGAATGACCCCGCAAAATAACGGCAATATAGGTTCTTAATCCCAGCTACGGGCGAAGTAAACGCTCATGGCAAAGCAAAGCCATAGCACTCGTCATGCTGACCTAAACCAAATTGATACTGATAAAACTCTCTATCGGACTGGCGCTGCGCTTTGACTACCTTGCCCAGCGTCTAGACTCGAAACAGCATTTTCGAGCTGCTGGGTAGACACTAAAGATTTTCGATGTCTCTCCCCTACGGTGCTTACCTCTTCAGAGGGAGATTCACGGCTCTGCTACACTATTTATTCGTAATTTAAAATATACTTAAGATTATTTTAATTTCTTCCTTAAGAATAATTAGTCACTGCTGGTTTTGCTGGTAGGAGACTTTAGCAATTTTGTCATGGAACCTTGACAGAGAAAAAATAGCAAGTGAGGGAACTGTTTGCTCTCTTAAAGCAGATGGGCGATCCCCGCAAGTGTCTGTAGTTTTGTATACTATAGTTAATAAAACGTTAAAAACCTGGTAAAAATCAATGAGTAAAGTTACGAAAGAATGCGGTCGAAATCCCTGGAAATTAATGTTATTCGATTGATTAGGTTAAATAGTGGCTTGAATACTCCCAGAAGCCGCTAATGGCGAATTAAGTTAGGTTAAAAGAGGCAAGCACAAGCGTGAATCGGTACTCCCTCATCCAGTCTCGGCGCTACGATCCCGAAGCGATCGCCCAGTACTTCCGCTATCGTCCCTGGCGAGTTCTCTGGCGAGCCATCAAAATTATCTGGTTATTTGCAGGGTTTGTTCTTGGCTTAAAGTGGGACGATTGGCTGAACCAGGACTGGAAGAATCGAGAGAAACGCGCCACTCAACTGCGGGAAATCCTCACTCGCCTGGGTCCAACCTTTATTAAAGTCGGTCAAGCTCTCTCCACAAGACCCGACTTAGTGCGGAAAGACTTTTTAGAAGAACTCATCAAATTACAAGACCAACTGCCGCCATTTGATAATGCGATCGCATTCAATATCATTGAAACCGAGCTAGAACGCTCAGTAGAAGAGATATATAGAGAAATATCCCCAGAACCACTTGCTGCCGCCAGTCTGGGTCAAGTTTATCGAGCGCGTCTCCACACCGGCGAAGAAGTCGCCGTCAAGGTGCAACGCCCCAACTTGCTACCAACCATCACCCTCGACCTTTACTTGATGCGATGGATGGCGGCTTGGTTGAGTCCTTGGCTTCCCCTAAATTTAGGGCATAACCTGACTCTGATCGTCGATGAATTCGGTTACAAGTTATTTGAAGAAATTGACTACCTCAACGAAGGACGAAACGCCGAAAAGTTTGCCACTAATTTCCGCGATGACCCCAGCGTTAAAGTCCCAGCCATCTACTGGCGCTACACCAACACTCGCGTCCTGACTCTAGAGTGGATTGACGGCTTCAAACTGAACGATACCGAGCGCATTAAAGCAGCCGATTTGGAAACTGATACTTTGATCGAGATTGGCGTCACCGCTGGTCTACGACAGCTATTGGAATACGGCTTTTTCCATGCTGATCCCCATCCAGGTAACCTGTTTGCCCTGCCAGATGGTCGTATGGCTTATATAGACTTTGGCATGATGGATCAGATGGAGGAGGATACCAAAGAAACCCTCGTCAGTGCCGTCGTTCACCTAATTAACAAAGACTATATTGAGTTAGCCAAAGACTTTGTTAAGCTAGGCTTTTTGACGCCAGAAACGGATATTGTTCCGATCATTCCAGCGCTAGAAAGCGTACTGGGAGATGTCATCGGCGAAAGTGTACAAGACTTTAACTTTAAGACAATTACAGACAAGTTCTCGGAACTGATGTACGACTATCCGTTCCGAATTCCGGCGAAATTTGCCTTAATTATTCGTTCCTTGGTGACACAAGAGGGATTGGCTCTCAGCTTAAATCCCAATTTCAAAATTGTCGAAGTTGCCTATCCCTACGTAGCGCGGCGTTTGCTGACTGGCGAATCTCCAGAAATGCGGCGACGTTTAATTGAAGTCTTGTTCAAAGACGGCAAATTCCAATGGCAGCGGTTAGAGAACATGATTGCGATCGCTCGCTCAGATGATAACTTCGATCTATTGCCTACGGCTCAACTAGGATTACAGTTTCTCCTCTCTGAAGAAGGACAATTTCTGCGACGCCAAGTGCTAATCGCTTTGACAGAAGATGACCGACTTCATACCGAAGAAGTGCGACGTCTATGGAATCTAGTGAAAGATGACCTGAAGCCGTCACGGTTGTTTAATGTAGCCCTCGGAGCCTTGACGGAACTCTCCACTGAAGGAGTCGCCGCACTATTACCTTCTTTTGCCACACTTGCTGCCTTGCAGGAGAGAGAATAAAGTGTTGGGTCTTAGGGAATCGGTAATGAGTAATTGATAATTGGCGCGGTGTGCAACTTTCTGTATTTCTCCCTCCATCTCATGGGGGGATTGGGGGAGCTGACAAAATTTGCTTGACATTTCGATCGCCCCAACCCCTGATAAATTAGAGGCTGAGAAAAAGTTGCACATAGCGGTAATTGGTAAATCTTCCATTACCGATTCCCCGTTGCCCATTTACCCGTTACCTATTAGGAGTTTTTAGTGTACTATTTCCCAGATCCGCCGTATTTTTTACTTGTTTTCGGTTTGTTTGCTGGAATAACCTGTGGTCTTGCTTTTGAAGCCACCCTCAAACAGCAAGTACGGGAATGGTCAAAGAACCGCTCTACCCGGACTTTGGCTCAGATGCAAGGGATACAATTACAGTTGCCATTCTTGGGAATTTGTGGCGGAATCTGTCTGTTTCTAGTAGCTGGATTAGAGATTTTTGGCTTTCCTGGATGGCTGTCTTTTGGGACTTCGATGCCACTCACTCTATTTATTGGCATGTTAGTTTGGTCGCAACTCAAAAGCCTTTTAGGTCAGCTAGAACGCGGTGGCTCTCGCGCACTTGATTTAGATGCTTGGGAATAAGCGATTAGCGATTCGCTTTGCTATTTAAAAGAGAGAGGGTAAGCAACTGCTTACCCTCTTTCTTTTAGATTAAATAGCAATGATTATTTGGAACCGATATTAGTAGACATCCGCGAAGTCCCAACCATCAACATAGCCCAAAGGCCCTGGCGTCGCCCCAGGAACAACAACTTTATACCACTTGTTGCTCCATTGGTTTTGGTCTGGATGGAAGTCTAGAGTTGTGCCAGTGGGTAAAGTTTTAATAATGCGACCCGAACATGGCGATGACCGAACATTTAACGGCCCTTTTGTTACGCGAACCTTTCCAGGAGCGAGAGGATTAACGATCATCCATCCTTGAGCGCGATTGCTATCACAAGCATTGGTAGAATTAAATCCGTAAGTTACGCGAATCCAAGTATAACCATTGCCTTGCTGAGTACCTCCGCTAGGATCGTTGAGAACATCAGCTCCGGGTCTAGCCACCCGCAGGATACGGCAGCTGGTACTGGGACAAGAGCGAATGTTCACGGTACTCAGGACGTTATAAACCCGACCATCATCCGTCGCCGTGCCAGCGATACCTGCACCGAGAGCATTTGCCGTACCAACCCTAGCTTTTATCGCTTCGCGGGCTGTCTGAGCTTCCGTAACACCGCCCGCTTGTTCTGGTGCGACAGTTCTGGGAGCAAATTTGTTACCATCTTGAGAAGGTTCAGCTAAATTTTTGGGGACGGACAAACCTACTGCAAGGGCTAGTAGCGTAACCGTTGTGGCACATCCACCAATTACTTTAAGAGATCCAAGGCGCATAGTAGTTCTTTTCCTTTAAATCAGTCTGTGAAGGTCGTTTTCCTTCCGCATGTTATTAAACACAATGATGCAAACTGATTTTTCGGACTTGCCTACAATCAAAAATTCCATATCTATCTCAAGATATATTTAAGAGTCAGTAGGGAACTTTTTGAGCCTAATTTTTATCTTTATTCCAATTTTCCAGCTCTAGAAAAAGGCGATCGCTTTTACAACTGAAAGCGATCGCCTTTGTGATTTAAAGCGGGAAAAAATTCAACAGCTTGCCGGTGTGAAGATAGCGGCTTCGATACGATTCAGGGCTTTTTCCAGATCGTCGTTCATGATTTGAATATCGAATTCACTCGCCGCAGCAATTTCGGCTTCGGCACGGTTAAGCCGTCGCGCGATCGCTACCTCTGAATCTTGCCCGCGTCCTCGGATTCGATTTTCTAGTTCGCTGACGGAAGGCGGTAGGATAAAAATCTGTAGGGCGCTTGGGAAATTTTGTCTGATCTGCCGCGCCCCTTCTAGTTCAATTTCTAGTATCACCCACTGACCCTGCTGGATTTGCTCCTCCACTTGTCGTCTTAGGGTGCCATAACAGTTACCAGCAAACTCAGCCCACTCCAGTAATTCACCGGCTTCCAGCATTTGCTCAAACTGGTTGCGGCTAACAAAATAATAGTGTTTTCCCTCAATTTCGCCGGGACGGGGGGCGCGAGTCGTCGCGGATACAGAATAATACAGCTCCGGATGACGCTGCAAGAGCGATCGCAGCAAAGTACCTTTGCCTACGCCACTCGGCCCAGTCAAAACAATCAGCCTGCCAGTTTTCATGCTCCTGTCACCCGTGAAAATGCCTATTGCCTTAATTGTTGCTGGCATTCACGTCTTTGCCAATCACAAAGCGATGAGCAACGGTTTCAGGCTGAATGGCGGAGAGAATGATGTGGCTGGAATCGGTAATAATTACCGCGCGAGTGCGACGCCCATAGGTTGCATCAATCAACTGCCCTCTATCTCTGGCGTCGGTGATAATCCGTTTAATGGGCGCAGATTCTGGACTGACAATGGCAACCACTCGGTTTGCAGACACGATGTTACCAAAACCGATATTGATTAACTGAATGTCCATAAAAAACTAGCGGCATAACCGCCTAAAAAGCTTATTTAAGTCTAGTTCCCATGTTATCTACAAAATTTTTGACTTACAAGCCTAAAATCCACAAAAACTCGCGTTTTTAAGGGATCGCTGCTTTTTTTTCCCTTTTACCTCTGTTATCTATTCCGAAAGGCAGAGGCAGGTTTGACAGTTGCGTTAACATTCAACTGCACAAATTCAACTTAATTCATTTCTCTTGGCGCTGGTTGTGAAATAGATATCCAGCATGACTGGAACAGCTTGAGGGACGCGATCGCTTCACGATTGTCCGTGGAATCGCTCTTCGTTCACAGGGTGGGAAGTATTTCTTTGTATGCCCATAAAAATCAAATTCTACCAGAGGATGGATGGTTGCAACTATTTACGAGATTTTACATAGAGCGCTTATCCGTAGAATTACAATTAATCCGCTTTTTCACCATTTTTAGAAAAACAAGTACCGTGTTTTTATTGAAACAAAGGTTTTTTGCCATCCCAAGCTATCGAAAACAAAATACTTTTATCTAGGTTTTTCCATAACTTCAAAATATAAACTATAGCGATAAAGTTTCCGTAAAATAGGCTGTTTTTAGTAGCGGTTATTGGCATGAGTCATTTATGCTAAAAAAGTAGCGCCAACCCAAGCGCGGCAATCGGGGACGTAAAGATCAATCCTGATATACCGTGCTGCACTTACCCAAACCAGGGAATAAAAAAAATGGCTATTCGTAAAACACTTATTGGATTATTCGTTGCCACTTTAGGAATATTATCGGCTCCTGCTGACGCAAAAGCAATTTCTTTAAGTTATTTAGAAACCGACCAAGCCTTTAAAAATTTAAATGTAGATTTATTGTTTGTTGCGGAGGGTCGGATTGGCAGTAGCAATAACAGCACTTACGAACTCGATCTTCACGATGATACGGGAAGCACTAATTTTGCGGTACAAAAACAACAGGAACTGACTGGTTCAAATTTCTGGCAAAGCGGAAGAGTGGATGCTTTCACTCTGGCTTACGACGCACTCACAAAGATAGTTACTTATAAAGTTGGAAACCAAACTTTAGCTTACGACTACACATCGAAATTTACCCAAGGCGTCACAGATATCTTTGTCCGCACTAGAGCAAATAACACGAATAGCAGCATGACGGTCAAAGACTTATTGCTGAAAGATGCGTCGGGTATGAAGTCCATCGCCGAAACTTCTAGCGTTTCATGTACCTTGAGTCCTAATTGCACAACCTGGTCCAAGGATGCCAATGGCAATATTTTTGAGGATGTGAAGGGGGGAGTGCAATATCTTCGGATCGGCGATGTATCGGGGAGTTTCAGCCTTACAGGGAATTCAATTATGAGTTGGACGGGAAAAATCCCTACCCAATCCAATCTCGCCTACCAAATCAAAGTTGGGACGACCGATGACTGGAAAAACCAACAGAGCGTTCCAGAACCCAGCGCGACGCTAGGATTGACCTTGGGCGCGATCGCACTCGGTTTAAAAACTCGTCGCCGTCGCCAATCTGTCTAAGCCAATGTGTCTCAACAGAAACGGGTGATACTCATTAACGCACAAGGCTCCTTTAAAATAGCTTTGTGCTTTTTTTGTCGGAAGTAGCCTGAAACTGAGAGGATAGAAAGAGACCGCTCCTCGAAATCTTTACAAAAAATACCGATCGCGCGTGCAACTCGTTGATTTTACTACCTTAACTGCCACTTGTTCTGAGCTGCGTGCTGAGTGGATACCGGCGCGGCTGGAACAAGTTTATCAGCGCGATCGCTTTACAATTTCCATCGCCCTGCGAACCCTGAAGCGGCGGAGTTGGCTAACCGTTTCTTGGCATCCGCAAGCAGCGCGTGTTTGCATAGGCGATCCACCCCCGCGCACGCCAGATACATTTACCTTCAGCGACCAGTTGCGGCATCAGTTGGGGGGCTTTGCTTTGGTGGCGATAGAAGCGAGTAGCGCTGACGCGAATACACCTTCAGCGATCGCGCCTTGGGAACGAGTAATCGATTTACAATTTGCCAAACGTCCAGGAGATCCAGCTATCTGGCACTTGTACGTTGAAATTATGGGCAAATACAGCAACGTCATCCTTACAGGTGCAGACAACCTGATTGTTACCGCTGCCCATCAAGTCAACGCTCAGCAATCTAGCGTCCGTCCCATCCTGACCGGACAGCCATACGAATCTCCACCCGCCCTCACTGCAACCATCCCGACTTTAAGCGAATCCCAAGAACGCTGGCAAGAACGGCTGAGTTTAATTCCCGCAGCACTGCGGCGTCAGATGCTGAAAAATTACCGGGGTTTGAGTCCAGCGCTAGTTGTCTCAATGGTACAAGCCGCTGGTCTAGATTCAGAGCAATCCACCGATACCCTCACACAATCTGACTGGGACGCTTTATTTCTCCGATGGCAAGAATGGCTGCAAGCAATTCTGAAAAGCCAATCCTCCCAGTCTTCTACTCCCTCGCCCACGGCACTCGTGACGCAGGGAGAGACTGGGGCAGTTTTTCATCCCGGCTGGACACCCGAAGGATACAACGTCTTGGGCTGGGGCATCGTTAAACCTGCTGAATCAGTCCAAGAATTACTCAACCGCTACTACACCGATCGACTCAATCAACAAGAATTTAACCAGATTCATCATCAGTTGAGCCAGAAACTCAACAATGTTCTGGAAAAATTACGACTGAAGGCGTCTACTTTTACGGAACGCTTGCAGCAATCCGACCAAGCAGACCAACATCGGCAACAGGCAGATTTGCTGATGGCTTACCTTCAGAACTGGGAACCAGGGATGAAGTCAATTGACCTCAATGATTTTGATACCGGCAAACCCGTCACCATTCCCCTCGACCCTGAAAAAAATGCCGTCCAAAATGCCCAATCCCTCTACAAGCGAAATCAAAAGCTGAAACGCGCTCGTTCAGCCGTTGAACCTTTACTCAAAGAGGTGCAAACGGAAATAGACTACTTGGAGCAAGTGGAAGCTAGCCTAACTCAGCTGGATTCTTACGATGACCCAGAAGATTTACAAACGCTTTTAGAAATCCGCGATGAGCTGATACAGCAGCAGTATCTACAAGATCCGGACAACCGCATCCGTAGGGACGAGGAGGGAAGCCACCCTTATCGTTACCAAACACCCAGCGGCTTTGAGTTATTGATTGGGCGCAATAACCGCCAGAACGACCAGCTAACCTTTCGGATGGCTGGAGACTATGACCTCTGGTTTCACACGCAGGAAATTCCAGGAAGTCATGGATTGCTGCGTGTCGCTCCGGGTTCTGTCCCGGAAGAAGCCGATTTGCAATTTGCCGCCGATTTAATTTCCTACTACAGTCGTGCCAGACAAAGCGATCGCGTGCCAGTTGTCTACACGGAACCCAAGCACGTCTACAAACCCAAGGGTGCTAAACCGGGGATCGCTATTTATAAGCAGGAGCGCATTATCTGGGGCAGTCCTCCAGCCGCAATCAACTACCTAAGGTAAGAAATTCACCAAAAAATGTATATATTTCTTTCAAAAAATGTGTATTTCCTGTTACAGTAAATATTAAAGAAATCTTACGGCTGGCGGTTGGGAACGCGCAGCTTTGGATTTCCTCGGATTAACGACAACAAAAATCAAGATTTTGTTCAACCAGCTGTCACATCAGCTGGTTTTTTTTCAGTGGTGAGTAGTCATTAGTCATATCGCAAGGCCTTCCCTTCAGATGCCCAACTTAGAGAAGTCGGGCATCTCGCCTTTAGGAATCCTTTAGGACTGAATCTGGTTGAGTATCCCCAGTTCAGAGGAACGCTACCCCACAAGCAAAGCGTGGCGTTCTGCCAATCACGAATGACTAATGACTAATGGCGCTTCACTAAAATGTAAACGTAGTGCGGATAGTGCCGATCACAATATCATCGTTACGATTATTGTGGTCGGGAGCAGTAAGCCAGATAACCCCAGGTGTAATGGCGATATTGTCTGTCAATTGATACTGATAGAACGCTTCAATGTGCAGTGAAGTATCGTCATTGTCTCCCACGGGCGGGGTGGGAATGCCTGCTGCGGTTAATGCGGCGACTGCGCCGGGATTGACATCGATGGTTGAGTTAGTGACTTTCGGCTCCATACCCACGATAATGCCAGCCAAGTTGCCTTGTTTACCCAAATCTGGGAAGGCTAAGGTGACAGCCCAGTTCCAGATATCAACTTTGCCACGCTCAATAAGTCCTCCTAAAGTAGAGAGGTTGCGCGTGTTGGTATAGCCAACCCAGCCACCCAAAACAAAGCGATCGCTCAGTTGCCAAGATAACTCTACCCCATAAGAATTGCTGATCACGGGGAGATTGGTGCTGAACCCTAAGTTAGTTAAACCCCCGCCGACCGAACTACCGTCAATATCGGTATCGAAGAAGCGGGCAAGTCCGCCCTGGAAATTAGCGAGATTGCTACCAGTGCCGGTGTCATTGTTGTTGTAGGAATGAATGTACGTCAAGCCCAGCTTCAAGCGATCGCTTGGCTTGATCAGTAGCTGTGCCAAGGCACCATAAGGGCCATTGAACAAACCACCATCTTCTTCCGGGTTAGCGGCGTCCCCTGCTAAATAGCCTAAGCTGAGTTCAAAGCGATCGCCCAACTGCTGCCTTAGCCCAACTCCAGCACCTTCTGCTAGGTAATAAATTGGGGGGCGCGTTCCAAAAGTAGAGAGTGCCCCAGTTGTACCGTCACCGTCGAGGAAGTTGACGGTATCGGTAAAGTCATCCGCCGCACCTGCATTTGCCGCAACCACCACTTCTGTTCTCTCACCGATGGGGAAAGCGTAAAGAAACGCATCCACGAAAACATCATTGTCAGTCGCACCTGAGAAAAACAGGTTGCCTTCTGGTGTCAAAGTGCGTTCGGTAAGAGAACCTAGTCCTTCCGATTGCAGTCGCGTTCTTAACACATCTTTCCCGGTGAAGCTGGTTTCAAAATTCAGACGGGTACGATGACCAAAAATCGCTACATCGTCGATCTCATCCCCAGTCGCATCTTCTCCCTTGAAAATCCCTGCCAGCGCAAAGATCGCTTCTCCCTGTAGCTTGGTGGTGGTAGAAAATTGATGACTTTCCAGAAAGGCGGTGCGACCTTCTAAATTATCAACCCGCGTCCGCAATGTCGCCAATTCCGCGCCAAATTCATCAATCAGTCGCTGTAGTGTGGCTAAATCCGCTTTGGTGACGAAATCTGCTGAACTGGCGGCAATCAATTTCTCGATTTGTTGCAGACAAGCATTCAAACCGGCGGCAAATTCATACCGGCTGAGTGCCCGGTTGCCGCGAAAGGTGCCATCGGGATATCCTGCAATACAACCGTAACGTTCGACAAGCGATCGCAACGCTTCATACGCCCAATCTGTCGGTTCTACGTCTTGCAGTTGGGAAACATTTGTGACTTGTTCCAGAGAACTATCCAGGGAACTATCCGCGCCCTCAGGATTGGTATAAACATCGATTTGTTCTAAAACGTCGGCATCAGCCGTCACTGATGTCGGGGTGGTAGCTGGGATTTGGGCTAAATCCGCCACTGTTGACTGATTCGGCGCGATCGCCGCTGATGCGGGTGTTTCTACCTTGACAGCAGATGTCTCGTCCAGCTTCATCTCAGAAGTGGTAATTGGGGCAGCTGCCACGGCTACCGAGTTTGATACCAATTCTTCATTTTTTTGATGTAACGCTTGAGATTCCTCTTGATCCTCCTTGATTGGGAGAGTCGGAGCGATCGCATCCTCGATTGCGTTCTCCTTAACTTCCATCACCGCCGGGGTTTCCGTTGCGAATGCCCCCGCATCCGTTAACAACATTGCACCGAACACTGCTGGGCTTACCAGCAGCGCATTCCACAGGTTTTTAAATTTCATTTCTCACTCCTGACACCCTTTCAAGATTCTCCGCTGCGACTGACTGCTCTACAGTTTGCTAAAGACAATTTATTGACAATTTTGCTGAATTTTGCTTATAAATTGCCTTTTTCCAATGAAAAGCATCCGTTGCTGCTGAGAAATTTTGCTTTTAAACACTTAAGAGACAAGATTTCTCCAACTTTTACAATCCCCCCTGATGGCATTTACCAGTCAAAACTCAACTATCGGCAGCAATATCATACTAAAATGAGAATTATTCTCATAATATTAAAACAAGACTCATTCTCAAAAAAAGTAGATTGACACTTCCACCGTCAATCAGGAGATAAACCGTGACGTGCCTTAGAATCCGACATTATTCGAGCAAGCTTGCCCTACCTTTATTACTGCTGCCAGTGTTCGCTGCTGGGTGTACCTCATCAAATACTTCTGTCCCATCCCCACAGCAGAGTGCTTCACCGCAGTCGCCAGTAGCAGCGCAGAATCCGAAGTCTCCACGGGTAGTGGCAACGTTTTTGCCGATTTATTGGTTTACCAAGGCAGTTGCGGGTAACAAAGCGCAGGTAGAAATTTTAGTGCCACCAGGATCGGAAGTGCATGAGTATCAAGCGACACCCGCAAACGTACAAGCGATCGCTCAAGCAGATGTGCTGGTAAAAAATGGCTTCGGCTTGGAAGAATTTCTTCAAGAAACTATCAAAAATTCTGGAAACGCTCAGATTAAAGAAATTGATAGTAGTAAAAGCATTAACGCCTTAGAAGACGCCTCACCCGTGGTGAATGGTCAAGCAGCTAGCCACGAAGACCACAACCACGAGGGAGAAGCCGGTGCAAAGGCAGAAGAACACGACCATGCAGAAGGGAATCCTCACGTTTGGCTCGATCCAGTCCGAGCAAAACAGCAAGTAGAGAATATTCGGGATGGTTTAATTGCAGCCAATCCTGAGAACAAAGCGACTTATCAAGCAAACGCCACCGCCTACATTCAGCAACTGGAGGCGCTAGACAAAGAATTTCAGCAGCGTCTGCAACCCTATCGCGGTTGTACTTATGTCACTTTCCACGATGCCTATCCTTACATTGCTCAGCGCTACCAGCTTCAACAAGTTGCAGTAGTTCAGATTCCCGAAGATAACCTTTCGCCTGCTGACATCCAAAAGGCGGTTGGGGCAGTGAAAAAGTACAATGTTAAAGCCCTACTTGGCGAACCAGGAACTGACAATAAATTGCTTGAAAGTCTCTCTACCGACTTGAAATTAACCCTGAGAACCATCGATCCTCTGGAAAATGGCCCCCTGACTCCGGAGCATTATTTCACCGCGATGAAGCAAAATCTGCAAACCCTGGAAGCTGCCTGCAAGTAGACGTGAGAAACTCTGACGCCCCTATCCCATCGCCAATTCTGAAAGTTGACGGCTTAACTGTATATCTAGGCAGCTATCTGGCGCTTCGGGATGTCTCTTTTGAATTGCTACCCGGAACTGATACAGCAGTAGTTGGCCCGAATGGTGCGGGTAAAAGTACGCTGGTGCAAGCAATTCTGGGATTAATTCCGCGAAGTGCCGGAAAAGTAGAAATTTTTGACCGTCCAGTTGAACGTTTGGGGCATTGGTGTCACTGGTTAGGCTATATGCCGCAAAATTTTATCTTTGACCGGAGTTTTCCAATTTCTGTCGCCGAAATGGTGGGGTTGGGATGGGCGAAGAAAAATCAGGAGTCAGGAAAACTCAAGGCTCAAAACTTTTTGTCATTCTGGCGGAAAGATGAAAAGAAATCAGAAGCGATCGCTTCTGCCTTGAAACGGGTAGACGCTTATCACCTGCGCCGTCAATCCATCGGTACTCTGAGTGGTGGGCAACTCAAGCGTGTTTTGTTGGCTTATTGTCTAGTCATGCCTCGTCAACTTCTAGTCCTGGATGAAGCGTTTGCCGGTGTGGATGTGCAAGGTGCAGCAGATTTTTATGCTTTGCTGAATGAACTCAAACGCGAGCAAAATTGGACGGTGTTGCAAGTTTCCCACGATATTGATATGGTAAGTCACCACTGCGATCGCGTTCTCTGCCTCAATCAAACGGTAGTCTGCACTGGCACCCCGGAAATTGCCCTTTCCCCTCAAAACCTGCTAGCCACTTATGGCCCAAGTTTCAGTCGCTATCATCATCACCACTAAAAAGAATCAAAATGCTAGGAGTTTTTAATATTTAATTGGCTTCATCCAAATGTTCTGCAACAGAGCGATAGAGGTCTAAAACGTGATTATCTTGAAGGCTATAGAAGACCTTGCGCCCACGCTTGCGGTAGCTAACCAGTCGCAGGGCACGTAAGGCTCTCAACTGATGGGAAACCGCTGATTCGCTCATTGCCAGCGCTCCTGCCAAGTCACACACACACAGTTCTTTGAGTGCCAAAACTGATAGAATCCGCAGGCGATTGGCGTCTCCTAAGAGACTAAAGAACTCCGCCATTCGCTGGGACTTCTCGGTGCTGAGAATCTGACTTTGCAATTGGTGAACGTTATCTATGTCAACCGGATGTGGCGGATTACAATTTAAAGTTTCTGTCTTCTGAAGGTCGCTATTTACAGCTTCATCAGATGAAAGTTGCACTGACATTTCTCAAGCTATAGGTAGATACTCTTATCGTAACTGATTCGCTGACGTGGATGGAAAGCTCATGACTCTCCTAGATTGGTCGATCTCATTTCATTTTCACTGGCTAGCGATCGCGGATAGCGCTAACTTAATCACCTTGTTGCAGTTTCCCTTCATGCAACGAGCGATCGCAGGTGGCGTCCTGATGGGACTTCTCGGCGGATTTCTTGGCAGTTTTGTCACTTTGCGCCAATTGTCTTTTTTCAGCCACGCCGTTGGTCACGCGGCTTTAGTCGGGCTGGTGATGGGAGTCTTATTGCAGCTAAATCCCACCTGGATGCTACTACCCTTTACGGTAATTTTTGGTCTAGCGGTTCTCTACTTGATTGATCAAACCAATCTCGCCAGCGACAACATCCTCAGCATTGTGCTATCCGGTGCCTTGGCAATTGGCGTCATCCTCAGCAGTTTTATCCAGGGATACCGAGGCAACCTCTTAGGCGCTCTATTTGGGGATATTCTCGCAATTAATAACACCGACTTGGTGCTGGTTTTTCTATTGCTTGTGGGCAGCGGTATCTTCTTACTGTCAACGCTGCGAGAGCAAATCTTATTGACGCTTAACCCCGATGTAGCAAAGGTTCAGGGTGTTCCAGTTCAGCTCTATCGCTACTTATTTGTTGTACTGCTGTCCCTGGCAGTTGCCGTTTCTATCAAAGCCGTAGGCATCTTACTCGTAAATGCCTTTCTAGTGATTCCCGCTTCTACTGCCAAGTTGTTGAGTCACCAATTTATCTACTTTCTCTGGCTCTCCGTTTTCTTGGGAGCGATGAGTAGCGTTGCTGGAATGATTGTATCCGGTCTTTTTAACTTTGCTTCTGGCCCTAGTATTGTTCTCGTCCAGTTTTTGCTGTTTCTAGCCGTTCTTGGCTGGGCAAAGCTGAATCTGCAAACTAGCTGAGACAAGTAAGGTTAGCGGGTTGTGGATTAGCCGGTTGAAGGTTAGCCAGTTTATGAGAACTTTCCACTGCTGTAAACCTTCAACCTTCAACTCTTGTAAGCTTTCAACCTTCAGTTAGCCGCAGTTACAGCCGTGATGGGAGCAGCCTTGTCCAGATTCGTGACCATTGGCACAAGCTTCGCCGCAGTAGTATTTACCACCTTTTTCCACCGCTTCGCTGATGGAAACAACGCACAGGCAAGATTCACAGGCACATTTCATCGAAGTTACGGTAGTCATCACTTTGTCCTAGTCAACTCTTCACTTACTATAACATCTGAACAGATATTCAGATATCCGTCCTTTTCAGGAATCGTCATAGAGATAGCGATACAGAGATAGCGATCGCCCTTGCTGGAACTGCGATCTCTGACAAAAAACAAAAATATTACCGAATCTGCCACTAGGGGCTTGTCAACACTGTCTAACTTTGTTAATTTAATAAAGCACCAAAAAAAGTGCGCCGGGATAGCTCAGTTGGTAGAGCAGAGGACTGAAAATCCTCGTGTCCGGAGTTCAAATCTCCGTCCTGGCATTTAAAACAACAGTATATAGAAGGTTCTAGGCTCATCAAGTACGCTAATAGTCTAGGCAAGTCTACTAAAACTCTACTAAGTGTAGAAGAGGCTTTAAGGGCGATAAAAGCTGCCCTCAGCTATCTTTCCACCTTTGACGGGTTATCGTGTCCTTACAGAGGATTCTAAAGGAAGTACAGATAGCTCTAACAGAACTATGGCTTACTCTAACAGAACTATGGCTTAAGGGTGGACATATACCATAGCTAACTATCCTAGTCAATACCTGTATTTATACTCATGCTTATCACTTCTTGAGTGCTAATCCTATATAAATGCAATAGGTCTATAACTACAAACACATAATTGCTGTATACACATAGCAGATGTAATCTTACAATTTCCGCTATGGAAAGACATATACAACTGATGTATCTATCGATTATTCGATGTTTTAGAGGTATGAGGTTGAAAAAAACGTGTAAATTCTACACATATTACTAGCAGAATAATATGGAAAACATAGATAAAATCATCAACTTTGTTGATACATAATTACTACACGATGTATACAATTATTTAATATAAATTGAAAAGTGTAGCATGAATGCTTAAAAAATTTATGTAATCAGCAGTATAAATATAATATTAGCAACGTAATTCATAGTTAGTTTTAAGTTTGCATACTTAATTGGTTAAGCTTGTTACATAAATAACCTGAAATATGAAAAAATTATTTTTTCATTTTTAATCATCATCTATTTTTGAATACATCCATTCAGGAAAATCATTTTTTGATAAATGAAAAGATGTACCTAAAAGGACATTAATGTCATTTAAATAAAAATTAAGTTCATTCAGAGATAATTTCATCAGAGTTGTAGAGCCGTTAATACGGTGAAAAACAATTACAAACTGCTGACGTATCTTTTCCATTAATTCCTGAAATAACCTAAATGGTCTAGTATGACTAAGTTCCTTGAAGTTATCATACCAAAACTTTATTATCGGATGATTAATATTAAAATAAGTTTTTATAGGGTTATCTATATAAGAACAAAATTTAGTCGTGCAAAGAGTTAATTGGACTCCATAAAAATTTGCTAACTCGTAGTTATGTGAAAAACTATTATAAGTTATAATTTCATGCTTGTTTTTGCTTGCTTTCAAAAAAGTTCCTTGCGGATGGTTTACAACATAAAATACAAACTTTTTATGTTTCAAATAGTCAAAGATAAAACTAGAACTTTGATGATTTCCAGGTAGAATATAAGAAATATTATACTTACGTATATAGTAATCCATAAGGTTCACATCATTAGTACACAGCATTATTTCTAATAAGTTACTTAGCTTAAATAAGGACAAATCTAAGTTAATGACATTTGCTCCTTCAGGAAGAAAATTACGCTGATACACCGAGAAATAAAAGTAATTTTCCAGAAATTCATAATGCTCTTTACTACAGGAGCTACGATAATTCAAAAGATAAGACAAAGTAACAGTAGTTCTTAAATTTTCGTGAATGTTTGAAAAAATAGTTTTAATTATCTCGCTTTGAAATTTTTCATAAATTTCATATAAAAATAAATCATTTTCAAAAGTATTTCTAGTTATATTAAGCTGCTTAGGTATTTTTATATTAATATCGCCAATGAGTGTAATACCAGCTTGTTTTACAAAAATACCTTTTTGAAAAATATTAACATTTCTTCTATTATCCTTATAAATATTTCTAAGTTCAAAAGAATAGTCATGTTGATTTTCAGGAAAAAATATTCCACAATATCCTTCAAATTCCTCATTTTTTAGTGTGACCTGATAAAACTTGTATTCTAAAAGTGCTATTACATGAGGGCTTTGTACAATATCTTTAATTAAGTCAATTACTTCATTCTCACAGAAAGCATCTTTTTTAAATTCAATAATATTTGTCTGTTGATTTTCGTTTTTTATAATTAAAGGTATATCAACATATTTAAAGTTAGTCGAAACAAAATCTGTTAGCCTATTAATATTTAAATCAATATCGTTTTTCAAATGCAGTATAACTTTAGTGCCTTCACTTATACTAGGGTCTTCTTCAAATTAAAACTGATAGGGAGCTTCTTGATTAACTATAAATTTTAAGCCATTAGAGTGTTTCATTTTTGTTTCTACAGTAAAAGAATCACATAACATAAAATATGAGAATACTCCTACTCCAAATTGACCGATAGAATTTTCAATGTTGTTTTCGCAATAGAATGAGCTACCTAATTTAGCAAAATAATTTTCAACTATATACCTATCCATTCCTAAAGCATTATCTTGAATAACTAGATCATTACCAATTAAATCAAGAATAATTTCAGGCGTATAGTTCTGTTCGTTTTGAATTTTTAGTTCACATGAGTCTAATGAATTTTGAAGAACTTCACGAATAGCAACATATTCATCATGGTAAATTTTTTTACCCATAAAAGTATGGATAATGTTTTTATAATCGAGGCTAAATCCTATTCCGTCTTTAAATGGAGAGGAAATATCATTCTCAACAAAAGTTAGTTCAATTTTGATTTGTTTTGGCAACTGTTTAATAAATTTATGGCAAGTTTTTAATAGTTGCTCAAGTAAGTGTAAATGTTCTGAAGTTGCTAAGTAAATTAATTGATCGTCGATTTTATCCTCAAAAATCAATCTTTTTCCGGCATCTTGGAACTTTGTCCGAGGTTTTTCTCTCTCTACTTTCTCTTCCCACAATCTCTTACTCTTAATATACTTAGGATATTTAATATATTTATTCAACAACTTATTTGAGTTAATGTTTTTAACATCAACATTATCTGCAATTAAGATTAAAAATGCTAGATAAGGTAAACATACTGTTTCAGTAGAATAAGAATTAACTGAATGTTGAGAGTGATAGTAAGTTGAATCTTCAATAGTTTTTTGAATACTAAAATGAGCTTGAGTGACTAAAGAAATTGCTTCTACATAATCCTTATGAATTCCTAATAATTCTGCATTTTCAACTATATAGTCATGGGATATTTTGTAATGATTCAATCGGATATAGTTTTCAAACGAATGAAAAAAGTTATTTTTTTTATGCTCATAAAATTCATCCTGATATTTTTCTACTAAGGCTTCTTTAGATTGACAAACGCCAATATCAGTTAAATAAGATGAATTAGCTAATATATATAACTCATGCTCATTAAGATGACTCATATTTTCTTGTGTAAGAAGGCTACAAACATACTTAATTACCTCCTGGTTATGACATTTATTATGTTCAGAGTAGTCTATAAAATGAATATTGTATTGATTTATTAATTCTTGTATTTTCCTTTTCGTATTGTTGAAAATATCAAACAAATAGGGAGATTTATTTTGAAGATGTTTTTCCAATGGAGTTAGTGAACCCATTAATTCTACAGCTTGTTTTTCCCTTTGTTCTAATCTGTCCTTAAAGGCATCAGTATTAATAACTGAATCAACTTTAAAAAACAGATTCACAATATCACTGTATCTATCAAGTCTGTAGTCTAAGTCAGTATTTATTAGTGGTTTTATAGTAATTTTTTCTAAAGTTGCAAAAATATCATTTTTACATACTTCAAAATCTAAATTTTTAAATGATACATATTTTTTCTTGATGCTTTCAAAGCATTCATGAATTTCATTTTCATTTTTTTCTAATCTACTATCATTAATTTCTGAAATTAATTCTTTTCCTTTTTCATTTATATCAGAGCTTACAGCGAGATAGTAGTAAAGTTTTTCTTGAGTGTTTGAAATTAAATTATTACCCTGTAAATGAAACAAAACAAACTTTATAACTTCTTCTCCCACCTGTTTTCTATTTAACGAATCTTTGTATTTTTTACATTGAACTAATCCTATATTTTCGGACTTCAATGTTAAACAAATATCGCGACCTTTTTCTCCAACACCTTGCATTAATATTACGTCATCATAAATTAAATCATTTTGACTTTTTAAATCTTCTTTAAATATTAAATACAATAAACGTTCAAAATCCCGATCGTCAGGCAAATTAGAGTAAGGATATCCTATTTGGTTTTTAAATTTTTTCGGTTTATTAGTGTAATCTTGTTGTTCCTTTTCGATTTGATCGGGTTCAATTTTTATACGATTAACCATAACACTCCTCTTTATCAAAGTTTAAAATGATCTAAGCAGATAGGCTTATTACAATATATATAAACACGGCTTATTATTGCTGGATTTTCCACAACAAAGCTAATTAAAACTGCTATGCATTAGTAAAAATAAAGTTAGAAGTAACTTATAACCATCGTTCTTTAATTGCTCCGTAAGTTATAGTAACTCTAAGCCAATGAGCTAAACCATCTTCACCACGGCTACGCTCACGAGTACGTTTTTTAATAGCGTCTTTCACGCTTTCGGGTAAAGCTACAGAAACTAATTTTCCCTCTGACCATTCACGTTCAAAAACCTTGTCTGTTATTCTTTTGCATTGAGCCGATATTTGAGATTCTCTAATTTCTTTATCCTCTGCTGATTTTAACTTGGTTTTCAATTCCTTTACTTCATGATTTAGTCTCTTGTTTTCATGTTTTAGGCTTTGATTTTCATCTTCTAATCCCACTTCTAAATCTCTAAACACCTTGAACAATGTGTCTATCCATTGTTCTTTTAAGGCATATTCTGAAAAAATCAACTCTCTTTCTTCTCTTAGAGTTTTAAATTCTTGCCAAACTTCTATAGCCCAGTTGAGCCTACTCTCTTGTTCTTGTTTAAGTCCATCAGGAGAAAGAAGATAGATGCTTAAATCCCAATTACATACAGGACAGAAGTTAACATCATCTTGAGATACATTCAAACATACAGGACATTCACTCATAGGAACTCCAACATCTTAATATTTGTTCGACAGATAGATGGTTTATTTGTCCTGTATGATAGCCCATGAATGCTGTATATTCATGTGTATAAGAGGCTTATTAACTGTATAGTTGTCTACCTAATACTCTAATGTTTTAGCAGTTTCTTGTTCTATTTCACAAGTCTGGTGAGAATATCCTGAGCGCATTTACTGATTTTCTCATCATCATCATGCTCTGTACATAGAGCGAATACTTCCCATTCTTCTAATGTAATAGCAAGATATTTCCCTATCTTGTAGTTATTTGCTGATGCGAGAATTTCGTCTCCATTTAATTCTGAAGTTATCTTGAGATATTTTCCTCGCTTAACTGTTTGGCGTACTTTCACTTCCCAAAGATGATATCTCCTATCTCTAATTAGAACTTCACCTACACGATCTTTACCTCCGTGAAGCAGTTTTTCATAAATTTTCTTACCTTCCTTACCTGCTTTGTATGCAGTCTTACTTGCCTTATAAAGCTGAACTATTTGGAAAGCATTCATTAATTTAACCTCTGTAGTACCTCTTGTAACAGTATTCTCTATTTAGAAGTTACAGTTACTATTCAACCTTGTGATATTAATCACAAATATTAATGATTGATATCATTTACTTTGTGTAAACTACCTTTAATTCCTAATTTATACAGAAATTGATGAATCTTGAGCTTGTTAAACATATAAAGACACTTTCAAGCTAAATTTAATCGAACAGGCATAGATAAAAATTAGTGTTTAAGTACCCTTCAAAGTCTTACTTAAGCTATCCATAAAATCTATTAATCTATGTTTTTAGCAAAGTTGATATTAACAAATTGGACACATAAAAGCATATAAAAATATACAATCAGTAAAACATTAATTATATATTCTTAAAATGCTTACTTTGAAATAAGTAAATTATTATTTTAAAAATACAAAAAAACTATTTATAGCGGAAAGCAGAAATCAAAAATGTTTTCTATAAGGACTTACAGAATCTATAAATTCACAGTCTCCTAAAATATTAGCTGTGATTAAACGAGCAACCCTACTTCTATTCCAATAAGACGTATGAGAACTTGTTAATCCTTTAGCCATAGATAATCCGGCTAAGCCAGAAAATGGCTGTGAAATTTTTTTCATAAGATTATGAGATGCAATAAACTTATCTCTAAAAAAGAGATTACATGATGAATCAATATTTAAGCTTGCAGAAATAGGATATGCAAAAACGTCAGAAGCATGAATCAAATTAATCCATCTTAAAGGTGATTTTAAATATCTACTAGCAAACCTTTTTAGATTTTCAGGCAGGATACCTAACATTAAATTAAAAAGTAATATGGGCGAACCCATTGTAGTAATACTTCTAAGATAAACTTTTGATTTACCGTTAGCACCACTTAAACCTTTTATTATATTTCTTATATAAAATGCTGGATCGTCTGTTCCATATTTATCAGAAAATAACATATCATATAAAATTACTCCTCCTAAAGAATGTGCTATTAGATGAAGTTCTGTTTCTTGAGGATGTTTTTTTAAAAATTCAAGTAATTGCAATGCAATAATGTTTCTAATTTCCCGACCATTCTCTGTATTAAGGTAAGTGAAAAGATCCCCAAAGAACTGCTCGATAAAGAATTCACGATATTGACTATACTGAAACACATCTCCTAAATCGATCTTAGAATTATTGCAAAAATTATTTAAATCTTGCTGAACCCATTTCCAAAGTGGGGGTGTATTTTCTAAAACTCCTCCCCATTGACTGCAACAAAAATAAGGTTTAGCTTGTTCTCTTTTATCAAAATCATCTCTGATTTTCTCTATTAATTCAAAAGCGTACTTATCATGTCTTGTAGCAACTCCATGAATGAAAAATACAAGCATCTATTTTAACCTTTATTTTCTTCTGCACACAAGCTGAAAACTTCATCTATCCATTCAGGAGTTGAGTTTTCATAATACTCAATTGCTAACTTTCCTATAGCTTGTGTCGAAACCCAATCTAAACTACCGCCAATAATTGCACCAACTACCGGAACTGCTTTGCCAAGTGTTTTCTGAACAGATTTTTCTACTGCTTTCTTTCCTCCTACTTTCCATAAAGCTTTTACTAAATGTTTTTGCATTCCTTTCATAGTATATTTAACTATGGTTTTACCACCATGTTTAGTAATAACTTTAGCAGCATACTTTGTACTTTCCTTTACAGTTACTTTAATAATTGATTGTTTTACACTTTCTAAAGCTTTTAATGCGTGTTTAGGAGCTGACTTCAATGCTTCTGTAATTACTAATTTCTTTAACTCTTGTATAGATCCATTAGACAAAACTAAAAAGATATCTGTTTTAATATCAGTGTTTGCAGGAGTATATTCGTACAAATAAGCAATACAGCGAATTGTAAAAGCTTGAATTCTCCAAGATTTAACTATATCTATAGGAATAGTTGCGGGTAAAGTAACTATTCCTCCGAGTCCAGTAACAGCACCTAATACACCACTCTTAATAGATTGGTCATGAATTATTTTTTCGGCAATTTCCCTTTTACTTAAAGTAGGATTTTCCGAACGGATTTTATTTAAGTATTTATTTATTTCTTCTGGATCAGAACTACTCATCATGTTAATTAGTGATTCAAGCGCTTCTTGCAAACCTGAAATATCCATGTTTTGATTTACATAATTACTTTAAGCTGTTGCTAAAGGATAACTTTTACAATTTAGAAATAACTCAGTTATACCACTAGGAATATTCTCCTTTTAAATTATCATTTAAGCATTTTTACTGTTTTCATGGTTTTCAAAAGCATAACCATTGACCCTAAGTAAAAATACCTAGCTTCTATAAGCTCTTTCAAGTGCCATGAAATTGGCTTTATGTCATCTACTACCTAAAATCTTTTTAATGTGGTTTTATGGCTTTTTATTAGGATAGCCTGGAACCATTGTCATGTGAGGTTTTCAGTCGTTTAGTTGTTCAATAAATTAAATATTCAGCCTTTCTACCTATCAGGGCGATCTCTAAAAACCTTGATTTTTCGTTAGTCATCCTTACTTGAATCACTGCTATACCCAAATAAAGCTAACCAGCTACATAAGGAGTATTTATGCTTAAGGCTTAGTAGTTGTAAGTATTTATCCTTAAAAATTAATTTGAAAATTTTTGAATGATTAATACATCAATTTCTGTTTTGAGTTTATAAAACTGAAAACTTTATTAAGTACTGATGTAACCGATGTAACTGAAGTGAAACTAAGTATTATTTTCTCTATTAACGGCAGTAATCTAGTCCCAGTAAGAGTTTCAAGCATTGACGTAACTGTAACTGGTGTAACTAATATTTTACTAACTTTATTTATTTATTTATTTAAGTTTCCATTAGACCTCCTGCATGAATGGTCAAGTAGTGTGCCAGTTCATAATCGAGATTGCACAATAAGGGAGTAGATCAGCATCAAGACACTGGGGAGTTGGTATGCCGTATACGGAGCT
>NZ_JAMPKC010000029.1:0-56493 GCF_039961975.1 Trichocoleus sp. DQ-A3 | reverse complement strand
TTCAACTTCATGATCGTGTTCCAAGCCGAGCACAACATCCTGATGCACCCCTTCCACCAACTCGGTGTAGCCGGTGTCTTCGGGGGTGCCCTGTTCTCCGCCATGCACGGTTCACTCGTGACCTCCTCCTTGGTGCGTGAAACCACCGAAACCGAATCTCAGAACTACGGTTACAAATTCGGTCAAGAAGAAGAAACCTACAACATCGTGGCAGCCCACGGCTACTTCGGTCGGTTAATCTTCCAATACGCTTCCTTCAACAACAGCCGTTCCTTGCACTTCTTGTTAGGTGCATGGCCCGTCGTCGGCATCTGGTTCACCTCTTTGGGAATCAGCACGATGGCATTCAACCTGAATGGTTTCAACTTCAACCAGTCAGTGATTGACAGCCAAGGTCGGGTCATCAACACTTGGGCAGATGTCATCAACCGCGCCAACCTGGGTATGGAAGTGATGCACGAGCGCAACGCTCACAACTTCCCCCTCGACTTGGCAGCCGGTGAGTCCACCCCAGTGGCTCTGATGGCTCCTAGCATCAATGGTTAATCGCTAGAGACACGATATATCTCGTCTCTATAAAATAAAAACGCTCTTCCGTTAGGAGGGGCGTTTTTTTGTTTGAGGAGAAAGAGAACGCAAAAGACGCAGAGGAAGCGATCGCGCCAAAACCATATTTCGGCTATCGTCTAAATGGGCTGTCCCGTCCATATCATCAGAAGAGCTAGATTGGTCAAGAAAGCGATCGCGAGCAACCTCCAAAGATTATGAAGCCGGGAAATCAAAAGCGCGTTTTTGCTTCTAGTACAGTCTTATTTAGCTTTTTACTGGCAAGTACGAGTGTTGCCCAAAATCCAAAACCACCCGCAGCCAGTCCAGTCGCCTCACCTACTGCGAAATCTTCTCCCGCACCAAAGCCTGCTGGTACAAACAATCCAGCCGCCTCACCCACACAAACGCCCCCGCCTTCACAGTCACCCAGCACAGTTGCTTCACCAACCTCCACTTCAGTGCCAAGCATTGCTGGCAGTTGGATTGCGTTTTGGGCGAGTATCACAGTCGCTTTCATAGCTGGTGGATTTGCATTGTGGCAGTTGAGAAAAAATCATCAGCTAGAACGACAGAAAATGCAATTGCAAAAGGACTTGGAGCAAGAGAAGCTAAAGGCTCAACAAGAACTGGAGCGAGAAAAGCTAAAGGCTCAATGGGAGTTGGAGGAATTTAAGCATGAAAATACCCTGGAACTGAAAACTTGGGAAATAGAACAACAAAAGCAGCGACAGGCGGAAGAAGCTGAGGAAGCAGCAAAACGGGAAGAACAAGCCAATGCCAAACAAGTATTGATTGCCGAGGAATGCGCTAAAGCCTACCGCGAAAAACTGAAGCACGAACTCTGTCATCTGAGTATTTCCGACTTGCCTAACGTGCCGTCTACTCTGAACTTAGAGAGCATTTACGTGCAGATGCAAGTGCGGGAAGAAGAAACCCTGCGCTATGCCAAAGACGAAGAAATGGCACCACTGGCAGCAGGAGAACCCAGCCAACTGCTGCGACGCTCCCAGGTACACATAGTAAAACAAGCAGAAATTGCCCTCTCTCCAGAAGATACCTTGGTGAAATTCCGACGCATAGTGGTGTTGGGCGATCCGGGTGCTGGCAAAACTACGATGCAGCGGTATTTAGCCCTCCAAATGGCTAAACAGGCTGAACCAAAATTGCCCTATTTGCCTGTTTATGTGGAACTAGGCAAATTTGTAGAAAGCAAGAAAAATGATTTGCTCGATTTCATAGCTGATGAGTGGGAGAAGCGCTATGGCTTTAGCAATGCTCTCCCTTACCTAGAGCAACAGCTAGATGATGGCAAAGCCGCGCTGTTGTTAGATGGACTCGATGAGGTGCTGGGTGGTGGGACTCAGGAGGAGGCTCAAGCCGCTTACAAGCAGGTGGCTGATGAAATTAATCGACTAGCGACGCTGTTTTCTGCTGCTCCCATTGTGGTAACTTGTCGAAAAGCTGGCTGGCGCGGAGGATTGAAAGGATTTCAGACGCTGGAAGTGCTGGATTTCAGTTGGGAGCAGATTCAGGAGTTTGTCAATCTTTGGTTTAAATCAAACTCCGATAAGGCTGAAGGACTACGGCAAGCACTGGAAAAGAATTTGCGAATGCAGATACTGGCAGCGAACCCGCTGCTCCTCTCCCTGATTGCCATTGTTTACCAAGAAGATTTAGAATTGCCGGAGCGTCGCGCTGAGTTATACAAACGATGCCTAACAGTGTTACTGAAAGAGTGGGATTCCCATCGAGACATCAAGCGATTCAGCCAGTTTAGTACAGATGGCAAACGCAATCTTTTGAAGGAGGTGGCTTGGCATTTCCACAAGTCAGGAAAACGCTACTTCCCCGAAGATGAGTTGCTGGAGTTGATTGCCGATTTCTTGCCAACGATAAATATCCCGCGAGAAGACAACAAAGCCATCTTGGATGAAATTGCTGCTCAGCATGGGCTGCTGAAGGTGCAAGCGCATGGATGGTATGGGTTTGTGCATTTGACATTTCAAGAATATTTTGCAGCCCTAGCAGTTAAGGACAACGGTGCAGCTGCGTTGTCAGAGGTTATTGTTCATCGCCACGAGCCTTGGTGGGAAGAAGTCATCCTGCTGCTGTCTGAGATGTTAAAGGATGCCACACCACTGTTGCTGGGTATCTTGGGACATTCCACAGGTTTACCAGAATTACCAGAAGGTAACTTAGCGGCGAACGATGACCGTTTCCACAGCGATTTGCTCTTAGCAGAACGTTGTCTGGCAGGTACTCCTCAAATTCTGATGAATGGTTTGCGCGATCGCATTATTGCCGATGTTAAAAATTTGCTGCTAACCTCGCCCTACGAATTCGATTGGGATCGGGCAGCTAGAGTTTTGATCGAGATTGGTGACAAAGCCCTTATCAACGAATTGCTGGAGATGCTGACAGACAAAAGTATCGAGCCATCAGATCGCCGCGAGAGCATTGCCAAAGCCTTTGGGGATATCGGCGATCGGAGCGTGGCTCAAAGCTTGCTGGGACTCTTGAACAATCACCTCGAACTGGATTCATTGGTTCACTTGAGCATTGTAGGGGCGCTTGGTGCTTTAAAAGCAACGTTTGCAGTTGATAGTCTGCGAGACCTGCTAGAGATCGAGAAAGAACCCAATACTAGGGGACAAATTATTCAAGCTTTGGGCAAGATAGGTGATAAAAAGGTTGCTTCTTCACTTCTAGATATGTTTTTGGATACAACTACTGACCTAAAGATTAAGTCAGAAATTGCCCAAGCTCTAAAAGACCTAAACGATCCATCTTTGACTAATCCAATCTTAGAAAAGCTTAGGGATGAAACAATTGACTGGCAAGTAAGGTGGCTGTTGACGGAATCTCTTGAAGGTCTGCAAGAAACTGCAAAAGATTCCTTGATGGAAATTCTCGAAAGCCAAGACATCAACGACGGTGTCAGAGTGGGCATAGCAGCAACACTTGGAACTTGGGGAGTGAGGGAAAGCATCCCCCATCTTCGTAATGCTTTAGAAAACCAAGTTGTGCCACCCAGCCTGAAATTGGGAAATTACAGTCAGTCAGGCTATTTGTGGAGGAGGATAACTCGTGTTCTCAACGGCTTCGGTGATAATTCTGTAAAGCAGATTTTGATAGAAAAATTAAAAGAGAAGATAACTTTAAAAAACCAGGGAAAACCGTCAATAATTGAAATCATTAACGCCCTATATGAGTATAAGCCTGAGGAAATAGCTCATCAAGTATTAGCCATAGCTCGTGGGCAGGTGCAGATAACATTTTTTGATGTTGGCAAAGGAATGTTATTACTCTCCATGCAAAACTTTGCTACCAAAGCATTGCTGCCCGATCTACGAGAGCTACTTGCTGAACGCAAGAAGTACGGCATTGATGAATTAGGGCAAATTGGAATCATTACTGCAATTGCGAAAGTAGGAGATGACCTAGAAACAGTCAAGGCTCTGCGAGAAATGACATCAGTAATGGAATCTACACAAGACGAGTTTTTGCGGAATGCCATCTACCAAGCGCTTTATAACGTTAGCAGGCGTGCTGGAGTGCGTGTGAATGCTGATGGACAGATAGAGGAACTGAAAAAATAAGCGTGGTACAAGCGATCGCTTCTCTCTACTCTTACCTCTGCGTTCTCTGCGTCTTGGCGGTTCGTTTAAATAAAAACAGTTGCAGCGAGATGCGCGATCGCTCCCCACCTGAATAGCGATCGCTGTTAAGATACAAATCGCTATGCATCCTCCTTAAGTATTATGGGCAATACCTTCGGGCATCTATTTCGCATCACTACATTTGGCGAATCCCACGGCGGCGGTGTCGGGGTGATTATCGATGGGTGTCCACCGCAATTGGAAATTTCTGCCGAAGAAATTCAGGTAGAACTCGATCGGCGGCGTCCGGGACAAAGTAAAATCGTCACACCGCGCAAAGAAGCTGACACCTGCGAAATTCTTTCCGGCGTATTTGAAGGCAAAACCTTGGGAACGCCAATCGCAATTTTGGTGCGAAACAAGGACACTCGCCCCCAAGATTATGATGAGATGGCGCAGAAATATCGTCCTTCTCATGCTGATGCGACTTACGATGCTAAATATGGCATTCGCAACTGGCAAGGTGGCGGCAGATCCTCAGCGCGGGAGACAATTGGACGGGTAGCTGCTGGCGCGATCGCTAAAAAAGTCCTTCATCAAGTTGCTGGAGTTGAAATCATCGCCTATGTCAAGCGCATCAAAGACTTAGAAGGCGTTGTCGATCCCAATACTGTCACTTTAGAACAAGTAGAAAGTAATATTGTCCGCTGTCCCGATGCCGAATGTGCAGAGCGGATGATTGAAAAAATTGAGCAGGTAGGGCGAGAAGGCGACTCTATCGGTGGAGTTGTAGAATGTGTTGCCCGTCATCTACCCAAAGGGCTAGGTTCGCCAGTATTTGATAAGCTGGAAGCAGACCTGGCTAAAGGTGTCATGTCTCTACCAGCAAGTAAGGGATTTGAAATTGGCTCTGGTTTTGCCGGTACTTTGTTATCGGGCAGCGAGCATAATGACGAATTCTCGATTGACGAAAGTGGCGAAATTCGCACCAAAACGAACCGTTCCGGCGGGATTCAGGGGGGCATCTCCAACGGAGAAAATATTATTCTTCGGGTGGCATTTAAACCAACAGCCACCATTCGCAAAGAACAGCGCACCGTGACCCGCGAGGGTGAAGAGACTATACTAGCAGCTAAGGGGCGTCACGACCCTTGCGTTTTGCCCAGAGCGGTGCCTATGGTAGAGGCAATGGTGGCTTTGGTGCTTTGCGATCATTTGCTACGCCATCAGGGTCAGTGCGGTACTTTAAAGCCTTGAGAGTGAAATGGAAACCAGCCCTTCTTCCGAGTTTTTGCTTCAGTTTTGGGGTGTGCGAGGCAGTATCCCCTCCCCTGGAAAAGATACCGTTCGCTACGGTGGCAATACTTCTTGTATAGAAATGCAAATTGGTGGAAAACGCCTGATCTTTGATGGCGGCACCGGCTTGCGTCTTCTATCTAAGGATTTGATAAACCAGCAGCAGTCAGTAGAAGCTTATATGTTTTTTACTCACTACCACTGGGATCATATTCAAGGAGTACCGTTTTTTAAGCCAGCTTTTATGGAAGGCAATTGCTTCCACATTTATGGGGCAGTGCCACCAGATGCAGACTCCATGAAACAGCATTTCTGCGATCGCGTGATGCACTCAAATTCTCCAGTGCCACTGCAAGGCATGGAAGCTGACTTGAAGTTTTACGAGTTAATTTGTGGCGATACCTTTCAGGTGGATGATATCACCATTGAAACCGGCCCGCTGAACCATCCCAACGGCGCGATGGGATATCGGGTGACGTGGCAGGGGCACACAGTCTTCTACTGTACGGATACGGAACATTTGCCGGATCGTCCAGATGAAAATGTGCTGCACTTAGCCCGCGAAGCCGATGTCTTGATTTACGATGCCATGTACACCGATGAGGAGTATAACAACCCCAAATCTCCCAAAGTCGGCTGGGGACACTCTACTTGGCAGGAAGGGGTGAAAGTAGCGCAGGCAGCAGGCGTCAAGCGGTTGGCAATTTTTCACCACGAACCGAACCACAGCGATGACTTTCTCGATCAAATTGAGACACAAGTTCAAGAAGTCTCGCCGGGTTCGTTCCTTGCCCGTGAAGGGATGATTGTGCAGGTAAATTAAAAAATGCAAAATTAAAAATTAAAAAATAAGATTGTTTATTTTTAATTTTTAATTCTTATCGGTCGCGCATAAAAGCCCAGATGGTTCGCCACTGGGCGCTGTCGCATGGGGATTCGAGTATGAATCGGTGAATTGAGCGATGCTCCTAACACTTCGCTAGGCTTCTCTCCACGACGCGCTACCACCAGCGTTGTCGAACCGCCGCCATCCAAGTTCAGCGCCCGATAAACACCCAACTCGGCAAGAATATTTTGCAGCTCAATTATACTGACACCCTCACTATAGAAACGCTGGCGACCATCAACCAGAATTAACCACAATTTCTCGCCGCTTTCATCAGTCGCAACCACTGTGCGCGGAAATAACTTTTTTTGATCGCGGTTATCTTTCATCACCACTAAGTTGCCGCGTTCGATGATGATTTCGCCGCCTGCCAAAGCTTGAGCCGTATCCGCAGGACAACTCGCCTTGCTGATTTGGGCACGATTATCCTGAGAAAAACACAAAACGGGCCAGCCTCGCTCAAACGCAGAGTAGGTGACGCCGTTAGAAATCGCCTGCCCCAATACGTTCACGGGTTCGCCACTGTGGGGATAATATAACAGCCATTGCTCTTGGAATGGGTAAAAAAAGCTACCATTGATTGCCAATTGCAAGTTAAATTCCCGCAAAAAGTCACTGGTCGTTTGTGCTACGGTTTCTTTTCCTTGGGTGGGTTTTCCTGGCGTTACTAACACCCCAATTCCTGGCGCTTTTAGGTCGATAGTGACAACGTGGATCGTTAGGGGGCGCGGTGTTGAGCGGGGAATGCGCCGATAAACGATACCTTGAAATAGCGGTTGCTGAACGTCGGTGCGGGGTGGACGACTGAGACACGAAACGCCATAGAAGACACCATAGAGTCCCAGAGACAACAGCACCAGACTAAGGGCAATGGCACTGAGCGATCGCTTCCAGGAAATTTTGCGTCGTTTGCTCATGCTGGTTGAGGATTTTTCGACCACCGATTATCCCAAGATATCCTCTCATTTTGAAGCAAGGGCCGCGATCGCATTCTCAGCGCATTCTCATAGCTAAGAGCGATCGCGCATCATTGAATAGCACTTAGGATAAAAAAGAGTTTTAAGTTCGTAGGACGCAAGCCATGCGATTACAGTGGTTACTGTGGGGAGCAATCCTCAGCGTTGGGCTGTCAGCACTGCCCGCTCAAGCACAGATAACAGATGCTAAAGTAGCGGCATTCGCAGAAGCGCTCAGGAAGGCAGCACCCCAAACCGGAAAACAGGACGATGGACTCTACAGCGACTGGCAAATCAAACTAAACAACATTCCCCGCTGGTCAAAACAATGCACCGGACGTGCCCTAAGCACAGCGGAATTTGAAGCAAATCCCGCCACCGCACGGAAAGTTGTAGAGTGCATCATGGGCAATATTCTTCGCCAACAGTATCAAGCGGCGGGTAACAATGAATCCGTAGCGGTACAACGGGCGGCTGCTTGGTGGATGACAGGCGATCCCACCCGCTATAACAGTAAAGACATCGCTTCCTACATCCAAAAAGTTTCTGGTTTTTACCAGCAGTCGCGTTCAACTTCATCCGCAGTACCGCCTGCCTCAACCCCACCCAAACCTGCTACCCAACCAGCGGCTAAACCAACTCCAACTCCCACGCCATCACCATCACCCACCTCAAACCAGCCACCCGCAAAACCCCCTGTCACAACGGCGGCGGCTACCAATTCAGCAAAGATTTCTGATACCCATGTAGGGGCACTGGTGGAAGCGTTACGACGGGCAGCACCGCAAACTGGCACCGCTGATGATGGACTGTACAGCGAGTGGCAAGTTAAACCAGACAATATACCCGGCTGGTCACAACAATGTATCAATCGGGAACTAACACCAGCGCAATTTGAAAGCAGTCCCGTAACCGCACGAAGCATTCTGGTGTGTGTCATGCGCGACGTGTTGCGGGACGAGTTTCAGGCGAGTGGCAACAATGAGGTGGTAGCGGTACAACGGGCGGCTTCCTGGTGGATGACGGGCGATCCGACCCGCTATAACAGCAACGAAACCGGCCCTTATACAGAAAAAGTTCTTGGTTTCTATCAAGAGTTGCGCTCAACTTCATCGGCTTCACCACCTACCTCTAACCAGGCAGCTACAAATTCAGCGACAGAGCCGAAGTTATTTCCCCATCGCTAAACTGTTCGTAGTAGGGCATAGGAACCTAGAACAGGGAGCAATTTCCTTTTAAGGGTAGGTTATTTTTCCTTCTTCCCCAACTAAGTCCGGGAATACTGCTGATAGGAGGCTCTAGCTCCTATCGGCAGCAGCCAATCCAATTAACATTTCTAGTGCAGCGTGAATTCTCCTAAAGAAAAGGTATTTTCCCACTTCATGCTCAAGGAAATCCATGAGCAATCAGAAGTTGTCCGAACTTGTTTAGAGGCTTTCTCAGAAATTCGTTTCAACGATCAACAGCCACGACTTGAATTGACTCAACAACCTCTAAACTTAGGTTTATCATCCAACTTTTACGATGGTATAGACCAGATTAAAATTCTTGCTTGTGGCAGTAGTCTTCATGCCAGCTTGGTAGGTAAATATCTATTAGAGCAAGTGGCTAAAGTGCCAACAAGCGTACACTATGCCTCAGAATTTCGGGATGCACCATCGCCTGCAACTCCGAATACTCTCATTGTTGGCGTTACCCAATCTGGAGAAACCGCAGATACTCTCGCTGCCTTAGAAATAGAAAAACAGCATTGTTCTGGTGAAACTCGATTTTTAGGAATTACCAATCAGGCGGGAAGTTCCTTAGAAAAGCTGGTAGATCGTACAATTCATACTTTGGCAGGAAGTGAAGTAGCGATCGCTGCCACCAAAACCTTTGTCGCTCAGTTGATAGCGTTTTACTGTTGGGCGCTTGATGTAGCATACTGCCGTCAAACTCTATCGAGCGATCGCCTGCATCAAATCCTCACGCAATTGCACCGAATCCCCGATCAAATTGATTTAATTTTACAAAGCCAAAAGCACGTCATCGAGCAGCTAGCCAAAGATTTTACCCATACCCAAAACTGCATTATTTTAGGGCGCGGGATTAATTTTCCTATCACTCTAGAAGCAGCACTAAAACTGAAAGAAACTAGCTATATCCACGCAACAGGTTATCATGCTGGAGAGTTTTTGCATGGCCCGATAGCGATGCTAGATTCTTCTGTGACTGTAGTAGCGATCGCGATGCCCGGAACTGTGTACGAAAAAATCCTTGCTAATGCCCAAAAAGCAAAAGCAAGGGGGGTTCAGCTCATTGGGGTGACATCCACAAACAATCCAGAAATTACAGGCATCTTTGATCGGGTATTGACTGTCCCGGAGGCGGACGAATTACTTTCTCCGATCCTGACAGTTATTCCGCTGCAACTCTTAGCCTATTACGCGGCTGTTCATCGGGGATTGGATGTTGACCGCCCCAGAAATTTGACGAAGACTTTGGCTGTGGATTAACCTGTTGATTTCAGAAATTGCGATCGCTTAATTCCCATTTCCTGGCAAGAAGTAACGTAGTCGCCATTGTCCGCGAGTCCGCACAAAACTGACGCGGTAATCGGTTTCTGAATCGTACACATAGCGGTTGAGAACCCAACCTTTTTTACCATTCCCGAGTTTCACTGGCGTCCAACCATCGATAACCTTTTCCTTCACCTCTTTCTGCATCTGCTCTGGTAGGCTGTTAAAGGTGTTGCCATCAAACCCTACAAAATCGTAAGACACAACCCCCACAACTTTGCTACCTGCCCCAGGGTTTGCACGGACATTCACATTTTGTCCTAAAATTGCCAGTTGTCCAACATTCGGTTTATCTGGGCGAATTGACTCCAGTGCTTTTGCGATATCTGGACACACCCAAACATCAGATCCCGGTTCTTTGTTCGCCACTTTTGCCTGATTGTCGGTAGCACAACCTAAACTAAGTGCCTTATCCATATATGCCCAAAATTTAGAATTTTTGTCATCAATGTTGTAGCTGTCCAAATTGAGCGTACCGCCATAGTTCCATTCAGTTTCTGAGGTGACAAGCGTGCGAATAAAATTAGCATCCCGCCGACTAATGGCATCTAAAAGACGCACGCGAAACTGAGAAAACGAACTTTTGTCTGGCGGAGTTGTTTGAGTCCCAGTTGGTTTTGGAGTCGGCGGCGTATACGGTGGGGGCGATACCGCCACAGACGGGGGTATTTTCGGTTCTAGTGTCTCCGTTGTCGCTGGAGGAGATGGAACTTCAGTTGTGGGTTGTGGTGCTTGGCTGTTGCGGTAGCTAATCGTTGCTAAAGTGGAACCTGCAATCGCTCCTATAGCGATCGCGCATATTATTAAAATTTGATAAGGTTTCATTCTCCCCTCCTGTTCGATATTCCAAGTTCCTACGTTTTCAATGCCTTATCTTTGCCGGAACCAGTGCAAATCCTGCTTGTTTGCTTTTACTGCTTTCAGGATTAACTTGCTAAAGCGGTTGGGTATTGATTCCCATTTTTTTACTCATAGAAATACCCTCACCAATCATTTTTTGACGAGGAAATAACTTATAAAACTGATTTTGAGCTTTCTAAGTAGCAAGCTTCATCAAGGGGATGCCAGTTTGTTAAGCTGCCACATGATTTCTAAGTTATTTTCGTGACTAAAGCTTTTTTGATTGAGTGCCATTTTAAATAACTTTCACAACCTCATTGGCTTTTCTATGGTTAATGATTATGATCTAAAACAAATTATTTTCATAAGATTTTTCTTGGGTCTTTGGCGATACACATCAGATACCTCATCCCCTGAGATGGGAGTGCGGCTACGCTAGAAGAAAGAGAGATAATAAGAAACTGAAGTGTAGCGCTTAAACAGGTGAATTGATATCAGCTCGCTCTCAAACTTTTTACTAAATTAGACGCTTGATTGAGCTAAATGTTTCCCTCTGTAAGCTTGAGAAATCTAAAACAACTTTTTATATTTTATCAATTAATAATAGACCGAGATAATGCAGCGAGCCTAAACGATTCATGAAGGTGATATCCTCGAATTCTTAGAGAATTCGAGGATATGAACCGCTAGTCCGCCACTTAAATGGGATTGCTATATAAGCAACCGTTCCCCTTTTTTCTATCTTTAGGAAAATAATTTTTTAGAAGATATCTGAAAGGAATATTGGCATCTTGTTTGGGCTTTCACTCTCAGGAAATAAACTGCTGCACCCAATAGGAAACTTCGGCCCAAAAGCGAAAGCCTTTGTCGAGCAATGGTGTAATAACCAACTATAATTTTTCCACTACCAATTTCTAAAGTCCTGAGTTACCAGAACTGCTAATGATGCTATGACGGGGTCTTTTCTGATGATCTCGTTGCTTTGCCTGCCACCTAGCTTTCCAGTCTCGAAGCGCGATCGCTGTTCTGGCGGTAGGAGAAACATAATTTGGTGAATTTGCTTCTGATTTTTTCTTATCTGAATCTTTCCCTGAAGGACGCTGAGTTGTCATAAACTGCGCTAAATTGTCTTGAGGCGATTCCCAGCCAAATGCCTGCATAATCGCTGTTGCAGATTGATAACGTTCGCGCAAAGAGATTTTCAGCATTCTGTTGAGAATTTTGCCAAAGTCTTTACTGACTGATATCGTGTCCTGCCACTGAATCTCACCCGTAGAGCGATCGCTATCAAATTCTAGCGGCGCTTTCCCACTCAACAAGTAAAGACACGTTACGCCTAACGAATAAATATCGCTGGCATAAACAGGACGCAGTGAAAATTGTTCCGGCGGTGCAAATCCAACCGTGCCGATAAACTGGGTGGTTTGCTTCTGACCTCCTGTATCGCTTAAAGGAACCATCTCCTCTTTGACAGCTCCAAAGTCAATCAGCACCAGCCTCCCATCGTCCTGGCAACGGATGATGTTCTGGGGCTTAATATCCCGGTGAATTACATTATTGCCGTGGATGTACTGCAACAATGGCAGGATTTGACGGAGGAAATATTTAACGCCCTCTTCCGATAAGGGACCTCCGCGCCGCACCAAGCGTGCGAGGGTATACCCTCGTACATATTCCTGAACTAAATAGAATTCTCCCTCGTTTACAAAGTAATCTAGCAGCATAGGAATTTGGGAATGGCTGCCCAACTTACTGAGGGTTCTTGCTTCTTGCTCGAAGCGTTTCCGCGCTGTTTGCAGTCCAATCGGATCGCTAAACTTGGGACACAGCTGCTTAATCACGCACAAAGGATCGCCTGGCAAGTTGGCATCTCTGGCTAAAAAGGTGATACCAAAGCCACCTCTTCCCAACATTCGCAGGATCTCATAGCGATCGCGGAACAACTGCTCGGTACCACACAGCTGCCCTAGTTCAGTTTGCTGTAAAACATCTGAGTGAAAAGTTGACAGATTTGTGGGTGGAAAATTCATGACCGTCACTGGCAGGAGGAGGGCAGGAGGGGGGCAGGATCTGCGCTATGCTCCTAGTCTAGATCCCAGTTGTGATAAAAAGCAGAGCGTAATTTTTATTTCCTGATGGTATGGCAATCAGCGGGGATGCACAACCTTCCGCAGTAATATTCCCAGGTAGATCGTTCTGAATGTAGAGACCGGATGATTCGGTCTGTACAATTAAGATGCAAAATTTGCGAGCCGAATCGGGCTTATGACCATGAATACTACACTACAGCGTGTCTTTGACCAAGGTCGTGCTTTAAAAATTATTACCGGATTGAATAACTTCAATCCGGAGCGAGTTGCTGCCACCGTTAAGGCAGCCGACTTAGGCGGTGCTACTTTCGTCGATATTGCCGCAGAACCTAATTTGGTGCGGTTGGCTCGTCAGTTGACAAGTTTGCCAATTTGTGTATCAGCAGTAGAACCAGAACTGTTTGCGATCGCAGTGGAAGCTGGAGCGGATTTGATTGAGATCGGCAACTTTGATAGTTTTTACGCGCAGGGACGGCGGTTTGAAGCAGAAGAAGTGTTGGCGCTGACGCAAGCAACGCGATCGCTGCTGCCAAATATTACCTTGTCTGTCACCGTGCCCCATATTCTGGAGCTAGATCGGCAAGTTCAACTCGCAGAAGCATTGGTAAAAGCCGGTGCCGATATTATCCAAACCGAAGGAGGCACTTCCTCAACCCCGACTCATGCCGGTACGCTGGGACTGATTGAAAAAGCGGCTCCTACCTTAGCAGCAGCTTACGAAATTTCCCGCGCTGTTTCCGTTCCAGTCCTGTGTGCTTCCGGGATTTCCAGCGTTACCGCACCGATGGCGATCGCTGCCGGTGCTGCGGGTGTCGGCGTCGGTTCTGCCATCAACCAACTCAACAGTGAAGTCGCGATGGTAGCAGCTGTTCGTAGCTTGGTGGAAGCGCTATCCACGGTCAGCCGCGAACGTATTCATGCGTAATCCCTAAGCGGTCGGAGTGATGAGTGATGAGTGATGAGTTTTGAATTTTGAATAAATCTTGGCTAAGGAACGTGGATTAAAAAACTTACACTGATTCACGTTCTGTAGGGACATGGCAGTGCTATGCCCCTACGCCAGAAATCGAGGTTAATAAATCGACCCTCAAAACTCAAAATTCAAAACTCAAAACTTATCCCAAGCAGTCTTTCAAGCTGTAAACCACTTGCTCCTGTTCCTCCAGAGAAAGTTCTGGGAACATGGGCAAGGCCAAAACCTCGTGACAGACTTGCTCTACCACAGGGAAGTCCCCAGATTTATAGCCTAAATTCTTGTAGACCGGCTGTAGGTGTAAAGGCAAGGGATAGTAAACCATCGAACTAACGCCTTGCTGCTGTAGCTGATTGCGAACCTCGTCCCGATAGCTGCCGTTACTAGATTGGGTGAGGCGAATCGTGTATTGATTCCAGACACAGCGACCTCCTGGCGTTTCTTGCGGCTTCACCACCCCAGGCACCGGCTCTAACAATCGGTGGTACTGCTGTGCAACCGAGCGACGCAGGTCATTCCACGTATCCAGATAACGCAGTTTAATTTGCAGAATGGCGGCTTGTAGAGCATCCAAGCGGCTATTAATGCCAGTTGCTTCATGATGGTAGCGATCGCGCATTCCATGCTCCCGCAGCATCCGTATAGCAGAAGCGATCGCTGGATCGTTCGTCGTCACCGCACCGCCATCCCCACAAGCACCCAGATTCTTAGTCGGAAAGAAACTAAAGCAGCCAATATGCCCGATGCTGCCAACTCTAGATCCTGCCCACTCAGCGCCTGTGGCTTGGGCACAGTCTTCAATCACCGCTAGATTATGAGCCTGTGCTACGTCCATCACTGTCGTCATATCTACCGGCTGCCCAAACAGGTGAACTGGGATAATGGCGCAAGTTTTAGCGGTAATCGCCTTTTGCAGCTGGTCGATATTGAAATTAAACGTTTGGGCATCAATATCAACAAAAACCGGCGTCGCCCCCACCACGCTAATTACTTCAGCAGTGGCAATAAAGGTGAACGGCGTCGTAATTACCTCATCCCCCGGCCCAATCTGTAAAGCCCTGAGAGCTAGATAGAGGGCATCTGTACCAGAGTTACACGCTACACACTCTGAAACGCCTGTGTAAGCTGCAAACTGTTGCTCGAAGCCTGCAACCGAAGGACCACCAATATAACGACCAGAAGCCAAGATGCCTAGAACGGCTGCATTCACTTCTTCACTGATAATTTTGTACTGCCGCGACAGGTCTAGGGGGGGAATATTATTCACTCGTTGACACCACAAATTTTTATCTACATAGAACCAAATTTTGCTCAGAAAGGGAATCCACGCCTCACCATCCTTTTTGATTCAGAATGCCGAACTTACAAAATTGTTTCGCAGAATTTGGCAGATAGAGGGACGATAACAGGAAAACGAAGCAGACCCACAGAGGACAAGGGGAGCATTCCTATTTTCACTCAGTCCTAACTCCTAACTCCTAACTCCTCAGCACTCAGTCCTCAGTCCTCAGTCCTCAGTCCTCCGCCCTCCGCCCTCCGCCCTCCGCCCTCCGCAATCAAAACTTCCTCAACCCTGGCAGAATTAGGGAGAAAGCAAGACCTCATTTTGAACTGTGGATTCTTTAATCGCACTGAACTTTACAGACCTTGTCTTGGCGTTGGGCATGATGGCAGTTGCCATTGGTTTATCCAGGATTCAACAACTCGGATTAGAAGGGCAATTGGCGATCGCGACTGGTCGCACTATTATCCAGCTGTTGGGCGTTGGATATGTATTAGCCTTCGTCTTCGCCTGGAAAAATCCTTGGGCAGTTTTGGCACTTTTGATGGTGATGCTGAGCATTGCCGCAATTGTTGCTCGCAATCGCATCGGCAAAAAAATTCCCCAAGTATTGCCCGTGGTGTGGGGGTCGATTTTGGTGAGTAGCGCCCTGACATTGAGTTACACCACTTTGTTGATCCTTCAACCGCCCATTTGGTATGAACCCCAGTACCTGATTCCCTTAGCGGGAATTGTACTCGGAAATGCGATGAATGGAGCAGCGATCGCAGGCGAACGTTTGAGCAGCACCGTCAACGCTAGTCGCGCCGAAATTGAAACCCACCTGAGCTTAGGTGCAACGCCACAACAGGCGGTTGCACAGTACCGCAAAGATTCCATCCGCGCCGGTTTGATTCCCACTCTGAACCAAATGATGGTTGTTGGAGTCGTGACACTACCAGGAATTATCACAGGTCAATTATTGAGTGGTGTTGACCCGCTGAATGCTGCATCCTACCAAATTTTAATTATGTTTATGCTTGCTTTTACCAACTTAGTGACAACTTTATTAGTCACTCAAGGGCTTTGCCGCCAGTTTTTTACTAGCGAAGCCCAACTCAAGAATCATTAAAAATAAAAAACGAGTTTTCTTAAAAAAAATACTAGGGAGTTTAACTCAAATCTTGCCCAGTTTTATTACGACTTTGCATCTGTTGTTTATTGGTTTGACAAATGCAAGATGTAATCCTAATTTCCCTTGATGATGCTACACATTTGATCCGCTCAACTGGGAAGGAAGACGAAGCAGTAAGTGTAGCAGCACAAAAGTGAAATGGTATAAGTAGCAACAGCAAAAGCTAACCCAACCTCAGGATTTGGTGGGTTGGGACAGAAAACATAACCGACCCTAATGTGAGACTTTTATTCCTAGCTAACTTTAGGATATTTGTTAATCAACGAACCATCTGGAGTATAGAGTTCAAGAGGAATACGGGCGTTATCGCTAATCGCTTCCAGTGCATCTCCTAGCGTTCGCAAATGAGCGGCTATACCAGCTTGAGCATTAGAATCTCCCCTCAATTGTGCGGCGTTTACGGTTTGCGTCACCATCTGCATATAAGCGGGTGTCAGCTGAACTCTGATAAGCTGACTGGTGACAGTGTATTCGCAGACTTTCGGCGTTCCAGCGCAGGTTTTAATAAGATCGGTACTCGCTTTTTGGAGCAGGCTGGCATACCCTAGTTGGATTTCTGCTTGCCTGAGTTCGGCTTTATAAGAACTCATTAGGGAATCGCCTTGATTGTAGAAAAAAGTACCTCTGGGGATTTTTTGAATGTTAACGATTGCATTGCGCCAGTTCAGCACCGCTAATGTCCATTGGTTGCGCTGTTCGTAATTTTTGGCATTACGTGCGAGGGTTTGAGCAAAATTGTAGGCGTTAGCAGCAATTTGTTCTTTGTTTTTGCGATCGCGTGCTGCTGACAATTTGGGCAGATTCGTCGCCAGCAGTTGCTGCGCCTCCGGGCGGGAAGTCGTGCCGACAGGAATCGCCTTGAGCCGATTGATTGCCATCTCCCAGTTCATTTCAGCCAGCCGCCAAGTGGCGATCGAATTCGCCACTCCTTCACGGGCTTCTGCTACCTGAAGCCCTTCTTTTGCAGCGTCGAGGTTTTTAAGCGCCTGTCGTTCGGCATTCACTCGCCCGTTAATCGCGGCTAAATTTATTCGATAATCCTTAATTTTCTGCTGAGCCAGTTGGTAGACCGTGCTATTTTTGGGCACGGGTTCCAAAAGCGCGATCGCTTCTCGCCATAGCTTCTGAATTTCTAACCATTCTGTCGCTGAATGGGGAGGATTTTGGCTCTGTCTAGCCGCCGCCGAACCTTTACTCAAAGCCATTACCAGCTGATCGAGCAATTCGGCTTGCTGCGAATTGTCGTTTAATTGCTTCTGAGCTTCGGAATAAGAACCAGACCAGAATGGAATCAGCTTCAAAAGGCGGATTGCCTCTTGTTGTTTCTCTCTTGCTTCTAATATTTCTTGCCCAGATTTTGGTCTTTGAAGGGTTGCAGATGCCTCCTGGCTCAACGCTTGTGCCGTGAGTAGCGGCGTACAAGTTCCGATGACGCAGGGACGTGTCAAGGCATAGAGAGTGAGCAGAAACGTCAATAAACTTACTCCCGCGCTTGCCAACAGTACCGGCAATGGCAATCGCTGTAGTTTACCAACCAGTGAAGTCGGTGGTGCTTCGGTTTTAACCTCCCCCGGCGAATCATCCGGCTCTAAACTGAGTTCATCGGCGGGAAGGGAGGAAGATTCATCAATTGTCGGTGCTGAGCCGATTTCTGCCGAATCGGTATCCACTCCAATGCTGTCATCTGCCGCTGCTGGTGTCTCGCTGGGGAGATTTTCCGGAATTGTCTCCTTGCGCCTCAATTTTTTGGGCGGATTTTTGACTTCTGTCGAATTTGGGATTGTCTCCTCGATAACAGATGTCTCATCAGCGAGAGCAGTCGTTGACCTTGACACAGTTGACGTTGGCACAGTTGACGTTGACACAACAGGCGGATCGACACTGAAGGCATGGAAAGCATAGGGTTGCTTTTGCCCGACTACTCTTAGATACAGCTGGACTTGACGGGCAAATTCCGGTTGCAGACTTTTGAGAGTTTGCTCTAACGTTCTAAAGGTTCGTTGCGGGTCAGGCAGAAAATCCGCTGGGTGTTGCGTCAAAATAATTAACGCTTCCTGCGGTAAGGCACACCGAACTTGAAAGGGAACCTTCTCCGGTAATGCCGAGTAAAGGCGATTTTGTAGAATTCGCCCCAGTACCTCTAATTCGCTTTCGCGGGCTACTGTTTCCATCCAGCAACACCCTCCGTTTCACTTTCTTCCATTTTGAGGCAGGACAGCTAAAAAGCTTGCTCAATTTTCTACTTTCAAGCAGAGGAATCGCATCAGTAGTGCTTGCAATAATTAAAAAATCTAATCAAAAATCTAAAAATTTGTCTTGGCTACAGCGAATTGGCTATTGCTTGCAATGCTAGGGCTTACCATTAACAACTGTACGGGCACGCGGCTAAGGTGTTAGCCTACTGAACTCAAGTTATGAAGATCGATACTCCACCGCTATCTGAACAAGTCATCCTAATTACAGGAGCTTCTACTGGGATTGGCGCTGCTCTGGCGCAAGTTTTAGCGACTCAGTCGTTGGGAATCCGGCTCGTCTTAGCAGCTCGAAACCAGGAAAAATTGGAGGAAGTCGCAACTTTCTGCCGCAAAGCGGGTGCTGATGTGCTGGTTGTTCCCACCGATATCTCTCAAGTTGAGCAGGCTAAAGCTTTGGCAACTAAAACGATCGACCATTTTGGGCGCGTGGATGCCTTGGTCAATAATGCCGGATATGGACAGATGGGACCAGTAGAGTTGATTCCATTTGAGGCGGTGCAGCGGCAGTTTCAGGTCAATTTACTCGGCCCGCTTGCCTTAATTCAAGCTTTAATTCCAGGAATGCGGGACCAAGGGGGTGGACGGATCGTTAATATTAGTTCTCTAGGCGGACGGCTTGCGTTTCCCTTTGGAGGGTTATATAGTTCCTCTAAATTTGCTTTGGAAGGAATTAGCGATGCACTTCGGATGGAACTGGCTCCATTCAATATCAAAGTCAGCGTGATTGAACCAGGGCCAGTCAGTACGGAGTTTTTCGCGGTAGCAGCGCAACGGGTTGAGCAAGCGATATCAACTCCACAAGATACACCTTACCGGGCTGCTTTTGAGCGGCTAGAAGGACTAGAGGAACGAACCAGTAGTCGAGCTTGGACTTCCGAACGGGTTGCTAAAGTGGTTGTGCGATCGCTCACCGACCGTCACCCTCATCCCCGCTACGTGGCTGCTACTGGGGGAGATATTCTACTGTTTTTAATGAACAAAGTGTTGCCTACCAGGGCGGTTGATGCCTTTTGGCAGCGTTTCTATGGAATTGATAAAGTCGCCAAAGACTGGCAAAGTCGTCAGAAACAGGGGTAATCGGGATTGGGTAATTGTCACTCGTCATTATCGTTAGCCATTCGTCTTTGGTTTGCTGCGACTGCCGAATAACGAATCCCTTTTTTCTCAATTACCATTCCCCATTCCCCATCCCTCATCCTTAAATTGCCATTCATGGATTTACTAGAATATCAAGCTAAAGAATTATTTCGGGAGATGGGCATTCCCGTTTTGCCTTCTCAACGAATTGATAATTCCAGAGACCTCAAGGGTTTGCAAATTCCTTACCCGGTTGTCCTAAAATCGCAAGTGCGTGCTGGTGGACGGGGTAGAGCGGGTGGAATTCGATTTGCAGAAAATACCATCGATGCGATCGCGGCAGCACGGACGATTTTTAATTTGCCGATTCTGGGTGAATATCCCCAAGTGCTTCTAGCAGAAGCAAAATACGATGCTACTCGTGAATTTTATCTAGCCGTCACCCTAGACTACGACCTTCGTCGCCCGGTGCTGCTAGGTTCCTCACAAGGAGGCATGAACTTGGAAGCGGTGATGGAGCTTCTTCAGCAAGTTGTTGTTGACCAAGAATTTTCCTCCTTTTATGCCCGCCATCTGACCCTGAAAATGGGACTCCAAGGTTCCTTGATCCAGTCAGTTAGCACCGTTATCGAAAAGATGTACCATCTGTTTATCCAAAACGATTTAGATGGAGTAGAAATCAATCCCCTAGGTGTAAGTCCTACAGGCGAATTGATGGCTTTAGATGGCAAAATTACAGTCAATGATGCTGCTCTTAGACGGCATCCTGCTTTGGCTTCTCTAGCGGCAAAAATGCCTCAGTCCGATATCGCGAAGGAAACGCCTACAGACATCGATCCCGGTAAGTTTCTACCCATTCAGAACTGGCTGAATCGAGATGGTAATATTGGGATTCTCTGTAACGGCACCAGCTTGGCGATGGCAATGGTGGATTTGGTTTACAGCGCTGGCGGTAAGCCGAGACTTTGCCTAATTGTGGGTGAGGAGACAAGTGGAAATTTGACACCCGCATCTTGGAGAGAACAGCTCGAACAAGCGCTGGAGCGTCTCACTCAAAATAAAAATATTAAAGTATTGCTGGTTAATATTTTGGGCAATACCGCAGCGAGTCAGGAAGTCGTTGCAGTGATTGATTCATATCTGCAACGAAAAGTTAATGAAATGACAGAGCATCCGCAGCGAATGACTCGACGGGTTAGTACACCCAGCCCCAAGGACTCTCGCACCCGGATCGGCGATCGCAGACCAGAATTTCTCACCCTGCTTCCCCAATTTGTTGTCCGCTTAGCAGGTGGCGAACTCGACAAAAGCCAAGAGCCTCTAGCGACGATGCCCGTACACTGGAGTGATAATCTGGATGACGCTGTTGAGCAAGCGATTTCCCTAGCCAAAGCAGCAGCTAAAAGTAGATCCGGGACTCCCAGCACCAAATCGTGAGGCAAGGTTGTTTTAGCGGTCGAGCTTTCATGCTGCTTTGCTTGGCATTAAAGTTACATTCAGGACGTTGGCTTGCTCCTGTCAACCTGACTCGCTCATCTCAACCTGATATAGATGTATGGGAGATGTTAGATACCGACATTTGTTATTAGACCTCATGTGCTGTTCGCGCACGAACGTTGCATGGAAAATAGACTTTGGTAAAGGATCATGAAGTTAACGCCAGACAGTAAAATCCTGATACAAGGCATCGCAGAACCACTTGCGTCAACCTACACTGCCCGAATGACAGCTTACGGCACGAAGGTAGTAGCTGGGGTCAGTGCCGGTCAGGGAGGGCAAACGCTGGATGGCATTCCGGTGTTCGACCTGGTAGAGCAGGCGATACAGTCGGTCGGAGCGGTTGACATTAGCATTATCTTTGTACGACCTTACGCGGCGCTTGATGCTGCGCTAGAAGCGATCGCAGCAGGTATCCGACAAATTATTCTGATTACGGGTGGGATACCTCCCCTGGATATGGTTCGGCTGCTCAGAAAGGCAGAGGCGACTCAAACTCTCATCGTCGGTCCCAGCAGTGCTGGGATTATTGTTCCAGGCAAGGTTTTACTAGGCACTCATGAACCTGAATTTTATAGTCCTGGATCGGTGGGGCTGCTCAGCCGCAGCGGCAATCTCACCTACGAAGTAGCCGGGGAAATGACACGAGCCGGTTATGGTCAGTCGATTGCTGTCAGTATTGGCAGCGAGCCGTTTGTCGGATCTTCTGTCGTACAATGGCTGGAAATTTTGGCAGCAGATAAAAACACGAAGGTCATTGTTTTAGTCAGCCATATCAGCCATACCAGTTCTAGTGATGAACAGGCGGCAGCAGAATACATCGTTGCTACACTTGATAAGCCAGTAATTGTATATTTTGTCGGTCGCTTGCTTCCACAAGAAAAACTTTTAGGCCCAGGGAATGCACTTGGTTTTTGGCGTCAGGAAGCGATGCTCGCTTCTCCACAGGCTGAACTTGCCGCCGAACAGACACCTGAAAACCGAAAAATTGCCGCTTTCAAGCAAGCGAAAATTCCAATAGCAGAGCGCCCTTCCCAAATTCCAGAGTTGGTGAAAAAGGCGCTCAAAAAGTCGGGTTGAGGATTGAGTTAGAGCGGGAAGAGAGGGAGAAGCAGTCGCGATATTTCTCCCACTCTGAAGTGTTCTAGCGGGCGGGTGCTGATGGACGATTGGCAAAGATTGCTTTGGAGGAAGATGCGCCTGCTAATCGCATCTGCCGCGTCAATTGTAAGCTTAACAATGTCGTAACGCTCCACTGTCCCAAGATTGTCAGAAAAATGGGAATTGTGGAGGCTTCTTTTACCCCTATCCACGGAAAGGCGGTAAGCAGCCACACACCAGAGCTTTGATAAAATGGCATCGACAGCACGCTGAAAAAGATTGGGGGAAATGCAATCAAGGCTATTACAGTTATGCCAGCCCAGAGCGATCGCTTTGCTGTTTTCATAAATAGCAGCATCTGAGCGATACCCGCCAATATCAAGATCCAGTTTAGGCTCAAGATCAAACCTAAAATAGCTGAAATCTTGCCACTGTTTTGAGGCCAAAACAGAATCCAAGCACCCCAAATTACGGTTTTAATGCCCAAATTTACTGCTACTGCCACCAGTGATGGGCTTTTTTCACCCCACAGCAAATCCTGCATTAAGTCGCTTTTCCAAAAACTTTTACGGTTAGAAACCTTTTCGCGGCGGTAACGCGCCCAATCCTGTAATGCCTGACGGTGAGGGGATAAACCTGCAATTAAACCCAAGAACCATAGCAGATTTACGGTTTCCATAAAGACCAACAATCCCCACAGAAATCCAGATTCAGCAAATTGTGCCGGATTTAAGTGGTTCTTTTGTAGACAAAAACCTAGAAGCAGGAATTCAAAATAAGCGACCATCCAGTAACTTTGTTTTTTGCTGATAAGCGTGGCGTTGGCATTAGCAAAACGCCGATTTAAGGCTTGCCAAATCCAGTAAGTCCACAAACTAAAAGTTAGAATTGCAAAGGTCTCAGCTAACAAAAAGTTACTACCGAGCGGTATATAAAACCATTGCCAATAGTATAGTACTGAATCGCTCCAATCATAATTGGCCTGTGTAACCAGGGACACAGACCAATTAATTACATTTAGCCAAGGCAAAGCAAATACAAAGGTTAAAAAACTGGCTGACGAAGCTTGAAATTCGCTCAAAAATCCATAAAGTAAGGCAGCGCTATAGAAGAAATAGTAACTAGCACCTGAGAGCAAATAAAAACTCACCAGAAAGTAAAAAGGTACACCGGCACTAATCGCAGACCAGCAATGCAATGGTAGTGCTAGGGCCACACCCAGATAAAGTAAAATAGGCACTCCCAGGATTTTCCCCGTCAAAATGCTTTGACTTGATTGGGGACTCAATCGAATGAAATTCAGGGTGCCTCGACGCTCTTCTTTACCAAGGTCGCTGAGAATCATATAGACCCCAGCGAGTAATAAGATAAGAGGCAAAGTCCAATTCAAAATGCTGAATAGGGTTTGCCACCACTGCTGCCAGTCAATGACAATCTCACCGGCAGCATCCAACCGGCAGTTGTAGTTACTGGTTCTTACACAAAAGCTGCTGTAGGTTCCATCAAGATTTAGTTGTTCGTAAAAATATAAGACCAGTAAAAACTGACTAATCAAAGAGACACCGATAGCGATCGCTAACTTGCGAGTTTTCAGTTGTCCTTTGAGTTCGCGCAGAAACTGAGGGTTCCAATCGCCCAATCGCTCCATCCAAAGTAGGTTCATCTCTGTTTTCCTTGATCGCAAGTTTTGAGAAGAAACCCGTTTTCGAGGCAGAAAACGGGTTTTTCTAGATTCGTTTGTTTGTGTCCGAGAATTCGATTCGAGCGATCGCTTCTCTACAAGCCGTTAGCGGGTAAAGAGGGACGATTGGACATCAGCGATTTCGACGCAGACTCACCCGCCTGTCGCAACTGTCGCGCTGTCTGAATACTCAACAAGCTGAACATTAGCCACTGACCCAGCACTGCCAGACCCAGGCTAGTCGCAGCAGCATCTTTTACAGCACCCCAGGCGAAGACGGAAAACAGCCATACGCCAGGGATTTTAGCGGGAGAGATTGATAGTAAGCCGAACACAATCGGCGGCAATATAATCAATCCAGCCACTGTACTCGCTGCCCAGAGCGATCGCTTCGGTGTCTTCATGAACAGCACTAGCTGAGCGACGCCTGTGTAAATCAAGATTAAATTGACACTCAGCAGGAGGGTCGCCAGCGCTGATGCTTTATACGCACTTGCAGGCCAAAGGAGTATCCAAGGCACCATGATAGTTGAAGCAATCAGTAAATTCAGTGCCACTGCTACCACTGAGGGGCTTTTTTCCCCCCAAACCAAATCCTGCACCAAGTTTTTCACGCGAGAAGATGTTTTCTCCCGTCGGTAACGCGCCCAATCCTGCAAAACTTGGCGGTGCGGCGACAACGCTGCCATCAGACACAAGAACAGCGGCAAATTTAACAACAGCAAACCACCAAAATTATCAAACAGTCCGCCTGGTATAGATTCTGGATTATCTGCGCGCCATTTGGGTAAGGTTAGAGCAAATCCCAGAACAGCCACTTCAAAGCAAGCCGTCATTATATAACTCTGCCGTTTGCTGAGGAGAGTCGTACTGGGATTGTGAAAGCAACGCTTCATCCCTTGCCAAAACCATAAAGTTCCCACCGCATAGTTCAGCACGCTAAAGCCGATGACATTCCAGATGCTGGTACCTAGAGGTAAGTAAAACCATTTCCAGGCTTCCAGTTGCGCCATTCCCATTGACGTTGAATAGGCACTTCCTTGAGAACTGGCATTAATGAGGTATGCCAGCACAATTGAAGGAGAAAATAGATGCAGCCAATCTAGGGGGGAATTATGGATGATTGTGCTGCTGTTAAGGCTCAAGCCAGTCATGAGGGTCAGAAACATCAGCACGATGCCACTGCCAATCCAAGACTGAAATCCACCGAGTCCACCAGCGACCAATCCATAAAGTAAGGCGGCGCTGTAGATGCAAGCGGCGCTGGCAACCACGACACCATAAAAGCCCAGAATGAGGACTAAAGGAATTTCAGCCGACAGACCCGCAAACAAATGCAAAGGAATCGCCAGACCGGCTAGGAGATAAAGTAAAATCGGCACTCCCAGCAGCTTGCCGCTGAAAATACTGGTTGTTGACTGGGGGCTGAGGCGAATGAAATTCAGCGTGCCGCGATTTTCTTCCCGCGATAGGTCGCTAATTAGCATATAGGTGCCAGCCACCAAGACGGTCAGGAAGCCAATAACACTCAGCCAGACGAACACATCTAGCCACCACAATTGCCAGTTAATAACAATATTGCCAAGGGGGTCTAGAAGGCATTTCTGCCCATAACCAGGGCGATAGTCTAGGCAATATCTACTGTAGATATCGCCCGTACCCGTATCAACCGGCAGTTGAGTCGCGAAACTCATCAGCAGTAGCATTTGACCCATCAGCGCGATCGCTACTGCAATTAATACATTTCGGGGTTTAAGACGCCCTTTAATTTCTCGTAACAGCTGGGGATTCCAATCTCCCAGCCGGTCGCTCCAATTAATTTTCATCACTAAAAAATCTCCAGAATTAAATTCAGTGCTGAGTGAAGAGTAAGCATTGTTAATAACTCAGTCCAAAGCCTTCAGTCCTCAGCCCTCAGTCCTCAATCTTGTCTTATGATGCTTGCTGGTGTCCCAGCTTCAGGAAAATGGTTTCCAAGTCTTCCTGAGTGCAATGAAATTCGGTCAGAGGGATGTCAGATTCAACAAGCGATCGCAACAACTTAGCACAATCTTCCTGACCCCCAGAAAAGTAAAGGCGCACTCGCTCTTGTCCCGCCATCACCTCCAACTCTTCGACTAAAGGATGGTTTCTCAGCTTTGATACAAGTGACTCTAGCTTACCCAACGTAGACAAGAAAATTTGCTGGCGGCTGAGGCGGCGGCGAAGTTCCTTGAGTGGCGAACTTTCTACGAGAAAGCCGAGTTCCATGATGCCTACTGAGGTGCAAAGTTCCTCTAAGTCGCTAAGGACGTGTGACGAAATGACAATCGTCATCCCGGCTTCCTGCAATACTTTGATGATTTCCCGAAACTGCATCCTGGCAAGAGGATCTAATCCGGAAACGGGTTCATCCAACAGCAGCAAAATCGGTTCGTGAATAATTGTCCGCGCCAGACTTAGGCGCTGTTTCATCCCCCGCGAGAGAGTGGCAATCATGCTATTGCGCTTACCCGTTAGCTGCACCAGTTCTAAAACTTCCCGCAGGCGCTGGCTGCGGTGTGGTTCTCGCAAGCGGTAGAGACGCCCAAAATAGTCTAGGTAGTCCCAGACTGTCAAATCGTCGTACAGGGGGAAGTCATCAGGTAGATAGCCGAGTCGCCGCTTCAGGGTAGGGTTGCTGTGATCGCGTTGCAGGCGATCGCCATTAATATAAATTTCACCTGTCGTTGGCTCTTCAGCCGCCGCCAACATCCGCAGCAAAGTTGTTTTACCGGCTCCATTCGGTCCAATTAGTCCATAGACTTCACCAGCTTTTACCTGTAAATCAATATCATTAACTGCAATATGTCGATCGAATTGCTTGGTGAGTCCACAAGTTTGAATTGCCAGTTCTTTTGCCATAGCTGCTGAGGGTTGACTGTAAGATGGCTTGCTTGAGTGCTAGCGTAGCCTTTACCTACAGCATTTGCCACGAGCGTTTCTGAAATTTAAACAAGATTGCAGAACCGATTAGCCTTGTAATTCCTTAATTTGTCCCAATTAGGATACTTTCAGGGGGATCAGACATTTTACTATTTGGTTCAGCTAGCACCTTCAAGCATAGAAGGCTCTTACAAGAGCGATCGCACTTTTGGCTCTGTGTCAATGCCGTTCGTTAATATTCGGATGCTCTGTTCTTCCAATCCTCAAATAGCACGCCTGTAATCTTTAATAATTCTCTGCAAGCATTTTAATTAATTTTATTTAATAAAGTTTACTGTTTTTTTGGACATTCACAACTCCAATACATTACATCATTTATTGAAAAAATATTTAATAAATTTGCTTGCGAATCAGCCTTAGATATTTTATTCTTTCATCTTGAACTTTCTTACTTGCAACTATTTAATAAATTTAAAAGAGGTTCAAAAGCCAGTTAGTAAAAGACACGAGTCCTAAATCAACTTCGACAATGGCACATAAATTATCCGATATCGAGCTGATAAAATGCTGAAAAATAGTATTGACATTTTATAGAGACGAAGGATTCGAGCGGCAATTTCTCCTTGTTAGCAGCATTGACTGAATGCTTTGCCCATTACATTATGAATGGTGTTATAACCAACTTCTCAGACATTCCGCTCCTGGCTGCCCTCACCGCCTTCTTTTTTGGCAGAAAGTTAGCAATCAGAGGAATTGCTGGTATTCCCACACCTATTTAGGTCTAGCTGGGCTTTAGCTCTAGCTGGGCAGATTGTAACTGAATCTGAACGTTTTTCAGGTACATTTCCCCTGTATGATTAATAACTCGCAAGAGTTTTGAACAACCTATGACACAGCAGAACTACCGTATTACCCTACTTCCCGGCGATGGCATTGGCCCTGAAATTATGGCAGTAGCGGTAGACGTGTTGAAACTTGTCGGGAAACAATTTGAGATTCAGTTTGAATTTCAAGAAGCCCTTGTGGGGGGTGCGGCGATTGACGCTACGGGAGAACCGCTACCCGCCCAAACGTTGGAAACATGCCGCAATAGCGATGCTGTTTTACTCGCTGCTATTGGCGGTTATAAGTGGGATAACCTCCCTCGCCATCAACGCCCGGAAACGGGTTTGCTAGGACTCAGGGCTGGTCTTGGCTTATTCGCCAATTTGCGTCCCGCCAAAATATTACCCCAGTTAGTGGATGCTTCGTCCTTGAAACGGGAAGTGGTCGAGGGCGTTGATATCATGGTGGTGCGCGAATTGACTGGTGGTATCTACTTTGGGGAACCGAGAGGAGTTTTTGCTACGGAAACAGGCGAGAAGCGCGGCGTCAATACAATGGCTTATACGGAATCAGAGATTGACCGGATTGGGCAAGTAGCCTTTGAGACAGCGCAAAAACGTAGTGGAAAGCTATGTTCGGTGGATAAATCAAATGTGCTGGAAGTATCGCAGTTGTGGCGCGAGCGCATAACTGCGCTCTCTAAAGAATATCCAGATGTGGAATTGTCTCACCTCTATGTAGACGCCGCTGCTATGCAACTTCTTCGCTGGCCTAAACAATTCGACACAATTGTGACAGGTAATCTATTTGGTGATATCCTGTCTGATGCTGCCGCTATGCTTACTGGCAGTATTGGAATGTTACCTTCTGCCAGTTTAGGTGCATCTGGCCCCGGTGTCTTTGAACCCGTCCACGGTTCTGCCCCCGATATCGCTGGGCAAGATAAAGCAAATCCGCTGGCGCAGGTTCTGAGTGCAGCGATGATGCTGCGCTACGGCTTAGATCAGCCTGCTGCTGCCGACAGAATTGAGCAAGCGGTGATGCAAGTTCTGGAGCGCGGCGATCGCACGGGTGACATTATGTCTGAGGGGATGAATCTTTTAGGGTGCAGTGCAATGGGCAATGCATTAATCCAAGCACTAGAAAAGCCTTAAGAAAATTTCATCCTCAACTGCAACAAAAATTGGTATACCTATTGCAGTAATTGCACTGGTAGATTATAGACTAGCTCAAATAACAGGGGTAGATGAGTGGTTTACGCTTCACAGCAACGGTTAGAAAATCGGACGGAAAGGATAGATATCCCCGTGTTGCTAGACCCCAGCATCGTCAGAGCAGCTCGACAAATCTATCGGACTTACTCGGAAGTCCATCCAGACCGTATGCAGCGCCCTCTAGGGGTGGCAATCGATCGGTATACCTATCGGGGCAAGCTGATTTTTGCAGGCAAACCGATTCTGTTGCCGCAAGAATGTTTTGTGCCTTTTAGTCAAATTGAGTCGGAAATATATTAGTGATTAGTCTAAATTGTCCTTAGTCATGACCCATGACCCATGACTCATGACCCATGACTCATGACCCGTGACTGATAACTAATTGCTATGGATGATTTGATGGCGTTGCCTGCTGCTGCGATTGTCTTCGCATTGGGTGCCTCAATTGGCAGTTTTCTCAATGTGGTAGTTTATCGATTGCCAGCAGGTTTATCGATTCTTTGGCCCCCTTCTCGTTGCCCGCAATGTCTGCATCGACTGGGTAAAGGTGAAAATGTCCCAATTGTCGGTTGGCTGCGGTTACGAGGGCGCTGTCGCCACTGTAGAAGCAAGATTTCCATACGCTATCCACTGGTAGAAGCGTCAACAGGGATGCTGTTTTTGCTAGTTTTCTTGACGTTTGGCATTTCGGTGCAAACGCTAGGATATTGGGCTTTTTTTAGCTGGCTTTTAACATTATCCCTAATCGATTTAGACACAATGACATTGCCCAATCCACTTACTCAAACCGGCTTAATTTTGGGTTTAGTGTTTCAGGGGATCGCAGGTTTTCTGCCAGCAGCAAGTTGGGCGGAAAGTGCAAATCATTTGATGTCAGGCATTGTGGGTGGTGTAGTCGGAATTTGGTTGTTTGACATCATTGCTTTTGCGGGAGCGATCGCTTTGGGACGAGCGGCAATGGGTGGAGGAGATGCTAAACTGGCGGCAATGATGGGAGCCTGGTTGGGCTGGAAGAATTTGCTACTGGCTGGGTTTTTGGCTTGTGTAGTGGGAGCCTTTGCCGGTGGGGGAGCGATCGCGCTTGGCTGGCTTGACCGGCACCGCCCCATGCCGTTTGGTCCCTTCCTAGCACTGGGAGCGCTTTTGGCAGCTTTTTGGGGTGAGGCGATTTGGTCTGCTTACCTGCAACTCTTTTTCCCCCTCAATTAACGCATTCCCCCTGCCCTGATTTACCGCAATACTGCCGTATTGTAAGATATTCCAGTGTCTTGGATTACCCTAAAAACAAATTGCGCTCGCTGGGAAGCTGAATTAATGCAGCAAATGCTAGCGGCTCATCAAATTCCTAGTCGGATTCTCGACCTCGGTGTGGCACCTTATTTTGGTGCGGGGAGTCCTACTGCCTTACAGGTGCGATCGCAGGATCGGTGGGCCGCTCTGCTATTATTGAGTCCGATTCAGGAAGAGCAAGCTTAAAGCGTAGGAAAATCATTTTAATAAGAGGAATTAACCGTTTTCATGTCTCTATTTGATTGGTTTGCAAATCGACGAAAATCAGAGCCAATTAGTGAACAGCGGCAAGAGCGTGAGATTGCGGATGGGCTGTGGACAAAGTGCGAGGCATGTAGTGTCCTTGCTTATACCAAAGACCTCCGCTCAAACAATATGGTTTGCCTGGAGTGCAACCATCACAACCGGGTGTTCAGCGATGAACGCATCCGCCAGCTGATCGATGCCAATACCTGGATGCCGTTGGATGAACAGGTGTTTCCCACCGATCCGTTGAAGTTCCGCGATCGCAAACAATATTGCGATCGCTTGCGAGAAACTCAAGACAAAACTGGCTTGGTGGACGCCGTGCAGACAGGAATGGGGCAATTGGAAAACTTGCCTGTCGCCCTCGGTGTCATGGACTTCCGCTTCATGGGCGGTAGCATGGGTTCTGTCGTCGGAGAAAAAATTACCCGCCTGATTGAACGAGCTACTTGGGAAAGAAAGCCGGTCGTAGTTGTCTGTGCCTCCGGCGGTGCCAGGATGCAAGAGGGAATGCTAAGTCTGATGCAAATGGCGAAAATCTCCGGAGCCTTGGAGCGTCATCAAGAAGCCAGACTGCTGTATATTCCGGTTCTCACTCACCCTACAACGGGCGGCGTCACGGCTTCTTTTGCCATGTTGGGAGACATCATTCTCGCAGAGCCAAAAGCCACAATTGGCTTTGCAGGGCGTCGCGTGATCGAACAAACCTTGCGAGAAAAGCTCCCCGATGATTTTCAAACTTCTGAGTATTTGCTCCAGCACGGTTTTGTAGACGCCATTGTACCCCGCACTCAGTTAAAGAAAACCTTAGCCCAGCTCATTCGCCTACACCAATTTCTCCCCCCTGCACCGCCCCCCGTTCCCCTGTCAGAAACGATCGACTCCGAGCGTCCAGTTTCTAGATTGATCCCAAGCAACTAGACAGGGAAGGGAAAGCGACCGCAAGAGTGGGATGATATTGATATTAGAGCGGTTCAATCTCTCTCAATCATCATGGGTTTTGCAGACCTGTCCATTGCCGAAATCGCAGCAGACTATAACCTCCCAGTAGAGGAGGTTTTCAAGCTGTGCGAACAATTGGGAATCGCCTATAAAACCCAACAGAGCCGTCTGGCTCTGGAGGATGCCAAGGCCATCATTTCTAAGATTCTGTCTCAAAAGCAGGGATCGGGCACGGACGGAGGGTAAAATTAATCCCGACCAACTATCCTGAGTCCCAACAGTCGATTTTCCTTTTTGGCAATCGGCTTGCTTCTTTTTGTCCAGATGATTGGTTGAGAAGCCTGCAACTTAGGGGTCGGCTTACTAAGATTGAGTCCAGCTGTGTTGTGGATCAAAAACTCGCACCAAATTTCTTAAGGAGAACCATGCTTAAGCGATACATAAGTCTGGCTTTAGCCACTGTAATTTTCACCTTCGGATTGCTTGTCACTCAGGTAATGGCAGTCGAACTAACTGACGAAGTTCGCACTGTAAAATTAAACGATCGAGGACAGCAGGTGACATTAAACCTAAAACAAGTCGCCGAAGGCAAACGCCTATTTAACTATGCCTGCGCTTCGTGCCATGCTGGGGGCGTTACCAAGACTGATTTTAACGTCGGTCTAGGTCCGGACGATTTGGCTGGGGCAACCCCACCGCGCGACAACATTGCCGCTCTGGTGGATTACATGCATCATCCCACGACCTACGATGGGGAAACTGCAATCTCTGAAGTACACCCCAGCATAGAGAGTTCCGATATTTATACGGTGATGAGAAATCTCACAGATGATGACCTGTTTAAGATCGGCGGTCATATCCTTCTACAGCCGAAAATCCTCGGCGAACAGTGGGGAGGCGGTAAAGCCGTGCGCTAAGTAAAATTATGAGTTATGAGTTATGAATTTTGAATGCATTCATAACTCATAATTTTTACATTTTGTCAATCTGTAACACGGTCAATGCTGCGTCAATTCTTCTCACTTCGCCGTTTATTTTTGATTTTTGGCATCTGCTTGGGCGTCTGGATGGTCAGTTTACCGGCTCAAGCCGCAACCTCCTACATTCGGCAGTACCTGCGAGTTACTGAACCCATTTCTTTAGATTTAGATGGGCAAGGTCAGACCCGCCAATTCTCTGTGGAAGATTTCTCAGCAGGCAAGCAGTTATTTGAACAACACTGTCTAAATTGTCATGTCGGCGGTGCGACCTTGCCTAACCCCGCTGTATCCTTGTCTCTGAAGGACTTGACTGGTGCCACTCCACCCCGCGACACCATCAACAGCATTGTGGCTTTCCTTCGACAGCCGATGACCTACGACGGGAGCGAAGAAAGCTTTTGGTGTCGTCAAGTACCGGAAAGTTGGATGCCGCGACAGGAGGTGGAAACGATAGCAGCCTTTGTTCTAAGAGCCGCGCAGGTAGCACCGGGATGGGGTACAAATGATTTCTGATCTTCGTGCCGGTTCAGGATGCATCTGCCAATGCCTCCGATTGATAGAAAGCAAAAATGTTTTAATCTTCTACAGAATGTAAGCGTTAAAGCTAAAATATTACTAAACAAAATTAATTGACAATTTTGGGAGGAAACGATGAGATTGAGAATGGCAATTCCACGAAGCTTAGGTTTACTAATTTGCACAATTCTGCTAGTAGTCTCTAGCTTTGTGTTGTCAGCTTCTCCTGCATCAGCAGAAACCTATACGATTAAAATGGGCACAGATGCCGGGATGTTGAAGTTTGAACCGGCTAAACTCACAATCAAGCCGGGTGACACAGTAAAATTTGTCAATAATAAACTAGCTCCCCATAATGCTGTTTTTGATGATAAGGGAGTGCCAAACGGAGATAAAGCGCTGGCTAAAGATCTGTCTCACACCAAGTTGCTAAACTCTCCAGGAGAATCCTACGAAACGACTTTCCCCGCTGACACACCACCAGGCACCTATACCTACTATTGTCAACCTCACAGAGGCGCTGGGATGGTTGGTAAAATTACCGTCGAGGGTTAATAGAATCGTTCCTTTAGGCTGGCAATTCAATCATAATCACCCTTGAGGTTTAAGATTTCTTCTCCTCTTTGGTGATAGAAAAAGCCTTGAAGAAGCTTAGAATAGTTCTGCAAGGCTTTTTTTTATGACTGTACCTGTTAAGAAGAGGAGAATCAAGTTGAGGAAACTGTTATCGGTTTTACTGTTGACGATTGCGGTGTTGACAGGTGCCTTAACTCGCCCAGCCAATGCAGCTGATACAGTCAGTGGTGCTAAAATTTTCAGCGCTAACTGCGCTGCTTGCCATGTGGGCGGCGGTAACGTGATTATGGCTAATAAAACTTTAAAGAAGGATGCCCTAGACAAGTATGGGATGTACTCGATGGATGCCATTGTCAACCAGGTAATGAATGGTAAAAATGCTATGCCAGCCTTCAAAGGACGTCTGAATAAACAGCAAATTGAGGATGTTGCTGCCTATGTCATGGAAAAGGCTGCACAGGGCTGGTAGTCTGACAATAATTCCTTCATGCACCATGATTAAACCCCTCTAATGTCCCTAGAGGGGTTTATTTATTGCCTCTACCTTCTCACCGAGAGCGTCTCATACTGGATCTCTATCCAGAGGTGAAAAGACAGCTAGGAATAAATTAAGTTATGTTGTTTCCAGCTTTTGCTTGGATAGTTAGGAAAGACGCCTGTGGTTCCTTTACGTGATGATAATCCTACACGCCTCACTCCGTATGTCACTTATGGACTGATTGCTGCGAATATTTTGGCTTTTATATATGAGTTGACTTTGGCTCCACAACAGCTGGAAGGTTTTTTTCGCCTTGCCGCTGTGGTTCCTAGAGAGTTATCTGCTAGCTTTAGTGGCATACCCGTGAATCAGCCGGTACCGGAGTGGCTGACACTGGTGACATCGCAATTCTTGCACGGCGGGTTTTTACACCTTGCCGGTAATATGCTGTTCCTCTGGATTTTTGGCAATAACGTTGAAGACAAGCTGGGTCACGTTAGGTACTTAATTTTTTACCTGACTTGCGGGATTCTAGCGGCTTTAACTCAGTGGTATTTTTCAATGAACTCTGGCATTCCTTCCTTGGGGGCCAGTGGCGCGATCGCGGGTGTCTTAGGAGCCTACATTCTCAGATTCCCTAATATACAAGTGCTAACATTAATTCCTCTGGGGATCTTCTTCACCACGATTCGCGTTCCTGCTGTTTTCTTCCTCGGTTTTTGGTTTGTTCAGCAGGCTTTTTATGGTGTTGCGAGTCTGAATGCGCCTGCGAATATTGGTATGGAGCAAGGTGGAGTTGCCTATTGGGCACACGCTGGTGGCTTTGTTTTCGGGGCAATCTTAGCACCGCTGTTGGGTTTGTTTTCTTCTAATTCGGACAATCATCCAGAACAGCAAACTTTTTAGCAAGCGGTTCTTGGCGGAACTGCATATTTGGAAAATCAGGAAAAGCAGTCACTTCTTCTCCTGTGCTACAACCAAGAATCTAAACTAGTTTTTTTAGACGCTTTACAGCTTGGTTTTTTACGAATGGCTAACTGCTCATTACCTTTCTACAATGAGCGGTTAGCCTTTTGTCATTAGCGGTTTCCATTTGGGATGGATATCCGAACCAGATTTGCGATGATTAGCGCTTAATGTACTCATTTGGCACTTTTTCTGACCGAGAAGGGGAAGGTTCTAATTCTTCTTCTTCTATGTCGGCTTCAATGTCCTCATTGTTCGCGCTGGGAACCTGTACTGGCGTGTCTACCGCATTGATGAGCGCTCCCACCAGTGGTAGTTCTGCTTCGGTCAATTGATCGACTGCCTCTACCAAAATACTCTCCTGGGTGAAACCGGGTCGAGTCACCAGCACGATACCATCGGCGTAGGGTTCCAATAGGAGAGCATCGTTGCACCGGCTTAAGGCAGGGGTATCGAGAATCACCAAGTCAAAACGACCTCGCGCATCTTCGATCAGCCGCCTGAGTTCGCTGGATTCTAAAATGGCAGCAGCATTACGTACCGGGCCGGGACTAGGCACCACGTATAGGTTCTCAATATCTGGAACTAAACGGATACACTCACTTAACTGAGTGTAGTACCGTAGGGGTTCTAGACTAGCACCCGGATCGGGAGAGACTTTCAGGAATTTGGACTCAGAAGGCGATCGCAAATCAGTTTCTATCACTAGAGTGCGCTTGCCAGCACAAGCCGATGCGATTCCAAGGTTATAAGCATTGACTGTCTTACCCTCTTGGCTAATTGTGCTGGTCAATAACACGACTTTCAAAGGTTGATCGCTGGCTCGCCGCAGATTGCTGCGGAAGCGTTCGTAATACTCGTGATAAACAGAATCCTGCTGGAGTAGAACCGGCGTTTCGCCCAATTGCGGATCTTGGAGGGCAACGAAAGGCACTTCACCCAGCACCAGCACATCCCGTTGTCGTAGTGCCGCTCGCACTTCCTCGACCGTGTAGAACGTGCCATCCAGCATCGCTAACAGGAAAATCAATCCGCCACCCACTAATACCCCGACCAAAGCTCCTACTGCTACCGTTATCGGTAAGCTTTGGCTCTTCTGCTCGCTAGCGGCAACTTGTGGCGGTTGGGCAATGGTAAGACTGCTGACCGTCTCGGCTTCTGCTGCCTTAGCATCTACTAATGCCACCTGCATCTTATCGTACAGACCTTGTTTGAGCTGAACCTGCTGTTGTAGTCGGGCTTGATCCAGCTGTTTATTGGGGATTTTTACATATTCAGCACGGAGTTGCTGCTCGGTTTTGCGACTAGCCTGTAGTTGCTGTTGCAGCGTTTCGCGCTGGGTTTGTAAAGCTACCAGCGTGTTTGCCATACCTTGGCGCGTGGGGTCAAGGCTGCTGTCTCTGCGAATTTGGCTGGGGGGCAAGGGCGCTGCTACACCGCCTCCACCCATCACCTCCGATGCTCGCGACGATAGCAGTTCGTTGTAGGCTGTTAGCTGTTTTTTCAGCTGAATGATTTGAGGATGCTCCTGCCGCAAATCCCGGCTGAGAATTTGCAGCTGGGTTTCAGTTTGATGAATTTGCGATCGCAAGCTGTTAATAATTGGGTCAGCACTCAAGGCAGAAGACGTGTAAGCTTCAGCCGCCGTCAAACCCAACTTGTTTTGCAGACTGCGAATTTGGGTGTCAATTCCCTCCAAAGTCATCTGAAGCTGACGTTGCTGTTCTTGGCTGCCAGAAATTGCACCGAGTGTCCTCCCATCCTGAGCGGCAACCAGTGCGGGTCCCTCTGTGCGGATATACTGCTCTAGTCTCTGTTGCGCCTCTTTAAGTTGCATTTCAGCAGGAGATAACCGGGCACTGATAGAGTCAATAATCGCCCGTAGCCGGGAGCTGTTAATCAAACGGCTCTGTTCCACCATTCCCTGCATTAGCGCTTCCAAGGTGGCACCCGCCCGCTTCGGGTCGCTATCGCTGTAAGAAACTTGAATAACCTTCGGTTCGTCCTCCTCCGGCAGCTTTACTTTCGCATTTTTAGCAATTTGTGCTGTGTCTGCTTTCACGCGCGTTGCTGCTGCTTTGACCACATTCTCTGCTAGCAGCGTATCCTCATTCAGCTCTTGACCCTGCTTTTGAATCGCTTGCGTCGTCGTTGAAAATGGTGCAATCGGCCCGTTATAAGCCAGCACCCCTGTGGCCTTGAAAACAGGAGCTGGTGCTGGTTGTATACCCATGACGGCTGACGCACCGACAATGATAGTAAAACCAGCTAATCCAATCCATTTATGTTGATCTAGGGCGATCAGATAACGCTTAACAATAGGAGGAGTCATGGTCGTATTTGGGCCTAGGGCCTAATGAGGAAATCAGGAGTAGAAATCAAGTAGAAATCAAAAGTTCACGCTAAATATTTTCCTTATTTTGCTGCTTTGGCTTGATATTTTCTAACATTTATTTTCTTAGATATTTTTGGTTTCAGGCAGCATTTATTACCAGCTTCTCTAGTCGGAGTTATTGTTACTATCAGTCGTCGGACCAAACAGATCGGTAGCACTTTCTCTTAGTTGGTCAAAAAATAGCAGAAATCCCAAAATATCCCGGAAAGGTTGAGTAAAAGTACTCAAGGCATAAGTGATTTTCCCAACTAAGTTACGACCCACCACAATGACATCGTTGTTCCTTAGGGGGACATTTTGAGCAATGTTTCCCAGTAGCGCTGCTTTCCCATCTATTTTCTGAGTAACTGCTTTGCCGCGTTCGGGATCGAATCGAATCAGGGCGATATTTCGCAGGTTAGAATTATCTGGACTAGGGCCAATCGCGCTTAAAGCATCAACAAATGTACTACCGTTGGGCAAGCTAATACTACCAATTCCCCCACCAGCGTAGCTCAAAACTCGGATGTTGATCTGCTGCTGAGACACAGTAGAACGAGAAACTAGCGCTCGATCGTAGTTTTGCTCCGTGGCAACTTCTAGCTTCGGGATGACTACTGCATCGCCATCTTGTAAGCGTAGATTGGGGAGTGACTGTCCATTTAGCAGCGGCGTAAACAAATCAACCCGTTGCTCAATTGTCGAGCCATCGATCCGGGCGCGACGCACCAAAACCGATCGCAGATCTCCGAGATTAGTGCTGCCACCAGCGATTAGCAATGCCGCAGAAAGTTGAGCGCCAGGAGCCAGGGTGTAAAAACCAGGTCTAACGACTTCGCCGCTGATAGTAACTTGGGCTGGACGTTGACCTGCCAGCGTTACAGTGACAGCGGGATCGATGACAAAGCGGTTTAATCCCAAGCGAATTTTTTCCTGGGCTTCTTCCAGAGTCAGACCCAGTACAGATATTTTCCCTAATAGGGGTGCCACGATGTTTCCTTCCGCGTCAATGACGCTTTGAAAACTCAAGTCTGGAAAACGCTCAACCAACGCCGAAATCGTATCTCCCGTTCCCAGCAGGTAGCGATTATTAAACTGGGTCGGCTGTCCCTCAAACAGCTGAGGCGGTGGATAACCCAGCGGTGGTGGTGGACTGGTGGGATCGATAGGAGCTGCTGCTGGAATCACCACCGGCGATTGTATGTTCTCGTTGGTGTTAGGGAGAGGAGGTGGAGGCGGGAGGGGAGGCGCAACCGAGTTGGGTAAGGTGGGTAAAGCTTGACTCATCCCTCTACCAGCAAAAGTCCCTGAGTGTAGCATCCAGAGTAGGACACTACTCGGCAACGTGTAGACAGTGGTGTGGAGAGTGAAGAGAAAGAAGGCGGCGAAGCGGTGGAACCGGCCTCCAGAAGTGCGAGACATAAGTATATTCACTAAGACCTTAGGGAACCGATCATCAAATTTATCAGTTATAACTTACTGTGCAACTTTCTTTGCATTCACAACAAAGCGATCGCGTCTTGAAGTTCCTCCCCAGAAATTCATCCCGTGATGTTTTAGACTGGCACGATTGCAAATCCTAAAACCCTTATGGAGCTTTAGGTTCCCTTCCAACATCCTTGGATCAAGATGCGATAAACTTCTACCCGTTAGAAAGCCGTTTGGCTTCTAAACTCCACCGGGTTGCATCAAGGGTGACAATTCTCAAAAAGTTGCACAGATTGCACAGAGTGTAGTTATCAGTAAATTCATTCTTCAAATCCAAGCGAGTCAAGCAAATTTCTCCTCCCACTCTCAACTCATAACTCTTTCATCAAAGCAGCTTGAACCGTTTGACCGAGCGATTTAGCCAGTGGTAGAGCTGTGTCAACCTCAGCCAAAGGCTCCATCGGTATCAAGATGCTAACAGCAACCCAAGGCAAGCGGCGACGGTGCAATTGAGCCATTTGATCCGCCCAGAACCAACCACTAGGAGACGGATTGCCTCCTCCAGGCCAAGCGTACCACTGAAGCACGGCGAAGGTCTGCTGCCGAGTCCAACCGCGAAAGAAACGAGCTTTAACATCGGAAGATGTCGGACGTGTAGCAGAAGTTCCAGATTCTGTAGTGTTTTGGGTTCCCGTTTGTGCTTGAGTTTCAACCTTAAACTGCAACCGCTGCTCTTGATCGGTCTGCCACTCTTTAAACCCATTAATATCCATCCACTCAACCTCTGGTTGAGCCTTGCGATCTTCTTGAGGCAAAAGCAGCAAAGTTACCTGGGTTTTTTCATCCTGCTGGAGTTCCTGAATCGACCATTTATGACCGCCAATCGTTACGGTATCCTGTTGTTGAGTCTGCCAGCCGGGAAGCGATAGACCAGCCTGCCGTATATTTTTGAGTTGTTGGAGGTTGGTCACTCGTGGGGGATTTGCCCAAGACCAGCGTCCTGTCAAGTAACTAGGAACTGCGCCAATTGCCATCAGTCCGACAAGAAAACTCAGTAAGACGACTTTAGAAAATTGAAAGCGCTGCAATTTCTTGGGCAGTTTCATGCTTCATCCTTCTGAGGCTCATCTGAAATATATCGATCGATCGCATTGAGTAGAAGCACAATTAACCCCAACATACAGGCAGAATAAACATCACCGCCCCAGCCTTCGTGCAGCCAATCAAAAGTTTTTTCTTGGCCAGTACCATGAAAGAAAGTTAGCAGCGTATTGCGGACGATATTACCAGTAACGCTAATGACTACTGCACCGACGACTAACAAAATCGTCTTCGTACGAGATGCCCAAGCACCCGTCCAGTAAAGCAACATCAAGGTTACATAAAGACTGGTGAATAACATCTTAAGTCCAGCGCAGAAAGGCGCAACTTCTACAATTCGTCCGCCTACGAATAAGTAAATCTGGTTGACAGTAACATTCATCCCGAACTGAGTCAGGATGAAACCAGCTGTTGCAGCAATGAATCGCTGGAGGGGCAAGGTATAGGGAGCTAGTAAGTAAGGAATTTGGGTCGGCGTTGCCAAAAATACGAGTAACAAAGGAAAGCCTTGAAGTTTGAAGCCAGGAACTCCTTTCAGCCACAGACAAAGTCCAGCTAATACAGCAGGAAAGGATAAATTTATCAGGTCAGTAATGCCGCTGAGATAAAATACTCCGCCCAAGGCTAGCAAGGCTGCGCCTAGTGGATGACTTGTATCTGGTAACTGACGCCATTGTTGTCGATTTGACCAGGTTATATAGGCGGCAAAAGGCAACCCAATTAAACCGTGGCTGTAATATTCATGTTCAATACTGATATTTTTGTTCAACCAGCCATCGTACCAGTGCCATAACAGTGGAGCATACAGAATCACCAGCAAAGCAACAATGGTTCCTTCTAGCAAGTAACGCTCAATGGCAATCGGAATCTTTCGCTCAAAATGCATAGTTTGACCTTAATTTTCTAAGCTTTTTTAAAGCTAAGCGCAAAGTTAGAATCATTATTCTTAGCGTTTTTTACATTGAAAATTCATCAGGTTCTCACACACAAGGTTTGCAAAGTATCAATGACCTGATGGACTTGGGTATCGCTTAAGCCTGGATACATCGGTAAGGATAAAATTTCCAGTGCTAGAGCTTCGGCTTGGGGGAAGTCTCCGGCTTGATAGCCGAGATTCTCGAAGGCGGGTTGAAGATGACAGGGAATGGGGTAGTGGATGCCGGTTTGAATACCAACAGCCGCTAGTTTGTCTTGAATCGTCTGCCGGTCGAGGGGACAAGCTTCAGTGACACGAACAACATAAAGGTGATAAATGTGACCGTTGCCACTTTGGTTTTGGATGGGGAAAATTCCAGAGTTTGCCAGCGGCTTCAATAAGGCGTCGTACTGCTGGGCTGCTTGGTTACGTGAGTGGTTCCAGTCGGCAAGATGAGGGAGTTTGATGTTGAGGACAGCGGCTTGCAGGGTATCAAGTCGGCTATTGGTACCGGGTTCGGTGTGGTAATACTTACGGGAACACCCGTAATTGCGGAGCGATCGCATTTTCTTCGCTACTGCTTCATCATTGGTGATGACCATGCCTCCATCTCCTATGGCACCCAAATTTTTACTGGGATAGAAGCTAAAAGCTGCTGCTTTACCAATAGAACCGGCACGATAACCTTCTCGCTGTGCTAGGTGAGCCTGAGCCGCGTCTTCAAATACAATCAGGTTGTGGGTGCTGGCAAAGTCCAAAAGTTGACGGGGCGAAACCATTTGCCCATACAGATGCACTGGAACGATCGCTTTGGTTTTGGCTGTGACTGCTTTTTCGGCGGCTGTAAAGTCAATTAGCGCAGTTTGAGGATCGCAATCGACTAAAATCGGTGTGGCACCAGCGTGGACAACGCCGATCAGAGTGGCGATGAAGGTATTGGTGGGTAAAATGACCTCATCCCCGGCACCAATACCACAGGCTTCTAATCCGAGCGCTAGCGCATCTGTTCCCGAAGCGACTCCAATGCCATAAGCTACACCACAGGCACTGGCAAACGCCGCCTCAAAGTCAGCTACAGCCTGACCTAATATAAAATCTCCCCGTTGAATCGTACCCCGCACTGCCTCCTCTATCTGTGTTTGAAGAGGCTGGTGTTGGAGTTGAAGATCCACAAAGGGAATTGCTGTCGTAATATTGTTCATACGGTATGAGAATTAAAGTTACCGATAGTTCCTAGGGTTTTTGAATCGCCAACGAGAATGCCTTTTGAGGTATCAACAGCACTGATTGGAAGAAAAGCTTAGGCTTTTAGAGCGATCGCTTCCATAAATTTTTCACTGTTGATCCAGCTAAAGACCAGTTTAAGCGAGACGAATACTCCCTGTATGAAGAGAAAGTAAAGCTTTTATATTGAGAATATTTACAATATAAACGGCAAATTCTCTACACAGAATTTAATCAATTTTTATGTTATAAGTACGTAGTCGGGTTTTCCAAATATAAAAAGGGCTAATCAGGCTATTAGTAAAAAGCTCCATTTGGCAAGCAGCTACAATATCATCTTTCAAGGAAAATCTATACTTGATGAGATGAAATAATATTTTACGTAAATCGTTAACCATATACATAAAAAAAACGGCGGGTCGCTGCCAAGGTTTGAAACTTAGCATCCGAGTCCGATGGCGGCTCAAACCAATGCCGCGACATAATTTGATTAAATAGTCTTTCTCTAAGCGCCAGTGGGGAATTCGATGGTAAATACACATTTCAGGGTTGTACCAAATTTCCCATCCAGCTTGTTGAATATGTAATAGCGCTTCTAAATCTTCTCCTGCCAGCATATTGTCGCCAATTCGCCCGTGAAGAATAAAATTTTTTGGCACGCTTTCCAGCCAGACTTGGCGACGCACAACTAATCCAGCTCCAGGTGGTAGAACCTTTTTGTGGGGTTCGTAGCATAGAGCATTTGTTCCCCTGTCTGCAATAGCGAGCAGACAAGCGATTTCTTCAAAATTTTTGGGAGGAGTCCCTTGCAAGTCACCATAAATGCGGCTCCCATAACCGCCAACTTTCGGATGATTTTGCCCAAATGTGTATGCTGCTGCAACCCACGTAGATGTTGGTAAATTATCGTCATCAAGAAATCCAATCAACTTACCTCTGGCTTCTTGGACTGCACGTTGACGGGAAAAGGCAAGTCCTTGTTGGGGTTCAAAACAATATCTTAAAGGATAGGCGAAAGGCCAGTTTGCTTGGTATTCTCGAACAACTTTGGCGGTATTGTCTGAGCTGTTATTATCAACAACTAAAACTTCCCAGACAATTTGCTCGGTATGAATTTGCGATCGCAGTCGCTCTAAGACATCAGGTAAACGGTCTTCCCCGTTATAAGTCGGAATGGCTACAGTAAAATCAACAGACATCGGTTTCAGAGCAGTTTTTTCAGATACGCGATCGTAATTAAGCATATGTTACATTCCTAAGCTTAATGATGCTCTTCTATACTCTTAGTATGCCCAGAAGTACTGGTTGAAATCGCAACCCCACGAACATAATTAGGACTGCGCGAATTGCCAACATTATCGAGAAGCTCTGCCCTTTGCAAACAAGATCGAAGATGCAGATGCAAATTTAATTTTTCTGGTTTCAGCACTGCCTAATCTGGAAGATCGTCGTCAGCCGCTGATGACGCGGGGAGATGACTCGGCTGTGGGTAGATGCCGGAGAAAAATCGACATTTGACGATTCAAAGCCAGATTGACGCTCCACGAGCCGCAGGGGACGCTAGGTTTTCTCGTGGCACCCTGAACGTTGGGGTTATGAGATGGGCACGACAAAGTAAGAGTCGCCTCTTATAAAGTTTAACTGCATTGGCGGCAGTGAAGTTTCAGACAGCGATCGCCAACATTGTACGGATATCGCCAGTACCATTCACCACAATCAAAAGGTAGAAATTTAGGGTAAGGTTTATTTTCCTTGAGAGCATGATTTCTGGATGAGGGAATTAGCTGGGATGACAAAAAATTGCGCTTGCTAAATTTTCCAGAAATCCTTGGTATGCCTTATCTAGCGCCCTTCCGGAATATGCGGAACTAATGAGGTGGTGCCGCTCGTACCGAGAATTGCCATCTGTGTAGCAATGTTCTAGCAGTGAATCCCATTCGGGTTGGATGCGATCGCTTACCAAAAATCAGCTTTCACCATACCTCATCCAAATCCAACTCAAATCCAGGTAGCACATCCTCGCCAGATAGAGTTAAAGGAAACTCCAACACCTCTACATCTTGCCCTACACGGTAAATTTCTACCTGCTTCGTCTTTGGATCAATCAGCCATCCTAAGCCAACGCCGTTGGTGATGGCGTTCATAGGCTGCACGGGTGATGCCTGAGTCGGTGAACTCAATTATGAAGATTGCACTTGGCTTTCAGATGGCTGATTGGTGTATGGATGCGATCGCTCTTCACCCTGTTTTTCCAGTCAAAGTGCGATCGCTGTTGAATTTTTGAACCGCGTTGGCGAAGCCTGCGCGAAGTGCTTAGACGCGAAGGACGCAAAGTAAGAAAGGAGAGGCGCTTGAGCGTTTTTAATGACCGAGTAATTTATCTCGCAGATGCTTGATGCGATCGCGGTATTTTGCCGCTTCTTCAAACTGCAAATTCTTTGCTGCTTCCTTCATCTGCGCTTCCAGTTGGGTAATCAACTCTGGAATATTCTCTAAAGGCAAATCGTCCGCCTGTTCGTAAATTTCTTCCAACTGTTGAGAATTCAGCCGCCGCGAAACATCTAGGTAAGCCAAAATTGAGTTATTGACTTTTTTGATAATCGGTTGGGGTGTAATGTTGTGCATCTTGTTATATGCCATCTGAATCCCCCGCCGCCGATCGGTTTCGTCAATCGCTTTGATCATGCTATCGGTGAGATTATCAGCATAGAGGATCGCTTGACCCCGGACGTGACGAGCCGCACGACCAATCGTTTGAATAAGCGATCGCTCTGCGCGTAAGAAACCTTCTTTATCTGCATCCAAAATTGCCACCAGAGAAACTTCCGGCAAATCCAACCCTTCTCGGAGCAAGTTAACCCCAATTAGCACATCGAAATTACCCTCGCGCAACTCTTGCAAGATTTCAATTCGCTCAATCGAGTTAATTTCTGAGTGCAGATAGCGGACTCGAATTCCTCGTTCTTGTAAATATTCTGTCAAATCCTCCGCCATGCGCTTAGTTAAGGTAGTAACTAGCACCCGTTCTCGCTTGTCAATCCTGTCTTTAATCTCACCTAACAAGTCGTCAATTTGTCCTTCCGTGGGACGCACAAAAATTTCTGGATCGAGTACGCCAGTCGGACGGATTACCTGTTGTACAATTCGATCCTCTGACTGTTCTATCTCCCAGTTACCGGGAGTTGCAGAAACAAAAATACACTGATTTACCTTCTCCCAGAACTCTTCTGACTTCAGAGGACGGTTATCAGCCGCACTGGGGAGGCGAAAACCATGTTCAATCAGCACTTTTTTTCGTGCTTGGTCGCCATTGTACATTCCCCGGATTTGGGGGACGCTGACGTGAGATTCATCCACCACCAACAGCCAATCTTTGGGAAAATAATCAATCAAGGACTCTGGCGGTTCTCCCGCACGCCGTCCTGCTAAATGTCGGGAGTAGTTCTCAACGCCGTTGCAATATCCGACTTCCCGCAACATTTCCAAATCGTAGCGAGTGCGCTGATCGAGTCGTTGCGCCTCTAGTAATTTCCCGGCTTTTTCTAATTCTTCTAGCCGATCTTTAAGTTCCTGTTCAATGTCATTACAAGCGGCTTCTAGCCGATCTTCTGGGGTGACAAAGTGACGCGCTGGGTACACATTTACGGCGTCCATACTCTGAAGAATTTCGCCAGTTACGGGGTCAACGTAGCGAATGGCGTCAATTTCATCTCCAAAAAATTCTACGCGAATAATCCGATCTTCGTAAGCAGGGCCAATTTCCAGCACATCGCCCCGAACTCGGAACTTTCCTCGCCCCATTTCTACATCGTTGCGGCTATACTGCACGGAAGCTAAATCTCGCAGCAACTCGCGTTGATTTACTTCTCGCCCCATCTTTAGGGGAATCGCGGCTTTGAGATATTCCGAGGGAATTCCCAAACCATAAATACAGCTAATGGAAGCCACGACAATGACATCGCGCCGCTCAAAAAGCGATCGCGTGGCTGAGTGTCGCAACATATCAATTTCGTCGTTAATTGCGGCACTTTTCTCGATATAAGTGTCGGTGACGGGAATATACGCTTCTGGCTGATAGTAGTCGTAGTAACTGACGAAATACTCCACCGCGTTTGGGGGAAAGAACTCCCGCAATTCGTTACACAATTGAGCGGCGAGCGTTTTGTTGTGCGCCAGCACCAGCGTGGGTCTGCCGACATTTTCAATAACCGCTGCTACTGAGAATGTCTTGCCCGTTCCCGTCGCTCCCAGTAGGGTTTGAAAGCGATCGCCTTTTTGGACTCCTTTTGTGAGTTGCGCGATCGCATTCGGCTGATCGCCCGTCGGTTGAAAGGGAGCTTGCAGACAAAATTGCGTCATACAGTTTTAAGAAGCTTTAAGAAAATTGTTTTTCGTGCCTGGAGCTTGATCGGCACATTACCAGATATCTAGCCTCTCTCATCCTAGCCATTTGCCCTCTTCTATGCCTTGCTCATCTAAGCGATCGCCAGAAATAAATCCTAACTTGTCACTGTTATGCACGTTTATCGCCAACAGCATAATTGTTTTAACAAATATTGACAATTCTTATCTTTTGTATTCGAGCGGTAAAGCGATCGCTGATTCGTTTATTGGCTTCAACATTGCTTGCAAATGAAATTGTGTCATGCAAGTTTTTTGCAACCTCACTTTAGTCGCACTTTGGACTAAATTACTTCTCCCCCTTTACTTGATTAGCACTCCCTCTACAACTTTGAAAAGCCGCTTGTTTCTAGCGGTGCAGGGGTGCTTCCATTGCAAAGGTTCGAGAAAGCTGTTGAAGGGAACTTATGAATGGGATAATGATCCCACGTTTTTAGCCGAGACAAGATTTCCTATTGTAAAAATTAAGAATTTTTTTAAATTATCATCTACCTTTAGCCGTAGGAAATACTCATTCTTTGAGCATAGGTAAAGAGTAATAATAGCGATCCCCATTTTTTCTGTCTGGGGGCAGAAGGCTGTGTAAACAAAACTAGATACATTGAATACATAGAAGCAAAAGAAGACTGCGGCAATAACGCAAATTTAACGCATCTTCTAAATTAAAAACTGTTTGAAAGATTAGGAGAAAAAAATGAGCGTTGAAGATAGAGCTAAAGCAACCGGCAAAAATATCGAAGGCAAAGCCCAAGAAGCGCTCGGCAATATAACTGGCGATCCAGAAGATAAAGCTGAAGGAAAAGCCAAGCAAGCTGAAGCCCAAGTAAGTCACACCAAAGAAGATGTGAAAGATAAGGCAAAAGATTTGGTTGATAACGCCTAATACTTGACTTTGGAGGTCTAGTTACTGAAAAGATTCATCTAGACCTTCTCCCTTATTTAATGCAGCCAATACCACAGACAGGTAACACCCTGATTCTGTCTTGTAAAGACAAGTTTAATAGGAGACTGAGGTGAATTTTCTTCAGCAATTTCGGAAAATTTTTACGGCTTTAGTCTTGGTTCTGTTCCTCTCTACAGCTACAGCTTGTAGTGGAGCCAGCCAAGCAACTCAACCGAAAGCTCTACCGGGTGCGAGTAGCGGTGCTAACAGCATTGTCGCATATCAACAGTTGGAACGCGGTAGCACTGCCGCCGGTCAAGAATTTGGTAACTGGGTAGTCCAGACAGCGAAAGGATTAGTCAAGGATGCCTACGTCCGTGATAACAACAAATTGGGAGTTGTCATTACGCCCCAAGTCCGTCCAAATGAAGTCAAAAGTTTAGCAAGCTCTTTAGCTCAAGGATTCCACAAGAATTTTCCCAACCAAGATTTAACCATTTTGATGTATGCGCCAGATAAAAAACTGATTTTGACAGCCAAATATGATGAGCAGTCAAAACAAATTCAGTATCAAGGCGCTTAGTTTAACTAAGGGGAAATCGGTGAAAGCTGGGGAAACTCATCTAGCTTTAACTACTTTAGAAGGTGCATTTGTAGAGATGGGGTGAATCCCCTCTCTACCCAGAATTTACGATTTTTTCTTTTAGCTTTTGAATCAGGAGATAAGAAAATGACCAGCAGCGAACAATATAAGCGTCAAATCATGAATGATTTGGCTGGTGGTGACTCCGAAATGATGCAGGACGCTCCAAGCGATCCTAGCAGCGACTATCAAAATTTTGATGACTTTGCTCAACGTTCTTCTAGAGACGAACGCCGTCAACTGTTTGGGAAGTCTCTACATCCAGACAGTATTCCCGTCAGCCAGATGGAGCCAGAACTCCAAAAAGCGATCGCGCAAATTCAACCCAGCGAACGGGATGATGTGGCGCGGGAGTTCTTCAAGCGGTTAAAGGAAAGAGGACTCAATGACCGCCAGTTGGAGCAACAATTAAGTCTCTCCACGCATCACCCCAGCCGCATGAGTGCAGATGATGTTAGCAAACTGGCTACCTTTACCTATCACACTCATCCTGACATCTTTCAAGATGTATTAGCTGATAAACCAGCTATCATGAAGTTTCTGAGCAATCCAGTGGTTGCCGCTGTATTTGGCATCATGGCAGCTAAGTGGCTCGGCGGTCGCAGGCACTAGAATCCGTTACTGTTAGACAGCAATAGACAAAAAAAGGCGCTCTAATTTAACTGGAGCGCCTTTTTCGGCTTAAAAACTTAGTACTTTAAGAAATTCAATGTGTTTACTAGATGTTAGTTAGGTGGTGACTAACTGAGATGTTCGGTTTTTTGGGCTGATTTTCATTGAAAAGAGTACTGCCAACATCTCTACAATTTATTTAGCCATAATGCACTTTCCCTTTCATGTCACGCTAAATCAAAACAAACTCTTTTCTGTTTCTTTTACCTGCCTCAATCCCGCCGCCAAATCTTGATAGTGTTGTCCCCACTGCAACTCGCCAGTATCAGCCCATCCGGGCTGAAGGCGACGGAATTAACACAGTTGGAATGACCACTGAGAGTGCAGATTTCTTCGCCCGTACCCGAATGCCAAAGTTTGATAGTCTTGTCTTCACTGCCACTAGCAAGTAGCTGCCCATCCGGGCTAAAGGCGACGGAATTAACACAGTTGGAATGACCACTGAAAGTGCAGATTTCTTCGCCCGTACCCGGATGCCACAGTTTGATAGTGTCCCAACTGCCACTAGCGAGTAGCTGCCCATCCGGGCTAAAGGCGAAGGAGTAAACATAATCGGAATGACCACTGAGAGTGCGGATTTCTTCGCCCGTACCCGGATGCCAAAGTTTGATAGTCTTGTCATCACTGCCACTAGCGAGTAGCTGCCCATCTGGGCTAAAGGCGAAGGAATTAACACAGTTGGAATGACCACTAAGAGTGCGGATTTCTTCCCCTGTACCCGGATGCCACAGTTTGATAGTCGTGTCCCCCCGGCCACTACTAGCAAGTATCTGCCCGTCCGGGCTAAAGGCGACGGAAGAAACATAATTGGAATGACCAGTGAGGAGAGTGCGGATTTCTTCCCCTGTACCCGGATGCCACAGTTTGATAGTCATGTAACCACCACTAGCGAGTAGCTGCCCATCTGGGCTAAAGGCGAAGGAGTAAACATAATCGGAATGACTGAGCATCTGTACGCATCGCCAAGATTGATGCGGCTCCAGCCCTTTGTCTAACTTGGCAGGCTCCAGCCCTTTGTCTAACTTGGCAATTAGTTCATCAAGTTTGTTATTTACTTCCGTTACTGTGGTATGCAGATCGCCGACCTCGCGGATGATATTTTTTTCCATATTATCCAGCCGACTCTCAAGCCTATCAGCCCAATCACCCATTTCGTCACGGGCTGCACCTAGAATGTTGATTTCCATCTCACCCAACCGACTCTCAAGCGCATCAGCCACATGAGCCATTTTGGTGTGGAACTCCTTGATGTCGGAACTGTCCCTTTTTACAGAAACTACAAAGCTTTGGGGATTACTAATCTGTTCTGTAAGGTTCTCGACCGCAGCTTTTAAATCCGGTAATTCGTCTTTACTGTGTGACATTAGCTTCACCTGAAATTACGAGCGGCGGGGATTGATTGTCATCATCCCTGTCTTAACTTACAAGATACCTTTTGGCATACAGGGGGAGGATGCGATCGCCTTGTGCATCTAACAACAAAAAAGCCCGCGATCGCAGGCTTTTTTCATCTAGTAGGAATGCGATTCATCGCGTCTCTACAGGCAAATTATTAAATTCTTTCTACACAGTCGCTAATTCTGGTGAAGGACGCTTACTATTGCGAATCCCTTCAATTGCCTGTGCATAATCCTTCGCCTTAAACACAGCAGAACCAGCAACAATTGCATTCGCTCCTGCTTCCAAAACCTGCCAGGTATTATCTACTTTTAGTCCGCCATCCACTTCAATCCAAGGGTCAAGACCGCGTTCATCGCACATTTGACGCAACTTCCGGATTTTCGGCACCATCTCTGGGATAAAACTTTGACCGCCGAAACCGGGGTTAACGCTCATAATTAATACCAGATCGCAAATCTCCAGCACATACTCAATCAAATCCAAAGGAGTAGAAGGATTGAGAACGACACCCGCCTTTTTACCCAGTTCCTTGATTTGTCCTAGAGTCCGGTGCAGATGCGGTGAAGCGTTGTGTTCTGCATGAACGTAGATATGATCTGCCCCCGCCTTCGCAAAATCTGCGACATACTTTTCTGGTTCCACAATCATCAAGTGGACATCCAGTGGCTTTTGGGTAACAGGACGAATCGCTTCTACAATCAGCGGGCCAATTGTAATATTCGGAACAAAGCGACCATCCATCACATCAACGTGAATCCAATCTGCACCGGCGGCATCCACCGCCTGAATTTCCTCTCCCAATCGACTGAAGTCAGCTGATAGGATTGATGGAGCGATAACAATCGGCTTCTGGGATGGCGTTTGGGTCATGGTTATTTATACTCTCTTGCGTCCTCGTCTGGTATTCAGTTTAACAAAAGACGTGGCAAGCCTTAAAAAAGTATGAAGTATGAACGATGAAGTGTGAATTTAACCTTCAATCTCTAACCTTCAACCTTGAAACTAAGATTTTCAACCTTCAACCTTCAACCTTCAAAACTTCAGTGGAGAAGCTTGCGTGGCTCACCAGCAGATTTTTAAAAAACTAACATGGCTTGTTTGGGGGCTGGGAATTACCGCGTTAACCGCTCCTTCCTCTCTAGCTAACGAAACCTCATCACTAGGAGAAGCGGGCATTGATGCCCAAAGGCTACACGCTGCTCCTTATAACTTATTGGGTCGTAAGATTGCTATCGGTCAAGTGGAGATTGGAAGACCGGGACAATTTGGTTTGGATAAAGCGGTTTCCCGGAATCGAGCCTTCTCCTTGATCCGAGTCTTTTATCGAGATGCCCCAGCCAAAGCTGATAGTAATGTTGATGGGCACGCAGCAATGGTAGCAAGCGTGATGATTAGCTCGGATAAAGGTTTCCCCGGAGTGGCACCGCAGGCACGACTGTATGCTTCAGCTGTTGGCGCACCGCAAAAAACAGGTCAACCGGAAGAGTGCTTATCCACGCAGTATGTAGCAATGCAAAATGGGGGCGATGTTCGGGCAATTAACTTTAGTTTTGGAGAGTCTCTGGAGCGAGATTCTCGACCGAACCCGATTCTGGATGGCAACGCTCTACTAACCCAGTGTATTGACTGGTCGGCTCGCGTCCACGACTCGCTTTATGTAGTAGCGGGGAATCAAGGGACTGGGGGGATTCCGATTCCCACCGATAACTATAATGGCGTCAATGTTGCTTACACAACGCGCCGCGAGGGAATTTTTACGAAAGTAGATTTTGCAAACTTGAGCGCTGCGCCTATCGGGATTGCGAAGCGTCTGCTTGACCGGGAAATTAATGTTGGCCCCCGTCGCTCGATTAGTTTAGTAGCACCCGGTAGCCAGATCGAGGTATTAGATATTAAGGGTAAGGAAACTCGTGTCACTGGAACGAGTTTTGCGGCTCCCCATGTCACCGCGTCTGTCGCGTTATTACAAGAATATAGCGATCGCCAACTGCGAACACAACAGCCCAACTGGACTCCAGACGCCCGTCGTCATGAAGTTATGAAAGCTGTGCTGCTGAACTCCGCAGAAAAAATCAAAGACACTGGTGATGGACTGCGCCAAGCGATGAGTCGCACAATTTTGACCAAAGATAACCGCGACTGGTTAGCCTCCGATGCTTACAAAGACCGAAAAATCCCATTAGACTTCCAAATGGGTACCGGACAGATGAATACTTTTCGGGCTTACCAGCAATTTAGTCCCGGTCAGTGGAATTCTGAAAAGCCGGTGCCGTTGGTCGGTTGGGATTACCGCACAGTGAAGGAGTCTGCATTTCAGGATTATGTCTTGAACCAACCATTGCAGCAAGGGAGTTTTGCCTCGATTACGCTCGCCTGGGATAGGCGCGTGGAGTTACAAGATCAAAATAACAACAAGCAGTTTGATGTCGGGGAAAGTTTTAGCGATCGCGGCTTAAACAATCTCGATATCTACCTGATGCGAGCCGAAGATAATGATATCAGCAAGAGTATCTGGTCTTCGGAAAGCGATGTTGATAGTGTAGAACACATTTTTCAGGAAATTCCTGCCACGGGTCGCTACAAAATTCGCGTCCAATATCGTCAGAAATTCAATGAAAATACTCAAGCCTATGCCTTAGCTTGGTGGACGGTACCGGCGAAAGAGCTACTCAAAGGGAAAAATTAAACATAAAATCGCGATTTGAGATTGAAGAATATAGGGGTGCGTTTAACAAAATATCGCGCCTTCTATAGACACGCTCCTTAAACCTTCTTCGATCCAGTTCATACCATTTCACTTTATGTCTGCCACAAATACGTCTATTGCCCCCCTTTTGAAGGGGGGTTGGGGCGATCGCAAATGTGACATCAAAATAGTAAATTGGTATCAGTTGCCAAAACCGTAACCAGTGGAACGTCCCTGGCTGTTAGCCGTCATTCTAGAAAAGAAATGTTACGGCAATATAAACAGCTATATGAAGCGACCAATGTTCAGTTTAATGGTAGCGATCGCATCAGTCAGTATCATCCTATTCGGTTTACTGGGATGGTCGATGGTCAAAAATCCGCAGGCTGCAATGGGCGAACCCAGGCAGCCTGGAACCTCTCCTACCATCAGTCAGCGCCAGAAGAAAACCGTGGATTCGAGACTGGTTGCGGCGAATACAAAATTTGGGTTCAAACTCTTCAAGGAAATTTTAAAAGAGGACAGCGGCAAGAATATTTTTGTCTCGCCTTCTAGTGTAGCGATCGCACTCTCGATGACCTACAACGGTGCTAGCGGCGATACTCAACAAGCAATGGCAAAAACCTTGGAATTGCAAGGATTAAGCCTACAAGAAGTCAATCAATCCAATGACGCCTTGAAAGCGCTCTTAGAAAATCCAGACCCCCAAGTGCAGCTCACCATTGCCAACTCTCTTTGGGCAAAGAAAGGCGTCTCTTTTAACCCAGATTTTCTTCAAAAAAATCGCCAATTTTATCAGGCGCAAATTGCAGAACTAGACTTTAGAAAACCCAGCGCTATATCTGACATTAATAACTGGGTAAAACAAAATACTCGCGGTAAAATCAATTCAATCGTCAACGAAATTCCACCCGATCAAGTGTTATTTTTGATCAACGCTCTTTACTTCAAAGGGACTTGGAAAAAGAAATTTGACCAGAAGCAAACAACAACTGAACCGTTCTACCTTTCCGATGGAACTCAGAAACAACACCCAATGATGTCTCAAAGGGATAAATATAAATACTACGAAAACGACCAGTTTCAAGCCATTAGTCTACCCTACGGAAAAGGAAAACTTAGCTTATATGTTTTTCTACCAAAAGAAAATTTTAAACTTACAAATTTTTACCAGCAGCTAAATACTGAAAACTGGGAGGAATGGATGACTCAATTCAAAACGAAACCGGGATTCATCCAGATGCCTCGCTTCAAAATGGACTACGACATAGAACTCAACGACGCTCTCAAAGCGCTGGGTATGGAAGTCGCTTTCGACTCAAATGCTAATTTTACTCAGATGAGTTCCATTCCACTCCAGCTCAATCAAGTCAAGCACAAAACCTTTGTGGAAGTGAACGAAGCAGGAACCGAAGCAGCCGCAGTCACTGCCGTCGGAGTAATGACAACATCTGCACCGATGCCAGAGGAACCCTTCGAGATGATTGTTAACCGCCCGTTTTTCGCTTGTATTCGGGATAATCAAACTGGAACCGTTCTATTTATGGGGTCTATTGTGGAACCAAAATGAAAGACATTGACCCGTTTGAAAATCAAGACATCAAGAGGGACAGGTTGGAAACCCCACTTTACCAACTGTTTATCTATTTGATTCCTGTAGTTGGCTTTTTCCCAGCCCTCTGGACGTTATACCGACGTGATAGCGACCGGCAACAACAAACCGTGAGTAGGCTGTCGGTGACGCTGGCTCTCGGTTGGCTGTTGGCATACGGTTTATTGGGGGCTGGAGTTGCACAAGCTTCAGAAACTTTAACCTTGCGTTTGTTATTTATCAATGGTCTATTGACATCGGGTTATTTTTTGGTCAGCTTATGGTTGATGGTGCGTCTGTGGCAACGGAAGTCTGTACGTATTCCGGGTGTTAGCGGGCTTGCGGAGGGAGTCGTTCGCAAACACTTATCCTAAACGAGCGTGTATTGGTTCACCTCAGCTTGGGACGAGGCAAGAGAGGTTGTAGGCACACAGTATTTTTTCAAAGAAAGCAACCGGAGTTACCAGTGCAACCCATTTGTATCCGGATGCTTTCCTTGAACAAAAGTAAGGAATGGGGAAGGTTGAATGAAGATTCGGCCTATGCACTTGATAGCTGGTTCCCCCTATAGCCTACGCATCTCTATCGAAATGAGGTTAAACTCTTGCCAGTGTTTGCCTGATTTTGCAGTAAATCGGTAGAAAAACTGCTATGAGTGTTCTAGTGCAATCCTTCTTAAGGACGGATTTTGTTAGAAATAAACGTCCCAGCTCCAGATTGCCAGATTCCGCGCCCCTACCTTGAACACAAATTCGTGTTATCTTTTTTGCGTGTGTGAGGAAGCCAGTGTCAGCCCGAAAAATTCCTGAAAAACGCCCGTGGGGGCAAACATCCAATCAGCCCGTCAAGAAAAGACCTGTTCAAAAACGAAACCAGGTGAACTGGCTTTGGCTTGGGTTGGGCTTGACTGGGGTGGCAATGCTGTCAGCAACTGCGGGAGCTTTGTTAGCCGTGTCTTTTTCCAGTACGCCGTTGCTGCAAAGCCAGCTAAGTCCGGAAGAAGCTGCGGTGTTTGATGGCGATCGCATTTCCCGCACCAGTATGCGATTGCCAGAACTGACCCGCCCGGTAAATATCTTAGTCATGGGAATCAAGGTCATCTCCTCCGACCTGGATAACCCTCCTCCTGAAACGAAAAATCTGGGATACCACGCCCTGGTAAACTCCTTCGAGGGTCTATCAGATACCATGCTCTTGCTGCGGTTTGACCCGGAGGCGCAAAAAATCGCGGCTTTATCAATCCCACGGGATACCCGCACCTTTGTGGAGGGCGTCGGCGTTACCAAGATTAATGCAGCGAATCTTGAGGGGGGACCAGCCCTCAGTGCTAAGGCAACCAGCGAACTCCTCAGCGGCGTGGGAATCGATCGCTACATCCGAATAAACGTTCAGGGGGTAGAAAAGCTGGTGGACGCCTTGGGTGGCGTTACCGTCTATGTCCCCAGGGATATGAAATATCGAGATGATAGCCAGCACCTGTACATCAACCTGAAAGCAGGAAAACAACATCTCAATGGCAATCAAGTGCTGCAATTGCTGCGCTTCCGCTATGACAAGTATGGCGACATCGGTCGGATTCAGCGGCAGCAAATGGTAATGCGGGCACTGATGGAACAAGCACTGAATCCAACCACTTTAGCGAGAATGCCGAAGATTCTTTCGGTTATTCAGTCGCATATTGACACCAACTTGACGGTTGAGGAGTTATTGGCCCTGGTTGGCTATGGTGTTAAGACCGACCGTTCCCAAGTGCAAATGTTAATGGTACCGGGTGACTTTAGTGGCAGTGGGCATCATGAGGTAAGTTACTGGGTGCCAAATCGCCGCCGCATCCAGACGATGATGGCGCAGCATTTTGACCAGGGATTGGACGGTGGTGAAGCAACTGACCCAGCGTATATCCGGGTAGCGATTCAAGATAGTACAGGTGATATGAAGGCTGTCCAATCTTTAATCAACACGCTAAGGAATGCTGGCTACCGGAATGTCTACGTTGACGACCCGTGGCCCGAACCGTTGCGGGTAACGCACGTAGTGGCTCAACAGGGAGATGGAAATAGTGCCAAAGCCATCTACCGTTCGCTAGGATTCGGGGAAGTGCGGGTTGAAAGCACTGGCAACCTGGTTTCGGATGTGACGATTCAGCTGGGTCAGGACTGGCTTAAGCGGAGTGCTAGTCGGGACTCTTTTTAAATGGGTGATTGGTAATGAGAGTTTTGAGTTTTGAGTTGAAGAGAGTTCTTTAATTTAAAATTCAAAACTTAAAACTTTTTCTCAGCTACCAATTCCCAAACAGGGGATTTTTGTAGTATAGCAATCGCCAAGGTAATTAGGACGACAAGCATAAGACATGCTCGATTGCATCTCGCAAACAATTAAACTGGTCGAGTTGTTTGCGGATGCGGCTGTTGAGCCAAGACCA